>JBBIJZ010000061.1:0-27044 GCA_037445715.1 Verrucomicrobiales bacterium | reverse complement strand
CGGCGGAGACGCTCAGGCCGAGGCGACGGGCCAGTTCGACCTGCGGGACGCCCTCAAATTCCACCAACCGCAGCGCGTCACGATAGGCCGGCGGCAATCCTTCCACGACGCGCCGGACGTAGGCGGCCAGTTTGGCCTTCAAGGCGGCTTCCTCGACCGCGAGCGGTTCGTGTCGGGCGGGGTCGGGAGGCGGCGCGTGCGATTCTTCCTCAAACGGCTCACCGGGGCGGGCGGCGCGGAAGTGATCGGCCACGGCGTTGCGGGCGATTTGAAACACCCACGCCTCGAGTTTTTCGCCGGCGCGCAGGGTGTGAAGTTTGCGGTGCAGGCGGACGAGAGTTTCCTGTGTGATGTCCTCGGCGAGCGCGGTGTCTTTGACGCGGCTGAGCACGAACGCGCGGATGGCGGTGCGTAGTTGCGCCAGCGTGCCAGGGTTGGTGGGCGCGAGGAGCGGGGCGGCGGGCGCCGGTGTGGGCGACTGCGGGTGCATGTTCATGACGGCAAACTGAGGCCGGCCGGTGGCGGATGCAAGGCGCTGGCGCTGATAGACCATCCGAGCATCGCGGAGGTGCTGGATGCGGGAACTTCAGGGCATCCGTAGCGGCAGGCGTCTTGCCCGCCGTCGAGGGGGCTTCCGGCCGGCGGAAAGGACGTGCCAATTCCCGGCGTGGGCGACTGCTCAGGACCGGATGCGGGCGGCCATCCGGGCGTCGGTCGAACCAAGGTCACCGAGTGACGGCTTTTTCGCTCGCGCCCGATTCGCCCCGGGCGGTGCCCGCCTCAATTCACCAGCCGGTACCAGTTGTCGCGCTGGTGCGGCTCGTAGCCCAGATCGCGGATGAGCCGGTGCATGTCCGCCACGGTGAGGCGGAAGCTCGCCCCGGCCTGGGAGACCACGTTTTCCTCGATCATGATGCTCCCCAGGTCATTGGCGCCGAATTGCAGCGCGACCTGGCCGATGTCCGGCCCCTGCGTGACCCACGAGCTTTGCACGTTCTCGAAGTTGTCGAGGTAGATGCGTGCCAGCGCCTGGGTGCGCAGGTAGTCGTGCGCCCCCACCGGCGGCAGGCGCAGCCGGGTGTTTTCGGGCTGAAACGTCCACCCGATGAAGGCGGTGAAGCACCCGGGACCGTCGCCCGGCGCGTAGGGCGAGGCGGTGGCGGGGTCGGCGCCTGCGCCGGCCGCGCGCCGTCGCGCCAGGGAACGGTCCTGTTGCTGGCGCAGGCGGTCGAGGTGCTCGAGGCGGTCTTCGAGGTTCTCGACGTGGCCGAACATCATGGTGGCGCTCGAGTACAGGCCCAGGCGGTGGGCGGTGTCCATCACCTCCAACCACTCGTCGCTGGTGGCCTTGAGCGGCGAAATGCGTTTGCGCACGCGGTCCACGAGGATTTCACCGCCGCCGCCGGGAAGGCTGCCCAGGCCCGCGGCGCGGAAGTCGCGGAGGATTTGCTCGAGCGGTTCGTTGAAGACCTCGCGGAAGTGGATGAACTCGCTCGGGCTGAAGCCGTGGATGTTCACCTGCGGGAACTTCGCCTTCAAGTGCCCGAGCAGGTCCAGATACCACTGCTTGGTCAGCTTCGGGTGGTGGCCGCCTTGCAAGAGAATCTGCGTGCCGCCCAGGGCGAGGGTTTCCTCGACCTTGCGGTCCAGCTCGGCCAGCGAGATGACATAGGCGTCGGGGTCTTTCTCGGTGCGGTAAAAGGCGCAGAACTTGCAATAGACGTTGCAGACGTTGGTGTAGTTGATGTTGCGGTCCACGTTGTAGGTCACGATGGCGTTGCCGCGGCCGCCGTAGGCGGCGGCCTTGGCCAACTGCCGCCGGCGCCCGGCCAGGGCACCCAGTTCCTCGAGCGGCAGCGCGGCCAGCCGCAGCGCCTCCGCGCGGCTGATGCGTTGCCCGTCCCAGACCTTCTGCAACAGGTCGTCCAACGTCGGATCGTACACCATGCGCCCCAGCTTAGCGGCGACCGGGCGAATGGCAACGCGGCGGGACGGGCGCACCGGCTGGTAGCGGACGAGTCCAAAGCCCGCTCAACGCCGGAGCGACACGGACAAACCGCAGGTGAACGGGCAACCTGCCCGTCCCGCCGGGTTACCAGCCCGGCGGCTGGGCGATGCGCCCCCGACATCCGGCCGTTCTCAAAATCCGGAAATCCGAGACCCCAGACCCAAGACTCAACTCCGCCGTCGGCGCTGGGTGAGCACGGCCGCGACAATGATGACACCGGTGAGCATGAGTCGGCTGGCCTCGGGCACGGCGTTGATGCTCAAGATTTTCTCCAGGTAGCCGATGGTCAGCGTGCCCAGCAGGGTCAGGCCAATGCCGCCCCGGCCGCCGGTCAGCGGCGTGCCGCCAATGACCACGATGGCGATGGCGGTGAGCTCGTAGCCCGCGCCGGTCTCGGGGTCGCCCTGCTGTTCCTGCGCGGCCTGGCAGAGGCCCGCCACGGCCGCGAGCAGGCCGCTGGCCGCGTAGGCCAGCACCTTGGTGCGCACCACCGGCACGCCCGAGAGCCGCGCGGCCTCCTCGTTGCCGCCGATGGCGTACAGTTCCCGCCCCCAGCGGTGCCGCGCCAGCAGCAGCCAGGTCAGCAACGCACACACCACAAAGATCACCGTCACCATCGAGACGTTGTCCCCCAGGATGCGGCTGTCTATGAACCGAAACACGCCCGGCACGGGCACGTAACCGTAGCTGCCGTCGGGGTTGCGGACCGCGGTCGAGACCTTCATCCCACCGGAGATCGTCTTCGCCAGGCCGCGGGCGAAGACCATCATCGCCAGCGTGGCGATGAACGGCTGGATGCGGAACCCCGCCGTGAGCCCGCCGGCGGTGGCGCCGCACAAGGCACCCAGGGCCAGGCACACCGGCACCGCCAGCCCGGGAGCCCAGCCCCAGTGGATGCTCAGCAGCGAAAAACTCACCGCCACCAGCGCCAGCACGCTACCCACCGCCAGGTCAATGCCGCCGCTGATGATCACCAGCGTCATCCCGCAGGCCAGGATGCCGAAGACCGACGCCTGCCGCAGCGCGTCGCGATGCGTGCCCGGCTTGAAGAAGGCGCCGTCGGCGTGAAACACGCAGCCCAACACCAGCACCAGCGCCAGCGCCATCAACGCCCGGCTGGCGGGGTTCGACCACAACCGGGCGAGCGGGCCCGGCCTTTCGGACTTCGGATGTCGCATTTCGGATTTCATGCCCTTCCCATGGCCGCTTCGAGGACCTTCTCCGGCGTGGCCTCGGCGCGGGTGAAGTGCGCGGTCAGCCGGCCGCGATGCAGCACCACGATCCGGTCGCTCAAGGCCAGCAGCTCGGGCAGTTCGGAGGTGATGAGCAAGATGGCCAGGCCGCGGGCGGTCAGCTCGTTCAAGAGCTGGTAAATCTCGCGCTTGGCGCCCACGTCAATGCCGCGGGTCGGCTCGTCCAGCAGGAGCAACTGCGGGCGGGTCTGGAGCCACCGGGCCAGGACCACCTTTTGCTGGTTGCCGCCGGACAGCGCCCCGACCTCCAGCTCGAGCGAGGCGGCGCGCAGGGCGAGGGGCCCGGTCAGTGCGCGCGTGGCCGCGCGTTCCCGCGCCGGGCGCCGCCAGCCGCCCGGGGAAAGCCGCGGCAGGTCGGCCAGCGTGACGTTGGCCACGATCGAAAGCGGCAGCACCAGGCCCGTGGCCTTGCGGTCGTTGGTCAGCCAGGCCAGGCCCTGGTCAATGGCGCGGCGCGGCGAGGTGATTTCCAGCGGGCGCCCGTTCAACCACGCCCGGCCGCTCACCGCCCGGCCGTACGCGCCGAACAGGCCGGCGAACAGGTCGCTGGCGCCGGAGCCCTGGAGCCCGGCCACGCCCAGGATTTCGCCGGCGCACACCTGAAACGACACCGGCTCGACCACCGCCCGGCCGCCGCGCCGGACCGAAAAATCCTCCACGCGCAACCGCTCGGGACCCGGTTGCGCGGCGTGGCGGGGGAATTGCTCCTCGACCTCGCGGCCGACCATCCAGTTCACGAGCTTCGCCGGCGGCAGCTCCGCGGCCGGCGCGGTGCCCACATGCTCGCCGTCGCGCAACACGCAGATGCGGTCGGCCAGGCGCTCGATTTCCTCCATCTTGTGGGTGATGTAGATCAGGCCGCAGCCGCGGGCCTTGAGGTCGGCGATGAGGCGGAAGAGCTTTTCCACCTCCGGCGCGTTGAGGGCGCTGGTGGGTTCGTCCATGACGATCACCCGCGCGTCACGCGCCAGGGCCTTGGCGATTTCGGTCAGTTGCTGCTGCGCAATCGGCAGGTCCTCGACACGCCGGTCCACGTCCAGGTCGAGGCCGAGTTGGTCCAACAGCCGGCGGGCGGCGGCGCGCTGGGCGGTGGCGTCCACGAAACCGTGGCGGGTCAACGGCCGGCCCAGAAAGATGTTTTCGGCCACGCTCAGGGTGGGCACCAGCGAAAGCTCCTGGAAAATGATGGCCACGCCCAGCGCGGCGGCCTCCAGCGGCGAGCGGGGTCGGACCGCGCGGCCGGCGATCTCGATGGCGCCCTCGAATTCGGTGTGCACGCCGCCGAGGATTTTGATGAGCGTGCTTTTCCCGGCGCCGTTTTCCCCGGCCAACACCAGCACTTCGCCGGCGTAAAGGTCCAGGTCCACCCCGCGCAGGACGGTCACCGGTCCGAAACGTTTGCCGATGCCGCGCAGGCGGACCAGTGGCGCGGCGGTGGCGGGAGCTACGGCGGCGAGCGGGGCGGCCATGCGCGGGAACTGAGCCACTCAGCCGGGCGGGGGTTCATGCGCCGGCCGGCCGTACACGCGCGCGTAGGCGCGGCAAACCGGGCACCAGCGCGCCTCGACGCGACGCACCAGTTGGTAAGCGGCGCCGTGCGGCCGCCGCCGGGCGGTGCGACAGACCGGGCAGTTCACGCACACCGCGGCCAGCAGCCGGTCCAGGCGGGAAGGACGCGACAAGGCGCTCATGGGATGGGTTTTGCCACGGACGCTGCGCTCCACCGGCGCGGGACGGTTCAGGCCCGCAGTTCGTGCAACGGGAACTCCCACGCCTCGGCGCGCTGCATCATCTCGGCCCAGGTCACCTCCTTGCCGGTGTAGGCGGCGGTGCGACCGAGGATGGTGGTGAGGTTCGAGCGCACGCTGGGGGCCACGGTGGGATTGGTGAAATCGCCCTTCACGATGGCGTCGTGGAACGCGGCGATGTTCCGCACCGCGCCGTCCTGGTAAAGGTTGCGCGAGTCGCCGTTGAAGGCGTCGTCGCGGGTGCGCAGGGTCACCTTGCCCGCGTAGTGCGTGTCCACCGTGCCCGCGGTGCCGTAGGCCCGGCACAGGATGTCGTCGTAGCCGAAGCCGACCTGCTTCGAGCTGAAGCTGGCAATGACGTTCTCCGGGAACCAGAAGATCACCGCGTAGTGGTCCCAGCAGTCGCCCAGGTACGGCCGGGCGCGGCCGCCGGTGCCGTAGGCCTTGAGCGGGGCGGCGTCGGTGAACCACGTGGCCACGTCCAGGGAGTGGATGTTCTGCTCGGTGATCACGTCGCCGGACAGCACGCGGTCAATGGCCCAGGCGCGCACGCGGGCCTCGGCGTCGCGCTTGCTTCGGCGGAACTCCTCGTCCATGCCCTGGAAGTAGAGGTCGCACTGGTAGCCGACATCCAAGGACACCAGCCGCCCGATCTGGCCGGCCCGGATGCGGCGGGCCACTTCCTGATAGGCCGGGTGGGCGCGGGTCTGGAAGTCCACCAGGAACGCGAGCTTCCTGGCCGTGGCCTGGCGGCCGCTGGCTTCGATGCTCTGGCAGCCGGGCACGTCCACGGCCACGGGCTTGGCCAGGTACACGTGTTTGCCCGCGGCCACGGCATCCGCCGCCTGCATGGGGTGAAAGAACGGCGGGCTCTCGATGGCCACCGCGTCCAGACCGGGCTGCTCGAGCAGCTTGCGGTAGCCGTAAAGGCCGCTGTAGCGGTGGGCGGTCGGGACCTTGAACTGATCGCCCGCGGCGTTGGCGCGGTCGGCGAAGTAGTCAAATACGCCGGCCAGTTCGTAACCGCCGTGTTTGAGGAACAGGTCGGCAATCCAGCGGCCGCGGCCGCCGCAGCCGATCAGGCCGAGGTTCAGCCTGGGGCCGGCTTCGGTAGTCCGTGCGGTCGCCGGCAGGAGCGAAAACCCGGCCGCCACGGCGGTCGAGCGCTGGAGGAATTCGCGGCGGGAAACCCGGCCAGAAGGGGAAGCGGAGGAAAGGGCGGCGTGCTTCATGGCGCGATCAAATCCCGCCCCCGCAGGCGAGGCAAACGGAAAGTCAGCACCGCCGCGTGGGGAGGACAGTGACCCCGGCTCGGGAGCGGCGTGCGACCGCAGTTCAGGGCTTTGGCAGCGGGCCGGGCTGCACCGACCGCCGGCCCAAAGCCGGCGAAACGGCAGGCGCGGAAGCCGACGCGAGGAGCGCGTTTGCGTTCCCCATTGGCCGCTGCTTAGCTGGCCGCACGATGAACTTCTTCATCGCCCGCAGCCCACTGCACGATCTCGAAGCCCGGGTGTCCGCCGGCGACCGGTTGACCGAGGCCGAGGCGTTGCGCCTGTTTGAGTGCCGGGACCTCCACGCCCTGGGCGCGCTGGCCGACCTGGCCAACCAGCGCCGCAACGGCCGCCGCGCCACCTACATCCTCAACCGCTACATCAACTACTCGAACTACTGCATCCTTTCCTGTCAGTTCTGCGCCTTCGCCCGCAAGAAGCGCGACGCGGATGGCTTCGAGCTGACCATCCCCCAGATCGTCGAGAAGGCGCGCGAGGCGATGCAGCGGGGCATCACCGAGTTGCACATGGTGGGCGGCCTGCATCCCACGCTGCCGTTTGGCTACTACCTCGACCTGCTGCGGGCGTTGCGCGAGGCCGGGCCGCACCTGCACCTGAAATGCTTCACCGCGATTGAAATCCTGCACCTGGCCTGGCTGGCCCGCCGGTCGGTGCGCGCCGTGCGCGAGGCCCTGCGCGAGGCGGGGCTGGATTCGCTGACCGGAGGCGGGGCGGAAATCTTCGCGCCGGCGGTGCGGGCGCAGATCGCGCGGGGCAAAGAAAGCGCTGAGGAATGGCTCGAGGTGCATCGCACCTGGCATCAACTCGGCGGCCGCAGCACCTGCACGATGCTTTTCGGCCATGTCGAGACCCCGGCCGACCGCGTGGACCACTTGCGCCGCCTGCGGGCCCTGCAGGACGAGACCCACGGCTTCTGCGCCTTCATCCCGCTGCCGTACCAACCGGAGAACAACCGCCTGCCGGTGAACCATCCGCCGACGGGCTTCGACGCGCTGCGGACCGTGGCGATCAGCCGGCTGTACCTCGACAACTTCGATCACCTCACGGCCTACTGGGTGGGGCTGGGGCTCAAGCTGGCGCAGGTGGCGCTGAGCTACGGTGCCGACGACCTCCACGGCACCATCCACGAGGAACACATCTTCCGCATGGCCGGCGCGCCCGCGGGCCAGCTTCAAACCGAGGCGGTCATGATCCGTGCCATCCGCGAGGCCGGCCGCGTGCCGGTGCAGCGCAACAGTTTTTACGAACCTCTGCGGGTGTGGGAGGGCGACGTGCCCCCCGGCTCGCCGGGATTCCCCATCCGGGCCAGTCTGCTGGAGGAGAATCTGGCGACGGCCTGAGTGCGGGCGCCCGCGGCAACCCCGCGTCGCCGCAGACCGGCAGGCCTGACCGAAGATGAATTCCGACGCCACCGAATCTCCTCCACCGCCTTCGGGCACTGCGCGCACACCCGTGACAGCCGGCGCGGCAATGCCGCAGGGGACGCCTCCGGACCCGGAGGTACCTCCCCAGAAGGGAAGGCCGCCGGCGTGGTTTCGCATCGGCTCCGTGGACTCCCTCAACGCGGTGCCGCTTACCTGGGGCATCGAAGACCAGGTCACCTTCACCGCGCCGGCCCGGCTGGCCGAAATGCTCCGCGCCGGACAACGGGATGCCGCTCTGCTCAGCGTGACCGAGCTGCTCCGCCACTGCGAGTACGTGGCCCTGGACGGCCTCGCCATCGCCTCGCACGGACCGGTCCGCAGCGTGTTGCTGGCGCACCGCGTGCCGTTGGAATCCGTGCAGGTGCTGGCGTGTGACCCGACCTCGCTGACCAGCGTGAATCTGCTGCTGGTGCTGCTGGCGGCGCGGGGACTTCAACCGGCTTTTGTGTCACTGGACAGCTACGCGCAGGCGCCCGCACAAGATGCCGTGCTGCTCATCGGCGACCGGGCGCTGGACTTTGCCTTCGCCGGCCATCCGCACCGCATCTGGGACCTGGGCGCCGCGTGCCAGGAACTGACCGGTCTGCCGTTCGTGTATGCCGTGTGGACCCTGCCCGCCGCGATGGCGGCGCGGGCCTCCACGCTGGGCGCCCTGCTGCGCGAGGCGCGGGCGCGCGGCATCGAGAATCTGGCGGCCATCATCCGCCGGCAGCGGACCTACCCGCCGGATTTCTGTCGGGACTACCTCACCCGGCACATCCGCTTTGAACTCGGCGAGCCCGAGAAACGCGGCCTGAAACATTTTACCGGCCTGCTCCGTCGCCTGGGCAGCGGCCCGGTCTTCCCGCCGCGTTTTGTGGGCTGAGTCGGGAGAGGACGGTCTCCCCCGAGGGATCACGAGCGGCGGCATCCATCGCTTCGCCGGCGGGCAGCCGGTGTCCTCGCGCAGGTAATCGGCCGGGCCCGCGAGCATCAGGCGGACCGGTTCATTGGATCGGTTGTGCCAGTCTCCCGCCGCCGCCCGCCAGTTCGCCCACCAGCCGCCCGGGGAAAGTCGCGGCAGGTCGGCCAGCGTGACGTTGGCCACGATCGAAAGCGGCAGCACCAGGCCCGTGGCCTTGCGGTCGTTGGTCAGCCAGGCCAGGCCCTGGTCAATGGCGCGGCAGCGTCTTGGAGTGCGCCAGTCCGCTGGCGCTTTCGAGGGCAGAGCTGCGTCCCAATGCGCCAGAGGACTGGTCCGCATATTTCACACTCGCGATCACGCGCACGCGCGAAACGGGCGTAGCGCAGGTTTCCAAACCTGCCGTATCGCCGATTTCCAAATCGGCGAGGTGTCCGAACGCAAGGGGCGCACGCAGGTTTAGAAACCTGCGATACAGCACACTTGGAAGTCTGCGCTACCTCCGCTGTGGCGTCCACCTGTGAAACATGCGGGCAAGAGGACTGGCGCACTCCAAAACCGCGCGGCGATTCGGACGGTTCATGGAAGTCGTCTTCCGCGGCTCGACTTCACCCTGCGGCAGTCGTGCGTCGCCTCCTGCTACCTCGAGTGCTGGAGCAGGAAGTCGATGACGCGCACGTTGGCGTCGTAGTTGAAGCCGTCGGCCGCGTCGGGCCAGAGATGGCCCATGCCGCCCACGGCCACCAGCTCGACTTCGGTCGTGCCCGAGCAGGCAAGCCACTCCCAGCGTTGGAGATTCCCAACCGAGGTGATGACCGGCGCGCCGACGCAGGCGTTGCCGGCGGTCCAATACGCCGTGTCGTCCGCGGCCGAGCGGCACTGGACGCCGTCCACGTTCGCGCCGCCGTTGAAGGGGCGTAGTTGGTCGAGCGTGCCGCGCACCATGAGCACGGCGATCGGTTCGAGGGGCGCGGGCGGGGCGACGATGGGGCCGTTTTCGTCCGGCTCGTTCCAGCCGGTCTGCGTGCAAACGGGCGCGATGGCGGCCAGCACGCCCGGCGTCGTGGCCGCCAGCCAGTGGCAGAAGGAGCCGCCGCCGGAGAAGCCGCAGGCATAGACGCGCTGGCGATCCACGTTGAGCCTCGCGGCGATGCGTTCGAGCAGGTTGGTGAAGAAGATGCGGTCGTCCACGACGTAATCGAAGGGCTTGTTCATCCAGAGCGGTTCGCGGGTTCGCGGATGATCGAGCGCCTCGGGCAGGACGAGCAGGATGTTTTCGGCATTGGCCTTGGCGAAGAGCGCCGGGTGCTGCGTGGCAAATTCGAGCATCGTCTGCCCGCCGCCGGGCATGGCGAACACGATGGGCGTGGCGGTGGCGGCGACGTAGCCGGTGGGCACGAGCAACCGGAACAGCCGCGAGTAGTTCTGGTCGCACAAGCGCAGGTCGTAAACGCCCGGCGCCGTGGGCATCACCAGTGGATCGGTCGCGCCGGTCGCATCGCAGCGGCAGTGGCGCAGGAAGAAGTCCAGCACTTCGCGGCTGGCGTCGAACCCGACGTTGTCGTCGGCCTCGGGCCATTTGTGGCCGCCGTCGGTGAGCGTGACGAAGAGCACTTCGCTGCCGGGCGCGCAGGTGAGTTGGTAATGCTCGCGGATGACGAGGTTGGTCACCGGCGCGTTGAAGGGCGGATACGGCCCGGCGCAACTGTCGGCGAACACGCGGCGGACGTGGTTGGTCACGACCACGTTCGTCGTGAGGACGGGCGCGCCGACGCAGGCGTTGCCATTGGTCCAGTGGGCCGCCTGGGCGAACGCGGGCGGCTGGAGGTCGCCATCCTCATTGACGCCGCCCCAGAACGGGCGTTTGCAGTCGTTGGTCGCGTTGACGATGAGCACCGGCATCGGTTGCGAGGGCGGCGGCTGGTAGTAGAGGTTGGTGCCGGTGCCGAGGGTGCTGGCGATGGCCGAGCCGACGGCGGCCAGCGCGGCAAAGACGTTGGTCGTGGCCGCGCCGAGGTGATGGCACATCTGGCCGCCGTTGGAGAAGCCGCCGGCATAAACGCGTTTGCGGTCAATGTTGAGAGCGGTGTCCAGTCGCTCGATGAGCGCGAGCAGGAAGCCGACGTCGTCCACGGGATAACCGGAGGTCCCGCCATGCGCGTTCCAGCCCGTGCCGTTGGCGCTGGCGGTGGCGTCGGGGAAGACCAGAATGACGCCCTGGGCGTTGGCATAATTGGCGAGCAAGGGCTGGTTGGCGGCGAACTCGTCGGCGGTCTGGTTGTGTCCGTGCAACGCCAGCATGAGCGGCGCGGGCGTGGCGCCGGTGTAGCCGGCCGGGATGTTCAGCCGGTAGTTCCGCACGATGCCGCCGTGAGTGAGCTTGAGTCCGGCATGAACGCCGGGTGCGGTCGGCACGGGCGAATTGGTCAGCGGCCGGGTGACGAGCCGGAAAAACTGATAGGGTAGCGACACGGCCGTGGTCCAGGTCAGCGAGCTATTGGTGGGCGGGGCGGCCAGCGGCGGCGTGAGCCAGCGCCAGTTCTGGAACGTGCCGGTCCATTCGACCTGATAGAAGTTCGACGGGCAAGCGGGCCAGCTCAGTTCCACGAGATCGTTGGTGAGGTGACGAATGGACAACAAGGGAGTCGGGCAGGGCGGCGCATTCGAGCCACAATTGGCATCGAGCGCGGCGTAATAGTTGCCAATCAACTCGGCTGCGGCGACCGCGCCTGCGGCGTTGAAATGGCCGATGTCATCACGGTAATCAGCGCAGGTGCGGACTTCCGGGGAGATGCCGGCGATCACCTCGGGCTGGGTGCCGGCGCGCGCAGCGACGACGAGGGCGATGGCGGCATCCATGTAGGGATGCGACACCGAGGCGCGCACGGGATTGCCGTTGGTGGCCACGCACGTTTGATGCGCCGGGCCGCCGACGATGGGTTGGAGGATGATTTGGCGGACGCTCGGCAGCTTGAGCAGGATGGTGTCAATGGTGGCGTTGATGTCATTCACCCAGGCGGCCACATCGGTGTCGTTGGTGCCGGAGAGGTTGAGCAGCACGCGATCCGGCGTGAGCGAATTGGTGGAGCAGGGGGAGATGAGGGTGTTGGTCCAACCGGGATAATCGGGCCGCTGCCAGTCGTGCAGCGTGGCGCCGTTTTCCCAAATCAGTTGCCAGCCGTCGGTGCCGACGATGGACTCGAACACGCCGTCCTTGACGAACCAGCCGTTGAGGGCGCCGACCTGGCTGTAACCGATGACCTGGGTGCAGGGGAAACAGTTTGTGCTCTGTGCTGCAGCCGGGTGGCCGCAGTCAAGAACAGCCAGCAGTCCGAGAAGCGACGCCAGTTTGGTTTTCATATATCAAGTGCGATCGAATGTTTTCAGCGTGTTGGTGGTCGCCCGCCCAGGCCGGGTGTGAGTTGAGCAAGACCGGGTCATTTGAGCCGCGCTCCGGTAATCCGCTGGTTGGCGCTCATCGGCGCTCCTCCGCCGCCCGCCAGTTCGCCCACCAGCCGGAAGAAGCGGATGGGCAGGTTCTGCGCGGCGATGAGGCGAACATGCTCCAGGGCGTTGCCCAAAGGTTGCACCTGCTCGATCAGGTCGCTGGCAACGAGCCAGGTCACCAAGTTGGTGCTGCTCTCGACGCGGACGCCGAGCGAGCCGGCGTGGGTCGAGCGATCAAATTCCAGCACCACCACCGGCTCGCCGTTCAGCAGGCCCGCTGAAATGGTCAGGGGCGGCTCGGTCTCGGCCACATACGGATTGCGACCGAAGTAGCTCTCGAACAGGTTGCGCAAGCCGTCGCCGTCGGGGTCGGCCGTCGGCGCGGCGTTGCTGCCGTTCAGATAATGATACGCCGCCCAGTCGTCGTAGGTCTGAATGAGGGCCGGGTCGGTGGCTTCAACGGGCACGATTCGGAAGTCCGTGTCAGCCACCGGAGCCGGCGGCAGCGAGGCGGGCACCAAGGGCAAGTCAGCCGCGGTGAACGCAACCGGGCTTTGGGCATTGGCAAAGGTCAATTGGCCCGAGCCGGAGAGGACTTGAAACAAGGTCGAGGCCGAGCTGTGAAAGACACGCGGCTGGAGGAAGAGCGAACGCAGGCCGGTGTCTTCGTGGAAGCGCAGGATGCCTTCCCACGGCAGCTTCATCAGCAGCGGCACGGTGGCCGAGGTGAGCGAGCCAACGCCGAACCGGACCGTGTCCACCGTGGCGTTGCCCAGCACGGCCAGGCCGTCGCCGGCGTCCACGATCTCCGCGCACCAGTCTCCGCGCGGGCCGTCGAAGACGCTGTAGAACTTCACCCCCAACTCCTCCGTGAGGCCGAGCACCCAGCCGGAGCGGCCATCGCCCAGGCCGGTGCTGCCGCAGGCGATCAAACCCTCAGGCGTCCAGCGCAGGCGCGTGGCGATGTCGTAGGGCGAGGTGCCGCCGGTGGGCAGTTCGTCGGCCCAATCCGGGTCTTCGCCGATGGTCACGTGGTCGAGCAGGGTGCCGTCGGCCTTGAATTTGCCCACGAAGATGGCGGGAAAGCCGTCCGTGACGATCAGGTGGATGGCGCCGCTCACGAACAGGGTTCCGTCCGGGCCTTCGGTGACCGAGGCGAGGTTCAACCCGCGTTCGCTGGCGAAGGCCGTGGCCCAGAGCGGACTTCCGTCGGTCGAGGAGATTTTCAGCAGCAGCCCGTTGGGCGTGTTGTTCTTGATCAGGTTGCCGTTGTCCGGCGCGCCGTAAGGGGGCGGGGCGACGTCGGCCGTGGTGGTGCCGCAAAGGACCAGGTTTCCGTCGGCGGTCAGCCCGGCGCCCCAGGTCGGGTCGTCGCCGGGCAGCGCGAGGTATTTGGCCCAGAGCACAACCCCGGCGGCGTCGAACTTGATCACCAGCGGGTCGTTTTCCCCGATGGCGCCGTGGCGCACAAAACCGGCGGCGAAATACTCGATCTGGCCCAGGCCATTCGTCCGGGCCAGTAGCTCATGAATGAACAGCTCCTTGATTGGGTCGGCCGGCAGGAGGCTCGACGCCCAGAGCCGGTTGCCGTCCGCGTCGAAATGCTGCAGCCAGACCGTGCGTCCCTGGTTGCCGATCAAAGTGAACGTGCCGTCCGCCAGCGCCACGCCGCGTAGGGGCGCGTTGCTGTAATTCGCTCCCAGGTCTTTGGCCCAGAGCAGATCGCCCCGCGGACTCAGGCGCGCCAGCGCGCCGGGCCACCCCGCGACGATCAAGTCCGTGTCGTTGCTCCCACCGCTTTTGAGCACGACCGCTCCCAAGCCGGGGCTGCGCGTTCCGGTCTGGCCGAAGGCGTAAGGATCGAAGCGCGACGCCAGCAACCGCGCCCAGCGCACGGTCTGGCCGGTCTCGGGCTTGAAATCGGTGGTCAACCCGGCCAATTGAAAGCCGCCCAAACCGCCGCCGGCGTCGCGATGGAACAACACGTTGTGGTCCACGTAAGCGGCGGCGTCCACCAGCTCGAGGCCCAGCAGGCGGAGACTGAAATGGCCGGTCACGTCGAACGTGGCATCGAAGTTCCACCACGGATTGGCCAGCGGCGCGAGGCGGAAATCGCTACCCAGCCGCAGGCCCATCGTCGTCGCCCCGCTCACGACCGAGGCCACGCTGCCCTCGAGACCGAGCTCCAGCTCCAACCACGCGCCCACCTCCGCAGCCAGCGTGGTGAACACGGTCGGGTCGGACACCCGCAAGGGCACGAACTCTTTGATCGGCTCGTAGAAAAAGCCGTTGGTGTTCGCCGTGGGCCGCGCGGGATCGTAGCCCATTTCCATTCCGACGGTGAAACTGCTTTGCAACGGGAGCGTGAGCTTTTGCGGCAGGTTGGCTTCCACGCCGGCGGTCAGGCGCGCCACCGGGCCGACCGTGATTGGCACGCCGGCGATGTTGAGCGTGACCGGCGGCAACGGCAGGTCGAAGATTTCCACCGTCTTCTCTGCCGGCGGCTTGTTGGTGGTGTTTTCGCCGCCGTCACACTCGAGCACCACGTTCATGACCACCCCGGCGTCCAGATGCACGAACGCGTGTTGCAGGGCGAAGTTGCGGATGCGCGCCTCGATCTTCAGGCCTGACGAGCGCAGCAGCAGCTCGCCGCTGAGCCGGACCTTGTCGGTGACAGGGAGATCGTTGAAGTGCCACGGGATCGCGTTGAACCCGCGCAGGTCGGCCAGCCGGCCATCGCGCGGATCATCCCGTTCGATCGTTTCGGCGAGGACGTCGCGCGCGTCCTGCTCGGCGTCGGTGTAGGTGTTTTCCAGCTCCGGATTGTAAACGTCGCGCACCGGCTTGTCGTAGGCGTCCAGGGCCGCCACCTGCACGAACGACCCGCTCTGCAGGACGTCCAGCAGCGAGCGGATGCGACCGGTCACCTGCACGTCGTCGCCCACCAGCGTGACGGCGGTCACCTCGAACGGCAGATACAATCCCAGCCACGGCTCGGTCTGGTGAAACGGATCGGCCGGGTTGGGTGCGGGCCGATCCAAAAGATTCACGCCCGGGTCTTCCACGAGCAGATCGCCCGGTTGCACGGTCGAAAGGAACGTCGTCAGCCGGTCGAACTTGAGCGTGGTCACGCCGAGCACGGTTTCCGCCGGGGGCAACCAGGCGTCCTCGGTCTCCTGGTCAATGCCCCGCGGCGGCGCGTTGAACACCCAAAGCTCGAAAGCCGATCGCGTCAGGGCCGACCCGTTGAGGATGTTCGAGACGGCAAGCTCGACCTGGTTGCTGGCCACCGCGGCGTAAAAAGGCGGGGAGTTGGACAGACTGCCCATCGGCGGCAAAAGGTCGGGAAATGTGGCAGCGGAGGCCGCGGCGGAGAACTCGTTCGTCGCGAGCGTGGCGTCCACGCCCAGGAAAAGCTCCGACCACGTGTTCGAGCCGTTGTTTTGCAGGTCGGTGGTGAACACCAGCAGCGTCTTGCTGTCGGCCACGGGCAATTCGGCCAGCACGCGGGCATTGACCAGTTGGATGTTTTCCGCGGCCCGGGCCGCGGCGTCGAGCGAACGGCGCTGGCCCAGGTTGTCCGTGGCCTGCAGCACCAGCGGACTGCCCGAGAGCAATTCGTCGCGCGCGGCGGCCAGGCTGGCCGCGGGCACGCGCAGATACATTGAACTCGTGACGACGAGGGAGCTGTTGGCGGAGAGCGGGCCGAGGATTTCGAGCCCGTTGGCGAGGATGCCGTAGCCGACCCCGTTGCTGCTGCCGGGCTGAAATCCCACCTGCACGGCGCTCCACAGCCCTTCACCGACGTTTTGCACCCCCGCGCGGACCTCGAGCAATACGCGGCCATCGGGCAACAGATGCTCGCTCTCCATCTGGGTGGCCTGTTGCAGCAGCACCAGCTCGGCTGGCTGGTCCAGATGCGTGCCCAGCGTAGGCGAGGTGAACTCCGCGGCCTGGACCGCCGCCGCGAGGAAAAGTGCGGTATTGAGGGCGATAATGATGCGCTTCATACTCCTTCCCGACGCAGCTCGAGCCTTGCTGTTACATCGCTGCGGGGACTCGTTGCGAGCGCCCGGCCGGAGACGACCAGCCCAAGCCGGCGGTAACAGGCGCGCCCCCGCTGCGTCTTGGCCTGTGGATGAGACGCCGAACAAACCGGAGCGGCCCGCGCGCGGCGCAACGGCCGCTCGGGTTGAAGAAGCCGCGCTGCTGGCTGCGGTCCGTGCCGGGGACGACGCCGCGGCGCGGGCGCTGGTCGAGCGGCTTTATCCCTGCGTGGCTGCGGTGGTGCGGGCGCACCAGCCGCGCCGGGACGACCTCGAAGACCTGATGCAGGAAACGTTTCTCAAGATGTTCACGCGACTGGACCAATACCGCGGCGAGGTGGCCCTCGAACGCTGGGTGACGCGCATCGCGCTCAACACCTGCCTGGATCGGCTGCGCCGCCAACGCGCGCGGCCGGAGCTGCGTTGGGCGGATTTGGGCGCCGAAGACCAGACGTTTGTCGAAGGCCTGGCCGAGGAGCGTCCACAGCCGGATGCCGACGCGCCGCGCGCGCTGGCGTTGCTGGAGCGGTTGCTGGCTGCGTTGCCAGCGGACGATGCCTGGCTGCTGCGCCAAATCGAGCTGGAGGAACGTTCGATGGCGGCCGTCTGTGAAGACACCGGCTGGAGCGCTGTGGCGGCCCGGGTGCGCCTGTTCCGCGCCCGGGCGCGGCTGCGCGCGGCCTGGAGAAAACTCGAATCCCCCCAACCATGAGCCGATACCCGCACTCACTCACCCGACTGCTCGCGCTGGCCCGGCGTGCCCCGCGCACACCGAGCGAACAATCCGAACCGGAGCCGGCACCGCTCTGCTTCAGCGCTCGCGTCGTGGCTCAGGCGCGGACGGAGCGACGGCGTCACACCGGGCTGGTGGCGTGGGAGCGGCTGTGTTGGTTCGGCGCGGGTGCAGCGGTGGTGGTTTGTTTGGTGGCCGGGTTGCACGCACACCACGCAACGTCACAGCCCTCCGGCTTGGAACTCCTGTTGACGCAGGCGGAAGCCCCGTTGTTCCCCTGAGCCCATGAACACCGCCCGCATCCTCCGCATTTGCCTGTTGCTGGCGTTGATCTTCGTGGCCGGCGTGTTGACCGGGCGCTGGACGGCCCCGCGTCCACCCATCCTCGTACCTTCCGTTGGCGGGGGAGTCCGGACGGCAGAGATGGCGCTGGCGCGCATGACCGCCGAGCTGGGTCTGGACGCCGAGCAGCAGGCCAGGTTCAGACCGATGCTTGAAGAGATGGCCGGCCAACTGGCGGTGCTGCCACCGCGTTCGCGCGAGCGCCTCGAAGTGCTGCGCCAGCACAGCCCTCGGCTGCGCGCCGTGCTCCGGCCTGAACAGGCAGCCGCGTTCGACCGCATGTTGGAGAATCTGACCCGCGTGGTCGCACAACGACAAGCGCGTGAGCACGCCCCTCGTCGTTCCGTTGAGACGCCGTGAATCTCCCGCGCCGGCCGGGGCCGGACTGCGGAGTCCCAGGAAAGCCCACTTCGCACCGTTCGGCGCCGGCGATGCCGGAACCGCCAGGGCAGTGGCGGGCCAGGGGAAAACGCGGTCCGGGTCACACGCGACCAGTTCGCGAGAAACCGCTTTCGTGGCCGGTTCGGCCCGGGCACGCCGGAGAGCAGGAGTTGTTAGGTGGCGTCCGCCCTGTTCGCTCGCCCGGGATCGCGCCGCCGAAGAGCAACTCCCGACTGCCCCTCTCCGGACAAACCGCGGAGCCAACGCGCCCGCTCAGGGCGGGCCGGCCGGGCGGGCCGGTTCAGGGGGGCCGGACTCGTCGAGGGCGCCGATCTGGCGCAGGGAGTCGAAGGTCTGACGCGCCTCGGCCTCGTCCACCACGCTCAGGGCGAAGCCCACATGCACCACCACGTAATCGCCCACGCGCGCCTCGGGCACGCAGGCCAGGTTCACCTCCTTGACCACGCCGCCGAAGCTGACCCGGCCGGTGCGTTCCAGGTCTTCGCCCTGGATGCTGAGAATCTGGCCGGGTACGGCGAGGCACATGGTCAACCTTTCTTCGGGGGCGGCGGGGGCGTGGGGCGGGCGGCGGCCACGGCCTGGCCCAGCGCAAGGCCGCCGTCGTTGGGGGGGACGCGCTGATGCCAGAACGGGTTGAAGCCGGCGCTGCGCAGCGCCTCGACGGTGCGCTCCAGCAGGTACTTGTTCTGGAAACACCCGCCGGAGAGCACCACGCGCCGCTCGCCCGCCTGCCGGGCCACGGCCACGACCAGTTCCGCCAGGGAATTGTGAAAGCGGGCGGCGATTTGCCACACCGGCGTGCCCACGTGCAGGTCGCGCAGGATGGCGTGCACCAGCGGGCCCCAGTCGGCCACCCAGCACCGGGCGGGCGGGGTGGACGCGGTCCCGGGGCGCGCGGCGGCCGCGGACGCGGTCGTGGCGCCCTCCTCTTCGCGCAAGTCGAACGGATAACTGTCGTGGGCGTCGCCCGGCTCGAAGGCGAACTCCAGGTCCATGGCCGCCTGCCCCTCGAAGCGGGCCACCTGCCGCAGGTCCAGCAGCGAGGCCACGGCGTCAAACAACCGGCCCACGCTCGAGGTCCAGGGGGCGTTTTGGCCGCGTGCCAGCAGCGGTCGCCAGGTGCGCAGTTCGGCGGGCTTGAAGGCCTGCAACGGGGCCAGGTCGCGCCGCTCGTACACCTGGTCGCCCAGCAGCGCGTGCAACAACCCCAGTGCCGCGCGACGCGGCTCCTTGACGGCCTGCTCGCCGCCGGGCAGCCGGAACGGGCGCACGTGGGCCACGCGCTGGACGCCGGGGTCGCTCACGCGCAGAAATTCGCCGCCCCAAATGGTGCCGTCCGGGCCCAGGCCGGTACCGTCCCAGGCCACGCCGAGCACGGGCGCGGCGAGATGGTTTTCGGCCATGCAGGCCAGCACGTGGGCGTAATGGTGCTGCACGGGCTGCACGGGGAGCCCCGTCGTGGCGGCGTGGCGGGTCGAGTGGTAGTCGGGATGGGCGTCGGCCATGACCTGTTCGGGCGCTATTTCAAACAAGCGGCATAAATCCGCAATCCCTCGCTCGAAGGCGGTCCGCGCCGGCACGGTGTCCAGGTCGCCCAGGTGCTGGCTCAAAAAAACCTGCGGGCCGCGGGCCAGCGCCACGGTGTTTTTCAAGTGGCCGCCCACGGCGAGCACCGGCGGCAACGACACCGGCACCCGCACCGGCAGCGGTGCAAACCCGCGCGCCCGCCGCAAGACCAGTTCCCGCCCCAGCACAACCCGCACGAGCGAGTCGTCAACGGGACGAACGATGGGGCGGTCGTGCACCACAAACAAGTCCGCGATGCCGCCCAGCCGCGTGAGGGCCTCGCGTTCGTCGGTGCACATGGGCTCGTCGCTCACGTTGCCGCTGGTGGCCACCACGCTCCGGCCCAGGTCCGCCAGCAGGAGGTGGTGCAACGGGGTGTAGGGCAGCAGCAGGCCCAGCCACGGGTTGCCCGGCGCCACGGCCCCGGCCACGGGCGCACCGGGGCGGCGGCGGCACAGCACGATGGGCGCCTCGGGCGATTCGAGCGCCCGGGCCTCGAGCGGGCCGATTTCGGCCAGCGCGGTGGCGACCGCCCGCGAAGGGCACATCACCGCCAGCGGTTTGGCCTCGCGCCGCTTGCGGGCACGCAGGCGTTCCACCGCCGCCGCGTCCTCGGCCAGCACCATGAGGTGAAAACCGCCCAACCCTTTGACCGCGACAATGGCGCCGTCCCGCAACGCCCGGACCGCGCCGGCCAGGGCGGCGTCGCACCGGGCCAGCTCGCGGCCGACGGCGTCCCACAACGCCAGGTGCGGGCCGCAGTCCGGGCAGGCGTTGGGCTGGGCGTGGAAGCGCCGGTCGCGGGGGTCGGTGTACTCGGCGCGGCAGGCCGGGCACATGGCGAAGCGCTTCATCGAGGTGTTGGCCCGGTCGTAGGGCAGGGCCTCGAGGATGCTGAAGCGCGGGCCGCAATGGGTGCAGTTGGTGAACGGGTAGCGGTAGCGGCGGTTGGCCGGGTCGAAGATTTCGCGCACGCACTCCGGACAGGTGGCGATGTCCGGCAGCACGAACGCGGTTTTCTCGCCGTCGGCCGCGCTGGGGCGGATGACAAAGTCGGCGTAGCCGGCGGGGTCCAGGTCCACCGCCTCGAGGCTCTGGATGAAACTGTGCGGCGGGCGCTCGGCCGCCAGCCGGAGCAGCAGTTCCCGACGGGCGGCGGCCGGGCCCTCGACCTCGACGGTCACGCCGGCGGGCGAATTGCTCACCCAGCCGCGCAGCCCCAGGGCCGTGGCCAGCCGGAACACAAACGGCCGGAACCCCACCCCCTGCACCGCGCCGCGGATCATCAGGCGCGTCCGGCCCAGGTCCGGCGAAGGGGCGGGCGGCGGGGACATGGGACGCGCGCTCAACCCTGGCCGTAGAAGCCCACCAGTTGCTGATGCGTGGCCTGGAGCCGGTGCAGGAGCACCTGGGCGAGTCGGCGGGCCAGCTCGTAGCCCAGTTGCGGGTGTTGCTCGGCCAGTTGACGCAATTGGGCCGTGTCCCACTCGACGGCCTCGACCTCGTCCACGGCCCGGCAGGTGAAGTGCCACTTGTAGGGCGGGAACAGCCAGGACCAGCCCAGCGCGCCGCCCGGGCCGACGCTTTGCAGTTTGCCCCCGGTTTGGCCGGCGCCCTCCACGCTCACCTCGCCGCGCAAAATGAGGTAAAACCGCTCCGCGGGGTCGCCCTCGCGGGCGATGAGCACCCCGGGAGCAAACCGCACCCGGCGCGCTCCGGGCTCGAGCCGGGCGATTTGCTCCGGCGCGATGCCCTGCAAGAACGCGTGGCCGACGATCAACGATTTCAGGTCTGACATAGGCAGCGGGCGCGGCGCGACGGCCGCGCGGTCGTTCCCCGGTTTTCCCGACGGGCGAACCCACCCGGGCCGGGCACTTGAACCTTCGAGGTCCGGGCCGCGCCGGTCCAGCCCGGACTTGGCCGGAGCTTTACCGAAATTGCCCGGCCCGCGCGGCCGCGGCGGCGCTGGTTCAGCAAATCCGCGGCAATTGCTCGCCACTGAGCAGGTCCAGCACCCGCTCGACCCCCACGACGCTGCGCAGCGTCACCCAGCCCGCCCGGCCCTCCCGGACCGTGCCGATGCACGCCGCACCGGCCCCTTCCGGCCGGGCGCGCAACCGCGCCAGGGCGCGCCCGGCCTGGGCCGCCGGCACGAACGCCACCAACCGGCCCTCGTTGGCCACGTAGAGCGGGTCCAGGCCCAGGATTTCGCACGCGCCGCGCACGGCGTCGCTCACCGGCACGGCCGCTTCGTCCACCGCCACTTCCACGCCGGCGGCGGTGGCGATTTCGTTGAGCGCCGCGGCCAGGCCGCCCCGGGTCAGGTCGCGCAGGCAATGCACCTCGAGGCCCTCGGCCAGGAGGTCGGCCACCAGCCCGTGGAGCGGGGCGCAATCGCTCTCGATCGGGCTCTCGAATTCGAGCCCTTCGCGCACGGACATGATGGCCATGCCGTGGCGACCGAGGTCGCCGCTGACCAGCACCGCGTCGCCGGGGCGCACCGCCTGCGGGCGGATGGGGAGGTCGTGCGCGAGGACGCCCACCCCGGCCGTGGTCACGAACAGGCCGTCGCCCTTGCCCTTGTCCACCACCTTGGTGTCCCCGGTGACCAGGCTCACCCCGGCGCGGTCCGCCGCGGCGCGCATCGAGCGCACGACCCGGGCCAGGGTCTCGACCGGGAGGCCCTCTTCGAGGATGAAGGCCGCGCTCAACCACAGGGGATGCGCGCCGCACATGGCCAGGTCGTTGACCGTGCCGTTGACGGCGAGCGTGCCGATATCGCCGCCGGGGAAGAACAGCGGCCGGACCACGTAGGCGTCGGTGGTGAAGGCCAGCCGGCCGCCGGGCCAGTCCAGGCGCGCGCCGTCGTGCCGTTCGGCCAGGGCCGGGTTGTCGAAGGCGGGCAGGAAAACCTCCTCGAGCAACTGCTGCATCAACCGGCCGCCGCCGCCGTGGGCCAGCAGCACGTGAGCATACCGGCCGTGGGGCAGCGGGCATGGCAGGGCGGGGGAGGCGGGCGTGTCGCGCATGGGGCCGGATCAACGGGCGGTCGGGGCCGGGGCGGGCGGTGCGGGGTCGGTGCCGGCGCGGCGGTAGCGGTAGTAGGCGGCGCAGGCGCCCTCGCTGGAGACCATCGTGGCGCCCAGCGGATGCTCGGGGGTGCAGCGGGTGCCGAAGGCCGGGCAATCGGAGGGTTTCAGCGCGCCCTGGAGCACCAGGCCGCTGCGGCATTCGGGGGATTCTTCGGCCGTGACCCCGCCCAGTGCGAAGCGCCGCTCGGCGTCGAAGGCGGCGTATTTGGCGCGCAGCCCCCAGCCGCTTTGCGGGATGCGCCCCAGGCCGCGCCAGGTGCGGTCCACCCCCGCGAAGACCTCGTCCACCAGCGCGCGGGCGGCGGGGTTGCCGGTGTCGCGGGCGGTGCGGCCGTAGGCGTTTTCGACCTCGGCCCGGCCGGCCTCGAGCTGGAGCAGGCAGCGGTAGATGCCGCGCAGCACGTCCACGGGCTCGAACCCGGTGACCACGATGGGCACGCGGTACCGCGCGGCCAGCGGGTGGTATTCGGCGCAGCCCATCACGGTGCACACGTGTCCGGCGGCCAGGAAGCCCTGCACGCGATTGCCCGGCGCGGTGAGGATGGCCTCCAACGCCGGGGGCACGCGCACGTGGGAGACCAGCAGGGAGAAATTGGTCAGCCCCAGCCGGTGCGCCTGGAGCACGGCCAGGGCGTTGGCGGGGGCGGTGGTTTCAAAGCCCACCGCGAAAAACACGACCTGGCGGTCGGGCCGGGCGCGGGCCAGCTTCACCGCATCCAGGGGCGAGTACACGATGCGCACATCGCCGCCGGCGGCCTTGACCGCGAGCAGGTCCTGCCGGCTGCCGGGCACCCGCAGCATGTCGCCGAACGAGCAGAAGGTGACCTCCGGCCGGGCGGCCAGGGCCAGGGCCTTGTCAATGAGTTCGAGCGGGGTCACGCAGACCGGACAACCCGGGCCGTGCACCAGCGTGACGCCCGGCGGCAGGAGCGTGTCCAGGCCGAAGCGCACGATGGCGTGGGTCTGTCCGCCGCAGACCTCCATGAGGGTCCAGGGGCGGGTCACACACCGCGCCAGGGCGCGGGCCAGACCGGCCACGAGGCGGGCATCGCGGAATTCGTCCACGAACTTCATGCGGCGCGGGCTACCGTCGCGAAGGGCCGGGGCAGCGTCAAGCCGGGGCGGCCGGGTGCCGCGCGGCCGTGGGCGGATTCGACGGCCGGCCGGGCCGGAACCGCACGCCGAGAACCCAACCTCGCATGCCGTCCGCCGGCCGCGCGCCGCGCGCCGCAGTCAGCGGGTCGGAATCGGCAGGCGAGCGCCCGCCCGGCCCGACGGGGCGACGGCTCGGTTGGCGGCTTTCACGCGGACGCGGGTTTCGCCCGGCCCCGAGCTTCACCGCGCGATGCCGGTTTGCCCCTGCGCCCGCGCAAACGGGCCTCGAAATCGGGGCGGCGGACTTTTAGCCTGCGGGCATGAGGTGTGGCGCATGAACCCCCGTTGCGCGCTGGCGTGGGCGCACGGGCTGTTCTGGCTTTCGGGCCTGGGCGGGCTGGGTTGTCAGGTGCTCTGGACCCGCCTGTTCGCGCCGGGGTTGGGCCAGGAGTGGCCGGCCGTGCTGGCCGTGGTGGCGGCGTTTTTGGGCGGGTTCGCCCTGGGCGCGGCCGGCGCCGAACCGCTGCAACGCCGGGTGCGCCTGCCGCCCGCGACGCTTTACGCCGCGCTCGAGGCCGTGATCGGACTCTGGGTGCTCGCCTCGCCGGCCGTGATCCCGCGGGCCAATCTCCGGGCGCTGGACTGGATCGGCCTGGCGCCCGCACCCGTCCGGCACGCCGCCGTGGCCTTCGGCGTGCCCTGGGTGACCCTGCTGCCGGCCACGGCCGCGCTGGGCGCCACGTTGGCGGTCTTCGAGTCCTTCGCGCGCGGGCTTTCCGCGCAGGGCCGGGTGGTGGGCACGCTCTACGCCGCCAACACGCTGGGCGCGGCCGTGGGCGCGCTGGCCGGGCTCGAGGCGGGCTTTCGCTACGGCTTCACGGACACCCTGCGCGCCCTGGGTTGGCTCCACCTGGTCTGCGCCGGGGCCGCCCTGGGCCTGGGGCGGTGGGCGCGGAGCGTCGCGCCGGCCAAAGACCCGGCCCGGTCCGGCGCGGGGTTGGGAGCGCCCCCGGTGGGTTGGTCGCCAGCGCGTTTGCGGGGGCTGTTGTGGGCGACCGGGCTGCTGGGCATCGGCCTGGAAGTGCTGGGGGTGCGACTGCTCAAGCTGGTGCTGGAAAACACCAGTTACACCTTCGCCGGGATGCTCGCGGTGTACCTGCTGGGCACGGCCCTGGGCGCGGCGGGCAGCCGGCGGTTGGCCACCCGCTGGCCGGTCCTGGATCGGGTCGAGGTCTGGCTGGTCGGGCTGGCCGTGGCGTGCGTGCTGAGTGGGGGAGCACTGGCTGCAGCCCCGGGGTTTTACGAGGTCCTGCGTCGCGGCGGGGGCGACACCTTCACCGCGCTGTGGCTGGCGGAACTGGCCGTGGCCGCGAGTGTGTTTTTGCCGGCGAGCGGGTTGATGGGCGCCACGTTTGCGCATCTGGCCCAGCGCGCGCGCGACGGCGGGTTCGGTCTGGGCCGGGCGCTGGCCTGGAACACGCTGGGCGGGGCGTTGGCGCCGGTGGTGTTCGGCGCGGGGCTTTTCCCGGCCGTGGGGGCAAAGGGGACGTTGCTCGTGCTGGCCGGGGGGTACGGGTTGCTGGCCCTGGTGGCGGCCGGGGGCTGGCGAAGGGCGTGGTTGCTCGCGCCGCTGGCCCCGGCGGCGGCGGGGCTGTTGCCGGACCTGCGCCCGGTGCAGTTGCTCCCCGGCGAAAGGCTGCGCGTGGTCCGTGAAGGCGTGTCCGACACCGTGGTGGTGGTGGAGACGCCGCCCGGACACCGCACGCTGCGGGTGAACAACCGGTTCACCATGGGGGGCACGGCGGCCGCGACGGCCGAGCGGCGGCAGGCGCATTTGCCGTTGTTGCTCCACCCGGCCCCGCGGCGGGCGCTGTTCCTGGGCTCGGGCACGGGCATCACGGCGGCGGCGGCCACGGCGCATCCGGACCTGGAGGTGGACAGCGTGGAGCTGGTGCCGGACATCGTGGCGGTGATGCCCGAGTTCGCCCCGGAGAACGCCGCCGCGCCCGGCCGACTGCGGCAGTTCACGGCGGACGCCCGGCGGTTCCTGCGCGTCACGCCCGCGCGGTACGACGTCATCGTGGCCGACCTGTTCCATCCCGCCCGGGACGGCGCCGGGGCGTTGTACACGCGGGAGCATTTCCAGGCGGTCCGTGACCGGCTGGCGCCGGGCGGGTTGTTTTGCCAGTGGGTGCCGTTGTACCAGGTCTCGATTCCCACGCTGGATCGGATGGTGAGCTCGGTGCGGGCGGTGTTTCCGCACGTGCGCGCCTTTTTGCTGCGGCCCACGTTGGACACGCCGGCGTTGGGGCTGGTGGCGAGCGCCGCGCCGATGAGTTATCCCGCCGATTGGTGGGAACAACGGGTCGGTCCCGCCCCGGAACTGCGCGCGGCCCTGCAGGCGGTGGGCCTGAACGACATGGTCCAGTTGCTGGGCGGTTTTGTGGGCGACGCCGATGACTGGGCCCCGCTGCCGCCCGCCGACTCGGATGAGCGCCAGACCGTGAACTGGCTGGCCGCCCGGCGCGACCTGCCCGGCCTCCGCCGGCCGGAAGCCACGCTCTTCGCGCTGCTGGCCCGGCCCGCGCGGGGCCCGGAGACCCTGTTGCGCGAGCCCGCCGAACTCGGGCCGCGGCTGCGCGCCTACCTGGCCGCGCGCAACCGGTATCTGGAAGGGTTGCACCTGGAGGCCACCGGGCAACCCGCCGCGGCCCGGGAGGCCTTTGTGGAGAGCGCCCAACGGAGCGCGGACTTCACCACCGGCTATGCGCATGCGCTGACGCTGGCGGTGCAGATGTCGGCCGACGACCCGGCCGGGGCGCGCCGTCTGCTCGAGGCCCTGGCCGCCGCGCGCCCCGAACGGCCCGTGGCCCGCGAACTTCTCGAACGGCTTTTCGCGCCCGCTCCGGGCGGCGCGAGCCGGCCGTGAACCGCCGCCGGGCGCGGCTCAGGCCTTGAGGAAATAGCCGCGCTGCTTTTCGGAGATGGGCAGGCCGAGCTTTTCCATCACCGCGAGCATGTCCTCCCAGACCTTGCGTTTTTCGGACAGGGCCTGGTTGCGCAACAGGTAGGCCGGGTGGTAGGTGGGCATGACCGGGATGTCCTGGAAGGTCAACCAGGTGCCGCGGGTACGGGTGATGGCGGCGGTGGCCTTGCCGAAGAGGCCCTCGACGGCGGTCGCGCCCAGGGCCACGATCACCCGCGGCCGGATGATCTGGATTTGCTCCAGCAGCCAGGGCAGGCAGGTGGCCATTTCGGTGGGGGTGGGTTTGCGGTTGCCGCTGGCCTGGCCGGGGGTGTCGGGACGGCATTTGAGGATGTTGGCGATATAGACCTGGTCGCGGCGCAGGCCCATGGTCTGAATGATGCGGGTGAGCAACTGCCCCGCCTTGCCCACAAAGGGCTCGCCCTGCGCGTCTTCATCCGCCCCCGGCGCCTCGCCCACAAACATGAGCGAGGCATGAATGTCGCCCACGCCGAACACCACGTGGCGCCGGCTCACCACCAGGTGCGGGCATTTGCGGCAGGCCAGGGCGCGCTGGCGCAGGTCGGCCATGGCCGCCTCTTTTTCGGCCGGGGACAATTCCCGGGAGCGCGGCGCCCCGCCGAAGAGCGAGGGTTGCGCCGCCCACGGCCCGGTCGCCGGAGGGGGGGCGGACGCAGCCGGTGCGGGCGGCGCGGGCCTGGGCGCGCCA
>JBBIJZ010000060.1:0-27165 GCA_037445715.1 Verrucomicrobiales bacterium | reverse complement strand
CCCTCGGCCGGCTCGCCCGTCGGGTTGCGGCTGACCAACAGCGTCTGGCCGGTCTGCAGGTCGCGCAGGAACACGTCCATGGCGTTGTTGGTGTCGTCCGCGACCAGGTTGTTCGCGAGGCTGGCGAAGGCCACGTAGCGGCCGTCCGCGCTGATGGCGGCGAACTTCGAGTTGCCGTTGCCCTCGCTGGTGCCGTCGGCGGCCACGCTGACCAGCGTCACTGCGCCGCTGTCCACGTCCGCGCGCCACACCTGATGGTCCGTGCCGGAAAGCGGTGACGGCGAGGTCCAGGCCACGTAGCGGCCGTCTGCGCTGACCGACGGGGGGGCGAAGGTCGTCCGTTGCACCAGGTTTGACAGCACGATTTCTTTGCGCGTCCGGTCCACCACCACTAGCGCGTTATTGGTGACGAGTGTGCCCGAGTCGTGAAAGAAGGCCAGGCGGCGGCCGTCGGCACTCAGGGTTGGTTGGCCGCCGTATCTCGCCGAAACCCACAACGGCGCCGGCGCGGTGCCGGGTTCGACGAACCAGTTCGCCGTGGCATGGAGCTCCACCGTGATCGGTCGTGTAAACCCACGACTGAGGACGAAATGCTCGCCGTTGGCGGAAAACACCGGCGGCAGCAGCAGCCTTTCGGGCAGGGGGGCCGACCACAGGCCCGAGTTCAGGTCCGTCAACCGCCAGACCACCTCGGAGACGTTATTGGAGACTTCGACGAAGCTCAGCGCGGCGTAGCGGCCGTTGGGGCTCAGCGCGGCCTCGGCGCGGGCGGGGGCCGACGTAGGCACCGGCCCGCCACGCACGAGCCGGCGTTCACCCGTGGCGACGGTGTGTACAAACACGTCCGTGACCAGGTTCGTGTCGTCCGCCACGAGGTTGGTGGCGACGCTGACGAACAACACACGCGCGCCGTCCGCACTCAACCACGGCGCCACCGGATGCCCGTTGCCCGGCTGGCCGTCGAGTCCCTCGCTGAGGAGCCGGCGCGTGCCGGTCTGTGTGTCGTGCAGATAGACCTGCATGGGGTGGACGTCGCTGGCAGGGCCGGTCGGGAAGGCGGTCAGGGCCACGTAACGGCCGTCCGCGCTCACGCCCTCCGGCCGCACGCCGACCCAGCCGCGGCTGGAGGCGGATTCCTGAGCGGACGTGCCCAGCTCGACGATACTGACGGTTCCCGCTCGCGTATCCAGGACCTGGACCCGGAGGATGCCGTCTTCGCCGGGGGCGCTCACGGCCAACCAGTCGCCATTCGGGCTGAGCGCCAACGAAACCGCTTCCCGCGGCACCTCGCCCAGGCTGGCGACCACGGACAACGTGCCGGCCGCGCGGTCGTACCAGAAGGCGCGGAGCGGGCCCCCGGCCAGCCCCGGCAACAGATTGGTCGCCTGGCTCAGAAAGGCCACGCCGCGGCCATCGGCGGCCAGCCGCGGCTCGACGGCGTCTGCATCGGCGAACGTGACGCCATCGGGCGCGGCACTGATCAGCCGGGTCGCCTGTGTCTGCGCGTCGTAGAGGTAAACCTGGGAAGGGATGTTGATGCGTTGGGCCGGGTCCACGGTGGGATCGCCGGAGGTGGGAGTGGCGTAGGCCACCCAGGAGCCGTCGGTGCTGAGTTGGGCTTGAAGAGCGGTATCCGGCAGAGGCTGGACCGAGGACAGGTTTTGGTCGGTGCGCAAGGGGATGACGGTGGTGGTGCCGCGGTCCAGGTCGTGGAGGCTGAGGGCGTGGCGGCGCAGGTGCTGATTCGGCAGGGCGAGGTCAGTGCGGAAGGCGACCACAAGGCCGTTGGCGCTCAGGGCGAGGTTGGCGTGTCTGGTGCGGGGTCGCGAGCTGATCAATTCCGGCGGCAGGTTGGCGGTACAGTGGGTGACACCGCCACCGGCCAGGTCATAGTGCAGCACGGCGGACGTCACGGACGAACCGCCGGTGGCCCGGACCAGGACCGCGACGGACTGCGCATCGGGCGAGGCGACGAAACTTTCAACCCGCCACGAGCCGGTGAGGTCCGGGGGCCACGCGGTGGTTACCACAGGGGTTTGGTTTTCCACCAGGTCGTGGCGGTAGAGATTGAAATCAAGGTCAGGCGTGCCGGCTGGCAAGCGGGAGTCACTGCTGCGGAAAAACAAATAGCGGCCACCGCCCAAAATCCGCGGCTCGAGGAGGGGCAGGGCCGAACTGCTGCCGTCACCCAACGGGCTGGCCAGCGTGGTCGTCCCGGCCGACAGGTCGCGGATGAAGACGTCCCAGGTCTGGTTGGCATCCCCGGCCACGAGGTTGGAGGCCCGGCTGAAGAAGGCCACGCGGGTGCGGTCGTCCAACCAGTCCCCGGCCAGCGCGGTGGCGTTACCGCTGCGGCCGTTGAGAGCGGCGCTGACCAACGTGAGCCGTCCGTTGCTGCGGTCCAACAGAAACACATCCGCCGCCGCGTTGTGGTCGCCGGGCACCAGCCGGTCGCTGGTCGAGGTGAGGAGCAGCCAGCGGCCATCGTCGGAGACGGCCTGGACCTGCGTGAGCTCCGGGGCCGGCACGGCGTCCCGCGCCGGCGCGGTAGCGCCGACCAGGCGGGGGGCGGGGGCTTGCGCGAGGTTGGGCGGCGCGGCGCCGGCCACCAGGGCCAGCGCGAGGGAGAGACGGGCTTTCATGACGAAGGAGGGGAGAGGTTTGGACAGGCTCACTTTTGCGGGGTGTGATCCAGCAGCCAATTCAAGTCCGGGTTGCCCTCCGGGACCGACGTGTTGTTGATGTAGTTGTATATCACGGGGCGCGCGAGTTGCGGGCTCTGCCAGGGGTGCAGTTCTAGGTGGCCGTCTGCGAAGCTGAACCACGCCGCGCCTTCGTGCAGGGCACCGGGGACGTCCAGGAGCTTCCGGGAGGAGTTGGGCACCCAAAACAGCCCGTCGTTGAGGCTGTCCGGATGCTCGTCGAGGAAGACGAACGCCTGCCGGGGAGAGAGCCGGTTGAAGTTGGTACTCCGGACCACCTGCAGGACTCGCGGGTTGACTGGTCCCGTCTGGAAATTGCCTTCGCCCAGGGCGCAATTCATCGCGTAGGACCGGACCCGCGCGGTCCAGCCCCGGGCCGCTTGGCTGGTGCTGAGGTAGTTGTCCGCCGGGCATTTGTACACGCTGGGGTCTGGGCCGAGGTAAGGGGCCAGGCCAGCTTAGCGGGACTGAGTCAGGTAAACGGTGTTGGTGTTGTCAGAGCGGATGTCCCAGTCCAGCCAGCCGGTAACCCACGGACGTTCCCGGCCGTTGGCCGCGGGAACAAACCCTCCGTGGTAGTTGCCGATGTAGTCGCCCCCGCTGTCGTCGGCGTAGAGCAACCAGGCGGCGGACAAGCGGCGGAGGTTGTCCATGCACAGCAGACTGCGGGGCTGGGTGCCGTTGCCCCAGACCGGCCGGGTGACGGCGGCCAGCAGGGCCAGCGTGGCGAGGAGGACGAGCAGCTCCGTGCGGGTGAACCCGCCCGAAGAAGCACTTGGGTGAGGGTTGGTATTCACCCCCAGTTTGCTTTGCAGTTGCAGTGCCAGCGTCAGTTGGCGGCGTCCCGGGCCAGGCCGCAAGTTGAAGGTCGAAGGTCGAAGGTCGAAGGTCGGGTGCTGGTAACTGCTGCGGTGAGGCGGCGGCCCCGGGTGGAACAGGCAACTTGCCCGTTCCGCCGGACTACCCGCCCGGCAGCGTGGCGCAGGCTGGCAGCCTGCTGGAGCGCCGATTGGCACTCGGCGGGAACGACTTGCGCACCCCAACGGCTGTGGCGCAGCCGTCCCGGCGGCGGGAGTGCAGGCGAGGACGCCCGCACCACTCTGCAGGCCGGAGGCCCGCACCCCACGAAGGAGCGAAGGCCGAAGTCAGAAGGCTGGGACGGTCGGAGGCGGGCAATCCACAATCGTCAATCGCCAATCGTCAATGCTCAGGCTCTGGGTTGCGTTCTCCCGGCTGTGCAGGCCCGGCGGTTCGGGGCCTTCACCGGTCGCGGGGGCGGCCGGGTCTTGACAGCGCCGGCGCGGGGCGGACATTGCCCCGGCGCGCGGTCCACCAGCCCCGCGCGCGATTCCCGATCATGATGCACAACACCCTGGGTGGCGGCCCGCCGTCGCCCGAAGAATTTCAGCGCCAGCTCTCCGAGCTGATGCGCCAGCACCTGTCCGGCCTGCGCGCCTCGCCCTTCCAACCCCGCCCCGAGCCCGGCGGCGGCGGGGAGGAGTCGCGCCTGGAGGACGACCCGGTCTTCAAGTTCGACAAGAAGCCCCGGGACGTGAAGGCCTATCTGGACCGGTTCGTGATCCGGCAGGACGAGGCCAAGAAGGTGCTCAGCGTGGCGCTGTGCGACCACTACCACCACGTGCGCCTGGCGCTCGAGGGCAAAGAGCAGCCCAATTACGCCAAGCAAAACATCCTCCTGGTGGGCCCCACCGGCGTGGGCAAGACCTACCTCATCCGCAGCCTGGCCGACCTCATCGGCGTGCCCTTCGTCAAGGCCGACGCCACCAAGTTCTCCGAGACCGGCTACGTGGGCGGTGACGTCGAGGACCTCGTGCGCGAGCTTTACCGGCGGGCCAACCAGGACCTGCGCCGCGCCCAGTACGGCATCATCTACATTGACGAAATCGACAAAATCGCCGCCGCGCCGAACCTCGTGGGCCGGGACGTCAGCGGCCGGGGCGTGCAGACCAACCTGCTCAAGCTCATGGAGGAGACCGAGGTGCCGGCCCGCTCGCCCAACGACATCGCCGGCCAGTTGCAGGCGCTGATGGACTTCAGCCAACGCGGCCGGCGCGGGCCCGAGGTCATCAACACCAAGCACATCCTGTTCATCGTCAGCGGCGCCTTCCCCGGCCTGGACAAGATCGTGCGGCGGCGGTTGCGCGAGGCCACCATCGGCTTTGCCGCGCGCCCGACCGAGGTGGAGGGGGACTTCGAGGTCACCACCCACGCCCAGACGCGCGACTTCATCGAGTACGGCTTCGAGCCGGAGTTCATCGGCCGGCTGCCGGTGCGGGTGTTTTGTCATCCGCTGGACGTGAACGACCTGTTCAACATCCTCCGCACCTCCGAGGGCAGCATCATCCGCCAGTACGAGCAGACCTTCGCCGCCTACGGCATCGAGGTGCTCTTCCAGGATGACGGCCTGCGGCGGATCGCCGAACTGGCGGCCGAGGAACAGACCGGCGCGCGCGGGCTGATGACGGTCTGTGAGCGGGTCTTCCGCGACTTCAAATTCGAGCTGCCCTCGACCCGCGTGCGGCGGTTCGTGGTGGACCGCGCGGTGGTGGACCAACCGGCCGCGGCGCTGCAACGGCTGCTGGCGGAAAGCGCGGTCGAGGAACGCGCCGTGATGCGGCAACTGGTCGAGGAGTTCGCCGAGCGCTTCACCCGCGAGCACGGCCTGACCATCCGGTTCACGCCGGCAGCGGCGGACCGGGTGGTGGCGCTGGCCCGGGAACAGGGCCGGCACGTGCGCGAGCTCTGCGCCGAGCGCTTCAAGGACCTCCAGTTCGGCCTCAAGCTCATTGCCCAGAACACCGGCCGCCGCGAGTTCGAGATTGACCTGCCGCTGGTCGAGGCCCCGGACCGGGTCTTGAGCGAGTGGGTCGTGGCCAGCTACCGGGCGCCCGGGCAGCCGTCGGCGACGTCGGAATCCATGACGCCGTGAGCCCCGCCCGGAAGTCCGTTCCGCGGGTGAACCGCCCGGCGCGCGTTGCCGCCGAGGAGCGCCTGGGCCTGCCGCACCTGGCCGCCGGTGTGATTGCCCGTTGTGACCGCGCCCACCCGGCCGACGCCGTGTTGCGCGAAGTGCTGCGCCGTGAACTGCGGCTGGGGCCGGGCGCGATCGCCGCGCTCTGCCGGCTGGTCTTCGGTTGGTTCCGCTGGCGCGGCTGGCTGGAGGGCGGAGACGTTACCCCGGAACGGGTCCGCGCGGCAGACCAACTGGCCCGGCGTTTCCGCGAGGCGCCGGAGAGCTTTTCCGACGACGAACTGCTCGACCGGGCCGTGCCGGACTGGGCCCGGGCGCAGGCGGACTGGACCCCGGCGCTGGCCCGCTGGCTGCAAACCGAGCCCGTCCTCTGGTTGCGCGCGCGGCCGGGCCGCGGCGCCGAACTGGCGGCCAAACTGGGCGCTTGCGCCCCGGCCGGCTCCGGGCCGTTGGCGGACGCCCTGGTTTACCGGGGCGAGGAGGACCTGTTTCGGCGCCCGGAGTTTCGCGCGGGCGAGTTCGAGATTCAGGACCTGCATTCTCAAGCCGTGGGCTGGCTGTGCGCGCCGCAGCCGGGGGAGACCTGGTGGGACGCCTGCGCCGGCGAGGGCGGCAAGACGCTGCACTTCTCCGACCTCATGCAAAACCGCGGCCTGATTTGGGCGAGCGACCGCGCGACCTGGCGCCTGGAAAAACTCCGGCTGCGCGCCCGCCGGGCCGGGGTGTTCAACTACCGCGTTGCGCCGTGGGACGGCGGCCGCCGCCTGCCCACGCGCACGCGTTTCGACGGCGTGCTGGTGGACGCGCCCTGCACCAACCTCGGCACCTGGCAGCGCAACCCGCACGCCCGCTGGACCACCGCGCCGGGGGATGTGAGCGAACTGGCGGCCTTGCAACTGCAGTTGCTGCGCCACGCCGCCCCGGCGGTGAAACCGGGCGGTCGGCTTTTCTACGCGGTTTGCACGCTCACGCGGGCCGAGACGGTCGAGGTGGCGGCGGCCTTTGCGCGCGAGCATCCGGGGTGGGAGCCGTGGCCGCTGTCGTCGCCCTGGGGCGAACCGGCCGCGGCGCCGGGACAACTGTGGCTGCGGCCGGAGGCGCGCGGCGCCAACGGCATGTTCCTCGCCGCATGGCGGCGCGTGAGTTAGCCCCCCGGGGCGACGCGGTGGGGCCCGGTGCGTGGTGGAAAGCCGGGTTGGAATTGGCCGACCGGCGACGGTAAGCTGGCACTCCCAAGGCAAGCCGCGATGGATGCGCAAAAAATCCGGCAGGCCCTGGATGGCGTGGGCGCGGAAACCGATGGTCTCGGTTTACCCCGAGCGTTACGAACCGGCGGTGCAATGCGCGCGCACACTGGCGGCCGTGGCCCTTACGGGCCGGCTGGAAATGGACTGGGCCGAGGTGCGCCGGCCGGCGGCCCGGCCCGAGTACGATATTCTGCCCCAGGTGGAGCAGTTGTTACAGGACGTGGCCCGTGAACTCCGACAAACCCATCCCGGTCATTCCCAAGGACCGGCCCATTAGTTGGGAGGACTGGCTCGCCGGCCGGCGCGCCCGGCGCGAGATCGGCAACCGCGTCGCACCGGAAATCATCCGGCGCGCGGCGGGTTCTGCCGACCGGCGGTTGCGCCGTTTGTACCGGGGCGCGCGGGGGCTTCCCTTCAAGCCGGCGTCCGAGCTGTAGGTTCGGGCGTTGCCCTCCTCTGTGCCTCGCGCGCCCTCGGCCCAATCCTCTTCGGCGCGGTCTTTTGCAGGCCTCACTTGGAGAGCCGGTGCATCTGCCGGGCGGCGGCGGCGCGGGGGTCGCCCTGGTCGCCGGCCTTGTTCAGCTCGGCGCCGATCGAAACGATGGCGCTGGCCACAAACTGGCGCTGTTCGTCGGTGAGGTCCTTGCGTTCGCTCAGGGCCTGAAAGGCCACCCAGGCGCCGGACCAGTCCTGCGCGGCCAGCGCGGCGGTGGCCTGGGCGGCCAGTTCGCGCACCGCGGGCGGGGCCTTGGCGAAGAGCGTGCCGGCTTCCCCCGGGATTTCGGTGGTGGGGATTTCCTTCGGGGCCTTGCTGCGACCGCAGCCGGCGGCGGGCAGAAACACGGCCAGGGCCAGGCCGAGGGACAGGAGCAGGGAGCGGGGCGGGTTCATGCGCGCGGTCAACGGGGCGTTTGTTGCGGGGGATCGCCGGTGTACCAGCGGTAGTCCACGCCCTTTTCGTGGTAGGGGATGGGGCTGGCGTGGCCGTCCACCCAGATGGTGTTGCAGCGGCGGCCGTGGCGCCACCACTCGAATTCCATTTTGATGCCCGGGTAGAGCGAGGCCAGGCTGTACTTCCACTGGGTCAGGCACTCATTGAAGCCGGGGAACAGGCCGAGCGAGTCGTCCGGGCCTTCCATGCGTTGCTCGGCGGCGTCCTGGGCGAAAACGGTGGAGGTGGGGCTGACGAAGGAGGACATCTTGCGCGGGCCGTCCAGACGGCTGGTGGGGCTGCGCGGGTCCGGCGGCTGAACAGCGTAGGCGTTGATGCCGATGCTCGAGTTGAGCCAGAAAGTGGCGGGGAAGCGTTTGCCCTCCTCGCGCCACTCGTCCACGACCCGGGCGGTGGGGCAGCGCCAGATGGTGATGACGCTGCGCCAGTTCCAGTTGGTGCCGCCCATCTGGACGTAGGGCAGGTAGGCGATGCCCCAGTAGGCCAGGCCGTGGTTGGCGGGCAGGAGCATGGTGCTGTTGGGGTTTTCGGTCCATTGGCCGTGGTTGGGCGCGGCGCCGCCCACGTGGTGGAGGGTGTCGCGGTTGTCCTCGGCGTACATGACCAGGGCCAGACCGATCTGGCGGAGGTTGCCGTAGCAGACGGCCTGGCGGCCCTTCTCCTTGGCGCGGGAGAGCGCCGGCAGGAGCATTCCGGCCAGGATGGCGATGATGGCGATGACCACCAGCAGTTCAATCAACGTAAAACCGGCCCGCCGGCCCGGCCGGCGCGGATGGCCGGAGGGAGTTTGCCCGACGGCAGCCGGGACGGCTGCACCACCACGACACAGGCGGCGCGGGTAGGATGCTGCGACGTTCATGACACAAACATGGAGCAAAGGGTGAGCCAAAGCCAGTTGGCCGGGGAGCAGGCGCCCCCCGGCCAACGGTGCTCAAATGCCTGGTTCGCGACCGGACTTCATCGCTTGAGCCGGTAGAACCGGGCCGCCCCGGTCGGGTCGGCCTGGTACGGGCTGGTGGCGCCGGCCACGTCGCTCCACGGGCCGGTCACGGCCTCGGCGGCCTGGAGGGTGGCGCCGCTGTCCCAGCTCAGCACCACCTTGCCGCCGGTGAGGCGGACGGCGAGGGTGCCGGCGTCGCTCGGGCCGGAGACGACCACGGTGGAGAGGTCCTTTCCGGCCTGGCCGGCCTCGTAAATGGCCGCCACTTCCTGCGGGGTGAGGACGCGCCGCCAGATGGCGAGGTCGTCAAACCACACGTCGCTGAAGCGCGGGCCGTAGTTGCCGGTGCCGTCCTGACCGATGTTGGTGGCCAAGCCGGCCGGGGTATCCACGTTGTTGGCGCTGGCGGTCAGCGAACGGGCATCCTTGAGGACGCCGTCCACGTAGGTCGAGGCCTGGCCGGAGCGGTGGAAGGTGACCACGATGTGATGCCAGGCGTTGTCGGAGAAGGTACCGGGCGGGCCGTCGTAATCTTTGCGGCTGCCGGGCGGGCCGGCGAGGTTCCACTGGAAGTGGCCGTCATCGTCGGTGGCCAGCACGTAGCCGGGGTTGCCGCCGCTGTTCCAGTCCTTGTTGCCGATGAAGGAGGGGTCGCTGTTCCAGGCGACCACCTTGGTCCAGAAGGCGATCGAGAAGTCGGTGCCCGTGCCGAAGTTCAGGTCGGCGGGGGTGCCGAGGCTGACGTAGTCGTCGCTCGTGGTCAGGTGCATGGCCTGCGGACCGACCTTGCCGGCCTCAAAGGCCGGGGTGCCGACGGGCGAGCCGTGGTTGCCGCGGCCGCTGGCGTCGGTGAGGTTGCCGTCGAACTTGAGGTGGACGACGAGGTTTTCGGAGATGGGCCCGGTGAAGACGGTGACGACGGCCGGCTCGCTGGTCACCGAACCGGCGGCGTTACTGACCACCACGCGGTACTCGCCGGCAGCGGCGGCGGTGACGTTGTCCACGGAGTAGGTGGCGCTGGTGGCGCCGGGGATATCCACACCGTTGCGCTGCCACTGGTAGGAGAGCGGTTCGGTGCCGGTGGCGGTCACCTGCAGGGTGAGTGTGCTCCCCGCGGAGATGAAGCCCCCGGCAGGCTGTTTGGTGATTTCGGGCAGGCGCGGGCCGGTGATGCTGTAGAGGCCCACGTTGTCCACGCCGAAGAACCAACTGGCGGTGCCGGCCTGGAAGAAGCGCAGTTTGACGCGGGCCTGGTTGTCGGCCTGCGGCAGGCGGAACATCTCGATGCGCTTGGACTCCCACTGGTCGTCGTTGATGCGACCGCTGATGTACGGGCCGAGGTCCGGCCAGGTGCTGCGGGCGGCCTTCACGAACGCGCCGTAGGTGTCGCCCACGGTTTCGCCCGTCACAGGATCAATGTAGTCGGCGGTGTCGGGATTGGGAGCGGTGAGGGTCGCTTCGGCATCCACCGTGCCGTCGCCCTTGAGGCGGATATCCGGCACATCGAGCATGTACACCACCGGCAGCCAGGTGGCGCCGCCGTCAATCGAGTACTCGACGCCGGCGATGTTGTCCTGGTTCTGCGTGTAGATGCTGTGATAGACCAGGTAGATGTCGGTCTTGCCGGTGAGGTTGATCTCGGGCGAGAACAGCTCGGCGTACTGGCTGCCGCCGCGGATGTCCGATTCGTGGTAGGCGAACTGGTTCTGGATGAGGCTCTCGACCCGCTGGCCGTTGATGTACAACTCCGGCGTGTTGAGGCGGTAGGTGGGGTTCCAGGCCGTGATCGAGGCCACGCGGTCCCGCGAGATCACCACCCAGACCAGGTAGCTGTCCGAGTTCGGGTCGTTGAGGTCCTCGATGCCGTTGCCGGGGATGGGGCTGACGGTGGTCCAGCCCGGCGGCAGGGTGCCCTCCGGCACGTTGTCGAAAGTCTCCAGCCAGATCGGGTCCGGCAGGGTGTAGTCGGCGTACGGCGCCACGGTGTAGCGCACGATGGCCTCACGCACGCCGCCCTCGGCGGTCGGGTCGTCAAAGACCAACTTGTACTCCTCGACCGAACGCGGCGGCGGGCGCACGGCGGGCGTGTAGGCGATGCGGGTGGTGTCGCCGGTCTTGGGGCCGATGGTGGCCTGGGCGGTCACTTCCGTGCCGTTGCGGAACAGCTTGAACGACGCCGGATTGAAGGCGGTGCTGCCGTCCTTGATCGACGCCGTGAGACCGGCCGAGGGGGAGACATTGATGGCGTTGGGCAGCGGGTTGACGGCCACGATGCTGGGGCCCGTGGTCACCGCGCCGGACCGGAGCGCGCGGTAGCTGTTGAGGCCCCCGGCTTCATTCAGGTGCACGCGGACGGACGGGTCGTTGTTGTCCGCGGTGTACCAGTCCACGCTGTAACCGCCCCCGCCCTGGAAGTACACCAGCCGGAAGGGGTACACGCCCGCCTTGGTGACGGTGAACTGAAAGACCGTGTCGCTGGCGCCGCGGCCGGCGTCAAACTCCGCCAGCCGGATTTCCGCCACCCGGTCAAACACGTTGCCGGTGGTCACGCGGAAACCGTCGTCGCTGTTGACCACCATCGTGTAGGTGCCCGGCTGGAGCGGCACGTAGGTGATGGCCTCCATCGCGATGTTGATGGTGGTGAATTCGGTGCCGGGAATGCCCGGGAAAAACGTGCCGCCGTAGCTGATGAAGCCTTCCTCGGTGTAGGTGCCGTCGGGGTTGAAGAAGGTCGGGTCGGCGATGTTCTGATAGGGCTGCCCCGTGGCGGGGTTGATCAGGAAGCCCGCGAGCTGGGCCTCCGTGCGGGCCAGGCTGTTTTCCAACTGCGGGCCGGTGGCCTGGACGACCCGCACCACAAAGCCCGGCTTGGTCGTGTCCACTGCCGAATTGGGCAATGCGACGGATTCGGGGATGACGGTTTGGGCCTGTGCGCCGGCCAGGCTCGCGAGCAGGGTGCCCAGCAGAGCCGAGCGCCAGACATGGGGATTTTGCTTGAGCGGTCTCATGGTTTGATTTGGGAACAATTGTGGGTGGAGTGTGGGCCGGCGGACACGGAGGGGCAAGCTTTTTGTCTTCGGCAAACTTTGCCCCGGCCGTGCCGCCCGCACCGGGGCAAACCTGCCGGCCCCGGGTGACGCGCCGATGTCCGGCGCGTGAAGAAATGGCAACACGCCCTGGCGACGTCCCAAGGCTTGGCCCCCCCGGGCGCCGGGCCGGGTCACCCCCCGTCCGGCAGTTCGGGAACCAACCCCGGCGTGTCGCGCGTCCGCACCGGTTGCACGGCCCAGTTTTCGGGGTGCGCCGCGCCGCCCTGCACCGCGCGCATGGCGGCGGTGGCGGCCGGTTTTTCGAGCCGCGCCATCCAGAGCCGGTGCTCGGCAAAGGCCAGCATGGGCAGGTCGCCCGGACTGTCTCCCGCCGCCAGATACGGCGCGCGGCCCAGGGCATCCCAGAGGCAGGCCACCTTGCCGGCATAGACCGGCACCGGCTGGTCCGGCCGCGCCGTCAACCGCAGCGCCGCCAGCGCCCGCGGTTCGAGCCGCGCGTACGCGGCATCGGCCCGCACCAGCACGCGGTCCTTGAACTCGTGCTCCCGGCGGTCGCGCAACAGCGGCGCCACGCCGATCACCTGCTCCGGCGGGATTCCCCCGGCCGCGCCGAGCCGGCGCAACTGCGGGTTCAAGACCCGGAGCACCATGCAGCGCACGCTCCACACGTTGCTGGCGGAAACAATCCACACCTCGAACCGCAGCCGCCGCAGGACGGCGATCAACTCGACCATCGCCGGATAGAACCACGGCAGCGGATAGGCCGTGCGGCCGGGGGTGACCTCGATCCGGCGCACCTCGCCCGCGCGGGCCGCGGCGGCGACGGCGGCGGTGGCGCGGACCACCTGGTTCGGACTGAGGCCGGCCAGCACCTCCGCCGCCCACAGATAGCCGCGGGTCAGCGGATTGGGGTCGGCGGCGCCGTGGCCGCTGCCCTCGAGCAGGGCCTCGTAGTAGGCGGTGAGGTCGGGCAGGCGGGCGGCTTCGATGCGTTTTCCGGCGGCGGTGCGGAAGGGCGGGGTGAGCGCGGCCACGGTGGCGGGACGCAACCGGCGGTGCCTGACCAGCCAGGCCAGCGTGGCCTCGCCCACGTCGCCGCAGACCAGGGTGTGGTCGAAGTCGAAGGCCACCGGCCAACCCCGGCCGGCGCCGCGGCGGAGGCGCTCCTCCAGCCAGGCGCGCGTGGCCGGCGCCCAACCCGGGTCGTACAACAGCGCGGGACTGGCGCGGCGGCGGGGCATTTAGCGGGCGCCCTTGGGGCGGGCATTCCAGATCGAGACCATGAAGGCCGCGGCCACCAGCACCAGCCCGGCCAGGGTGTAAAAGACCAGGTTCCAGTCCCCGCGCGTGAGGTCCTTGAGCCAGCCCACGCCGGCGCCGGAAAAGATCGAACCCAGCGCGCCCAGGCACATGGTGAAGCCGGTGGCGATCGAGGCCGCGCGCGGATGACTGATGTCCACCGTGGCCGCGCCGCTCATGAGCATGTCCGGCCCGTAGATCAAAAAGCCGGCCAGGGCCAGCAGGGCCGTGGCCAGGACCCACGCGCCGCGGGGCACCGCGGTGAAGCCCACGCACACCGCGGCCAGGCCCAGTTGCATGAGCGCGCAGACCGGCGCGCGGCGTTTGCCGAACCAGGTGTCCGAAGCCCAGCCAGCGGCGATGGCGCCCAGCGAACCCACCAGCGGGATGAGGATCGCGGTCAGCGCGCTGCCCTTGATCGAGCGGCCCTGGAAGTCGGCCATGTACTGGATGCTCCAGTTCATGAAGGCGTACCGCACCGCGTTCATGCAGAAAAACCCGATCCCCAGAATCCACAGCACCCGGTTCGAGAAGGTGAGCCGGAGCATGGCGCCCAGGGAGAGCGCATCCGGCGCGACGGACGCCGGGGCGGCCGACGGGTTTGCGGCGGGGGCGGGTTCCATCCCGTCATCGCGCACCGGTGGCAGCCCGGCTTCCTCGGGCGAGTTGCGCAGGAACAGGAAAAAGACCGCCGCCACCGGCAGGAGGATCAGGCTCGGCACCCCGAAGGCCGCGCGCCAGCCCAGCGCCTCGCACAGGTACCCGGCCAGCAACCACGAAAGCACGTTGCCCACCGTGTAGCAGGTCGAGATCAGGCCGAGCACCGTGCCGCGCCGGGCGGAGGTGGTCCAGTTGGCCAGGGTCTGGACCAGCAGTGACCAGCCGGCGGACTGGGCGTAGCCGTTGAGCGCCCAGAGCGCCAACATGCCGCCGAAGGAGGTGGCGAAGGCAAAGAGCGCGTTGGTGCCGGCGGCGATGAGCAGGGCGGCGGTCATCATGTGCCGCGCGCCCCAGCGGGCGCACAGGGTGCCGTTGATGACCTGGCCCACCGCGTAGAACAGCGCGTAGGTGGACGGGATGGCCCCGACCCGCGCGTGGGTCCAATCCGGGAACTCGCGCAGGATCAGCGGCTGGGCCACGGCGAAGTTGACGCGGCCCAGGTAATACGCGGCGTAGGCCGTCCACAGCAGCCAGAAGATGCGCCACTGCCAGGCGCGCAGGTCCGGGTGAGGTTCCGCAGAAGCCATGTCCGGGGGGTGCGGTTGAGTCAGCGGTTGGCGGGCACGGCAGGGTTATGCCCCGGCCGCAGGTTTCCGTCAAACGCTGTTCGCCTGAGGCGGGCCATGCCCGCTCACGCGGTGATCGTGCGCCGCTGCCCGCGGGGCGCGTGGGTGCCCGGCCCCCCAGACGCCGGCGGACGTTCCCAACCTTCGGCGGTGGCAACCGGAGCCCGGACTGCTGCAAGTGAACGGTTTCGGCGGCCCTCGTGACTCAGAGTGTCCGCCGCTTGCTCATGGACAAGAGGAGCGGCCCGGGACCCGACCACCGCGACCTGGCCCGTGGGAAAATCGGGGGCATCGCCAAACGGCTCACGGTACCGCCGGCGTGACTCGCAGGTAAAAACGCTGGCCACTGGCGGGCGCACCGGCCGGGTCTTCCACCTCGACGACGCGCGGAAGCGACGCGGCCGGCCCCTCCGCCTGCCGGGTTCCGGCATTCCTGCCGCGCCAACTTTCTGGGCCCCATTCTGAGTTTCTGAGTTTCGGCTACCTCCCAAGTCCAACGTCGAAGGTCGAAGGCCCGAGCCGGCCGTGACCACCCGCCGACGTAGCGCAGGCTGCCAGCCTGCTGTATCACCGGCTTCCAGCCGGCCGGGGCACGCGGCGGACCTCCACGGCGTCGGCTGACGCCGGCGGCGACGTGACCAGCGGTCAAGGGAGCGCCGGGGTGACGAGCAGGTAGTACCGTTGCCGGCCAGGGAGAGGTTCCGTCGGATCGGTCAACTCGACCAGACGGGGCGCCGGTTCCGCCGCAAGGTCGGTCCATTTGACCCAATCCCCTTCCGCCAGGTTGTCGCGGCGCAGCACCGAGTAGGTGCGGTCGGCGGCGGCCTCGAACCGCAGTTGCACGGCGCCGCCGGCGAGCAGGTGGACGCTCAACGCCAGCGCGCTGGCCGGATCGTCGGGCCGGGTGCCGGCCAAGTATTCGGCGCGGTTGCTCAGGCCGTCGCCGTCCAGGTCCGCGTCCGCGTCGGCCGGGTCGTGAGCATCCAGGCCGTAAAGCTGTTCCCAGGCATCGGGCAGGCCGTCCCCGTCGCTGTCGCCCGGCGGGAGCGGGCCGTTGCTGGCGCCGGGGGTGCCGCCACCGGGGAAGCGGGCGAGGTCCGGAGCGCCGTCGGGCAGGCGGCCTTCGGAGGTGTCCGGGTCCTGCGGGCCGAAGGTGACGCTGTCCAACGGTTCGCCCGCGGCATCGAACAGCCCCAGGGCTTCGCCGTCGGCATCCAGGCGGAAGTTGACGTGGTCGGCACCGGTGCCGGGGTTGCCGTCGGCGTGGAAAACGACGTAGGCCCGCGGGCCGATGAACGACAACGGCGGCAGGGGGTGGCGGGTGCGGTCGTTGAGGTCATCGGTGAGGTGCAGGCCGCCCAGGGCGACCGGGGCCGGTTCGGGGTTGAACAGTTCGATCCAGTCAGCGCCGCTGGCGGGCCGGGCCATCCATTCATTGAGGCGGAGGCGGCGGGGGTCGCCCAGAAGAAGCGGCGCGTTGGGGGCGCCGGGGCCGGGTTGGACCAACTGCCAGGGGCCGGAGCCGTCGGGCACGCGCCCGAGGGGCAGGTCCGGCGCCTGCAAGCCAAAGTGCAGCGCGTCCAGCAACCCGCCGCCGCGGTCGGGCCGGTCGTAGAGGAAGACCGCGCCGCCGGTGCCGGGCAGGTCGAAGCCGGTGTTGGTGGCGGAGGCCGGCAGGCGGGCCTCGCATTCCAGGACGAGGTAGCCGTGCGGCGGCACGAGGGTGCCGGGCGGGAAGACGTAGCGGCGCGGGTTGGCGGCGTCGGTCGTGAGGCTGCAATCGCCCAGGTCGGCCGGGGTGTCGGCGGCGTTGTGGAGCTCCAGCCAGTCGGGGGTGAGCCCGGCGGCGTTGGTGAAGGTGGCATTGCGGGCCAGGACCTCGTTCAAGCGCACGCCGGAGGTGGCGTCGGTGGTGTTGGTCAGGGTCAAGACCGCATCGAGCCGGAGCGCAAACGCCAGGTCGGAGCTGCCAGAGCTGGACTGGTGGATCTCGACGGCCAGGAGATTTTCGCCGGCCCGCAGCGGACCGGCCGCGAGATCGAAGGGGCCTTCCAGCCGGGCGTTGTCCACGGCGCTGTCGGCGCGGGTGTTGTGGGCCGGGTTGGACGCGGACAGGTTCTGGCGGTACAAGGGCTGGCCGTTGAGCCAAACCAGCGCGCCGTCGTCAATGAAGGTCTGCAGCCGCAAGGTCATGCCGGCGGGGTTGGTGGGGCAGAGGAAGCGGGTGCGGAAGTAGTAGGTGATCTGGCCGAGGGTCAGCGGCGTGTTGAAGGGCAGGGCCAGCGTGCTGGTGTCGCGGCCCAGCGGCGCGGCGCCAGTGGGCCAGGCGGTGTCCACGAAGTTTTCGCCGGCCCAGCCGGGGCCGGGGTCCCCGCTCTGCCAGTAGCTCCAGGTGTTGGTCAGACTCACCAGCGGGAAGAGCAGGGTGGTGACCGTGGTTTGCGGGCCGGCGGGGTTGGGGCCGCCGGGCGTGGGCTGGTCGAAGGCGGTGATGGCATCGCTGCCGTCGGGCCGGCGGCCTTCGGAGCGGTCCGGTTCCTGGGGGCCGTAGAGGAGGCAATCAAGCACCTGGTCCGGAAGGACGGCGCCGGGGGGCAGGCCGGCGACGTCGGGTGCGGGGCGGAACAGGCTCAGCGCACCGCCCGCGGCCGTCAGGCGGAAGCCGAGGTGGTCGGCGCCCTTTGCCGCCGCGCCATCCGCGAGGAAGACCGCGTGGCCGTGGCCGGCGATGAAGCTCAGCGGGGGCAACACGCTGGCGGGCACGCCCGGGGCGTGCACCCCAGAGAGGTCGGTCGGGCAGAGGGGCAGGTCGCTGAGCGCCAGACCGCCCAGGGCCACGGGCCGCGGGTCCGAGTTGAACAACTCGACGAAGTCATCGCGGAACACGCTGCCGGAGGCGGCCAGCCATTCGTTGAGGCGCAGTGCGGCGGGGTCGCCCAGGGACACGGGGAGGTTGGGCGCGCCGAAGGTCGGCTGCGTGAGGCCCCAGCTCCCGTCGGCCAACCGGCCGAGCGCGAGGTCGGGCACTTGGAGGCCGAAGCGCACCGCGTCCAGCAACGCCCCGCCGCGTGCCGGGGCGTCGGTCAGGTACAGCGCATCGCCGGTTTGCTTGAGGGCAAAGCCCAGATGGAGCCCGGCGGTGTTGGTCCGTTCGTCCGCGGCGAGCACCAGATAACCGCCGGCCGGAATCACCGTGTCCGGCGGGAAAACGAAGGCATACGGCGCAGCCGGGTCGGTACTCAGGCCGCAACCGCCCAGGTCCACGGGGTCGGGACCGGGGTTGAAGAGTTCCACCAGGTCCGGCGTGGCGCCGTCGAGGACCCACGCGGTGTTCCGGGCCAGCAGTTCGTTCAGGCGCACGGTCGGTTGGGGCGGCACAAAGTCCGGGTCCACCACCCAGCTTGCCACGGTCGGCGCGGCGTCTTCGCCATATACCGGGTCATCCTGGAAAAAGCCGGAATCGCGGCGGCCGCTGACCTCGAGCCGGTGCGAGCCGGGCGCGAGGCCCTCCAGGCGCAGCGGTTCGGCAATGGGTTGCTCGGGACTCCACGGGCCGTCGTCGAGCCGCCAGCGGTAATGGGTGTAGCCCGCTCCCGCGGTCCAACTGCCGGCCGGGATGCCCGCGCCGGTGCGGTAGGGGCCGACGCTCAGGACCAGGTTCGAGGCGGCGGTGATTCCCCCGGCCGGCAGGCCGCCGAGGCTCACGCCGGCAATTCGGCTGGCGCCAAGGTCCTGACCGTGCGCACCCGTGCCGCGGGCCGGCGAACCCGGCAACGGCGCCAGCCAGTTCCACATGACCTGGGCGTCGGCCCACGAAGTGAACTCGGTTTCCTCCAGCCGCGGCACGTGCCGCAGGAGCGGGTCGGCCAGGAGATTGTCGCCGCCGGGGCCGTCCCAGGGCTGGGGCAGGAGGTTGCGGGTGAAGGTGACCGTGGCGGCCGGGGCCGGGTTGCGGACCAGTTTTTCGGCGTCGAAGACGAGGTTGCCCTCGAGATAGAAGCCCGCGCCGGAGCTGGTGCCTTCGTCGGCCAGGTTGATCACGCCGCCGTCGGTGTCCAGGCCGCCCTGGTGGGTCTGGCGGACGATGGTGTTGTGCAAGAGCACGTAGAAATTGCCCTGCTTGGCGGTGGCGGCCTGGTCGCAGTCGAAGAACAGGTTGTTGACGACCGTGATTTCGGAGGTGCGCCCGCTGTTGCTGCCGCCGCTGACGCCGCTGGAGGAGTCGGGCGAGCCGTTCTTGTGGGCGTGCAGGAAGATGTTGCCCTCGACCCAGCCGTCGGTGCCGTCCAGGTCCAAGTGGTCGTCGCTGGTGCCCAGGAAGACGTTGCCGAGGAACTGCACGATGGGCTGGTCAGGGCGGTTGCCGCCGGTGAAGTCCACCACGTCGTTGTAGCCCTGGGTGCGGCCGAAGAAGTTCCGGTGGAAGAGGCCGCGGCCGCCCGCCTTGATGCCGCCGGTGCCGTGGACCAGTTCGAACGCGGCCGTGGCCGAGGGGAATTCGCAGTGCTGGACCACAAACGAGGCCCCATCCAGCGAGAGGTACTGGCGGTCGGTGGTGCCGAAGGTCACGTGGTCCAGAAACACCGTACCGCCCACGGCGTGGACCGCTGTGTTGCCGTTGCCCTCGAAGTGGGCGTGCACCAGCCGGCTCTCCGGCGAACCGACCGACCCGTTGATCACGACCCCGCCCCAGGCCGCGGTGCTCCCCGGAGGCCGTGTGAAGTAAATGGGCGCCTCCGCCGTGCCCTCGGCCAGGAGCCGACCGCCGTCAGCCACCACCAGGTTCGCTCCGCCTGCGAGGGCCACCGACGTGCCGGGGGCGATCGTCAGGGTCACCCCGGCGGGGATCGTCAACGTCCCGGTGAGGCGATACGGGCCTTCCGCGGCGGTCCAGGTTTGATCGGTTGTCAACGTGCCGCTGAGACTCCGGCCGGGGGAACTGGCCGACCAGACGTCCACACTGGCCGTCTCGACGACCGCGCCCGCGGCGTCCAGCGCCTCGAGGCGGAGGCGGTTGAAGCCCGGCCGCAGCGGCACCGCCACCGCCCGCCAGCCGCCGGTCCAGGCCGTCCAGGTGGCGGGAGTGTCGGCAAGGCGAACGGTGCGGGTGAGCAGGGCGTTGGCCGTGCCTTCGAGTGTCACGCTCGCGGCAGTGGTGAAGTACAGGCCGTTGGTGGCGGGCAGGCCAAGGTTGGTCACCGCGAGGGTCAGCGGGATTTGCGAGCGCACGAAGTCGCGGCGCGCGGCGGCAAAGTCCTTGAGCGCGGTCCGGAGCGCGTCGGGAGCCAGTCCGGCGAGCGTGCGGTCCACCAGGGTCGCGAAGGTCTCCGGCGCGAACACGGTCTCGGTCAGGTGGTGCAGCGTGCGAAAATAGACCGGGGCGAACTCGGGGTGGGTCATGAAGCGGCGCAGGACCGGGTTGGCGTTCATGCGCCAGAGGCTGTCGGTGACGCGCCCGGCGGTGTCGCCCTGGCCGAGCAGGGTGTCCAGGTCGTAGGGCAGGAGTTGGGCGCGGGGGTCGGTCACGCCGAAGTACAGGAAGTAGTCGTCACCCTCGCCGTCGCCGTTGTTGCCGTTGGCCAGGTTGGTCTCCTTGTTGTCCACCAGGGTCTCGAGGGCGAAGTAGAGCATCCATTCCTCGACGTTGACCGCGTCGCGCACGGCCGCGGCGTAGGTGGCGTCCGGCTCGCGGTCCAGCACGCGGGTCAGGCGGATGAGGTCGTTCCAATCGTCTTCGCTGACGTTGGTGCGCTTGAAGTAGTTTTCGCGGTACGGCGCCGGGTCTTCGCCCTCGAAGTGGAGGTCGGCGCCGGGCGCGCGCAGGCGGATGCCGCGGTAGAGGTTGCCCGAGGGGTCGAGCGGGAAGACGCGGTTGGCGAACTCGCTGTTGAGGACCTCGTTGGCCACGTAGAAGCCGTAGGTGGGCGGGCCGGTGCTGGTCAGGTCGGCGCGGTTGACGCGCACGCGCACCGGGCGGGCGGATTGCACGGGCAGGCCGGCAGCGCGGTACAGGGCGCTGCCCAGGAGTTGGAGGGGGGTGTACTGGCTGTTGAGGTTCAGGGCCGAGACGTCCTGCCAGAGGTCGTCGTTGCGGAAGTTGACACGGAAACTTTGCGGGCGCTTGCCGCGACTGCCGTTGCCGCGGTTGCGCACGCCCACCAGGTAGCGGAGTTCCACGCCCCGGCTGTCGAGGCTCAGGAACGTGGCGTTGAACTGGGCGTGGCTGCGGCTGCTGGTGGCGTTGATCTGCTGGAGCTCGGCCAGGTCCACCGCGCGCAGGATCAAGCGGTATTCGGGCAGCGGGCCGGGGGCGGGCGGCGTGTCGTCCACCTGGTACAGGAGATTGGCGACCTGCGCCGGCGCGCCGTCCTCGCTGACCGGCGCCGGGTAGGTACGCGTGTGGCCCGCGGCGTCGGCCGCCACCAGGTAAAATTCGACCACCGTGCCATCGGGCGCGGGCGGCACCACCGCCCCAAATACTCCGTCGCCGGCGGCGCCGTCGCCCTGCCGGCCGTCGTCGCGCATCTCCACGGCCGTAAAAGCCGGTGCGCCGTCCCGGCGGTAGTACAGCGTGGCGGTCAGGCCGACCGGGGTTTCATCGAGCAGGCGGGCGGTGATGGTGACCGCGTCGGTCGAGCGGGGCTGCCGGGGGAAATGCGAGGGCTTGAGAATGAGGGGGGCGGTGTCGGCCCGGGCCACCGAGTTGGGCGCGCCGGGCGTGCCGTTCGGCACGGTGCTGGGCTGCCAGTTCTGACCGTGGGTGCCGGGCAGGGCGAGATTGACCAACTCGAGCGAGCGGCCGCCGCCATCGGCCTGCGAGGTCCACCGCAGGCCGCGATGTCCGTAATCGTCCGGGGCCCGCTCGCGCACCGCCCAGTCACCCTCGTCGGCGTAGCGCACGGCGTCCACGCGCCGGCCGGCGGCGTCCACCAGCTCGAGCAACTGGCCGCTGTTGCTGAGGATGCCGTCCCAGGGGCCGACCACGTTGGTGACCCCGGGATGGAGTTGGGCGAAGACCGCGAGGTCGGCAGCCACGGCCAGATAACCGCCCGGCGGGACGGTGACCGCGGGGAAGGTGAAGCGCACGCCGGTGGTGAAGCGCCAGCCGGTCAGGTTCACCGGGTCGGGGCCGGGGTTGTGAAGCTCGACGAACTCCTCCCGCACGTCCTCGCTGGCGGGATGGTACATCAGTTCGGTGATTCGCACGGGCTCGGCGGCCTGGCCGCTCAGGAGTCCCGCGGCCAGTCCCAGAACGAACGCTCCCGGCCAGGGCCCGGGCACCTGGTGAACTACCTTTGCTTTTTCCGAATGCACGCGGCGGCTTGTATGCACAAGGGCGTCAGACTAGCAACTGCTTTGCCATATCGGCTCAGCGGCCGGCGTCCTGCGTGGGCTTGGGGAAAGGTGGGCTGACGGGGCCCGCCGACCGCTTGCGGACTCAGCGCCGGATGAAGAGCTGCTCCGCGGGCAGACGCACCTTGGGCAGGGTGGCGTATTTGTCCGTGGCGGCCCGGTAGCCGAGCGCACAACAGGCCACCGAGCGCAAACCCTGCTCGGCCAGGCCCAGCAGGCGGTCGAAGGCGGGCGGCTCGAAGCCCTCGATGGGGCAGGTGTCCACGCCCAGCAGGGCGGCGGCGGTCAGCAGGTTGCCCAGCGCGAGGTAGGCCTGGTGGGCGGTCCAGTGCGGGAGCTGCGGGGCAAAGTCGGGGTGGAGCAGGGAGCCGGTCATCATGCTGCGGTATCCGGCCAGTTGGTCGGTGGGGACGCCGCGGACCTCGGATATCCGGTGGATGAAGGCGTCAATTTCCGCTTCGGTCACGGTGGTGCGCGCGGCGAACACCACGAAGTGCGAGGCGTCCACGACCTGTCGCTGGTTCCAGGCGTGCGGGAGCAACTGCCGGCGCAGCGCCGGGTCGTTGACCACGATGAACCGGTAGGGTTGCAGGCCGAAGGAGGAGGCGCTCAGGACCAGGGCTTCTTCGAGCGCGGCCCAGGTGGCCTCCGGTATGCGCCGGGCGGGGTCAAAGGCTTTGGTGGTGTAACGCCAGCGGAGGGCTTCGAGGAGCTGCTGTGTCGAGATGGGGGTCATGGGTGAAAGGGAAACCGTTCGCCGGTTGAAAGAACGGGCGTGCGCTTTACCGGAGGCGGAGGCGGCGGTCAAGTGCCCAGCCCACGCCGCCCAGCAACGTCGCCGTCAACAGCCCCGCGCCCAGGAAGTCCACCCCGGGCCGAAAACGCCGCTGGTATTCGCGGTAGGTCAGGCCGGTTACCTCGTCGGTTTTCTCCACCGGCACGGAGGTCTGGGTCCAGCCGCGATGGGCACCGCCCAGCAGCCAAACCAGCAGCGTCAGGGCGGCCAGCGCGACCGCCGCCCGGCGCAGGTAAAGGCCCGCTCGCTTCACGTGGCGGGCACTCAGGACCGTGGTGCCGCGCCGGCCAGGCTGAGGGTCAGTTCGATGTCGTCGGCGACCTTGTCGGTGGGGGCACCGGGGTTCACCCCGAAGTCGCTGCGTTTGATTGTGAAGTGGCTGCGGATGACCAGCAGGTCGCCCTGCATCCGGCCGTTGGTGCGGTCGGCGAGTTTGCCGGGCAGGTAGGTCAGACGCACGGGCACGGTGATTTCGCGGGTGACGCCCTTGAGGGTGAACTTGCCGGTGACGTCGGCCGTGGTCTCCGCGCCGGTGGACTTCACGTTGGCGACGCGGGTGACCTCGAAGGTGATTTCCTTGTGCGTGGCCACGTCCAGCCAGTCCTTGCCGTGCAGGTGCTCCTTCATCATCGGGTTGGGCACGTGCAGGGAGGGGGCCTCGACCACGATTTTGCCGCGTAGGGCGCCGGGGTGGGCCGGGTCGAACTCGACCTTGCCGCTGATGCCGTTGGCCGTGCCGTTGATGGACTCGAGCGGGGCGTCGAGCCTGAACACGGCGTTGTTCACGCCCTTGGGGTCCTTGAAGTCAAAGGTCATCGGCGCCGCCAGGGAGGCGGCGACCAGGCCAAGGGCGAGCCCCGCGGCGAACAGCCGCGCCGGACGGTGGAGCAGAATGGAGGGATTCATCAGGGACTTCGGGTTTTTCATGTTGTCACCAGTGCGCCCCAAAGTGTGCCGAAACCGACGCCCGGCAAATGGCCGCGCGTATTTTTTTGAAATCCGGCCCGGACGGGGCAGGGGAGCGCCGGCGGGATGGCCGGGCCTCACGCCTGGCCCGCGGCGGGGGGCGCCAGCGCCCGGGGCGTTTGCAGGTGTTCGAGGACCGCTCCCGGCGCCACCTGTTCCTCGGTCCGCGTCGCCAGGGTCTTGATCCGCGCCAGCAGACGGCCGTCGGCGGCCTTTTCCAGGCGGACGGTGTGCCGGGTGGCGGCTTCAAGGGCGCGCTTGAACTGTTTGTCGGACTTGGCGGGCGCCAACGGGTAGTCCACGGCCAGGCCGGCCTGGCGCAGGCGCTGCACCAGCCGCAGCGACTCGACCCGCAGCGTTTCGTCCTCGATGAGCACAAAAGCGTCCAGCGCGTCGGTCGGCATGCGCGCGGCCAGCCCGCGCGCCTTGAGCAGCTCGGTCAGTACCACGTCGCCCATGCCGAAGCCCAGCGCCGGGAGGTCCACCTTGCCGCCGGAGATCAGCTTGACCAGGTGGTCGTAGCGACCGCCGCCGGCGATGGCGCGGAATTCGCCCCGACGGTCGAACGCTTCGAACACCGGCCCGGTGTAGTAGGCCAGTCCGCGGATGACGCCGTAGTCCACGCGCACAAAGTCCGCCAGCCCGCGTGCGGCCAGGTCGTCCAGAATCTGCCGCAGTTCGGGGGTGGGTTCGGCGGAGGCGATGAAGGCCCGCACTTCCTCGAGGGCAAAGCCCAGCCCGGCCAGTCGCTTTTCGCTGACCTCGGCCGGCTCGCGTTCGAGTTTGTCAATGACCTGGAAGAAGTCGTAGGCCCGCTCGGGGTCGCGCTGCCGCCGGGCGTAGAACCCCTGCCAGGCGTGGCGGCTGCTGAGGCGGACCACGAAGTCCGCCGCGGTCAGTCCCAGCGCGCGCAGGGCATCGATCAACAGGGCGATCAGTTCGGCGTCCGCCGCGGGGGCCGTTTCACCGAGGATGTCGGCGTTGAACTGGAAGTGCTCGCGCAGGCGGCCCTTTTGCTGGCGCTCGTAGCGGAAGAGCTGGGGAATGGCGAACCACTTGAGCGGTTTGCGGTAGTGGCGTTCGCGCGCCGCGGCCATGCGCGCCAGGGTGGGGGTCATCTCGGGCCGGAGCGCCACCTCGCGGTCGCCCTTGTCGCGGAAGTTGTAGAGTTGAGCCACGATCTCGGCGCCGCTTTTGAGGGTGTACAGCTCCAGCGGCTCCAACGGCGGGCCGTCGTACTCGCGGAAGCCGTACCGGCGCGCGGTCTCGCGCCAGGTCTCGAAGAGGTGCCGGCGCAGTTCGGCGCTCCAGGCGTCCGGGTCCGGCAGTGGGGCGGGGTAAAAGTCGCGAAAACCGGGGAGGCGTTCAATCATGACCGGAACGGGAAAGCAAAACGGCGCCCTGCCCGGGGGCGGTCAATCAGGGCGCCGTGAGGGGGAAGGGTTCAGGTGTTTTTGCCTTCCGGCGGGGTGAGCTTGAGGACCTCCTCGCGCATTTCCTTGCCGGGTTTGAACTTGACCACCGCGCGGGGCGGGATGCGCACGTCCTTCTCGGGTTGGTTGGGGTTGCGGCCAATCCGGGGTTTGCGCACCTTGACCTCGAAGACGCCAAAGTTGCGCAGTTCCACCGTTTCACCCTTGGCCAGGGCTTCGGAGATGTAGTCCAGGGTTTTCTGGACCACCTCGAGGACTTTTTGTTGGACTAGGCCCGTTTCCTCGCTGATCCGGACCACCAAATCTCGCTTGGTCATAGGTCAGAAGCATGGTTTTTGTTGGGGTGCTGGCTGTTACAACGGCGTCACGGGTATAGCCCCCCCACCCGGGGCGGTCAAGCGGGCAAACGTCCGGCCGGCGCGGGCTTGGGCGTCGGTCCCTTGGCGCGCGCGCGTTTGGCCGCCGCGGCCAGACGGGCGTCGGTTTCGGCCGCCTCGGTGGGATGAATTTGGTGGTAGTAGGCGTTGGGCCTGGCCAGATCCGCTTTGTGCAGCAGCAGGGGGGCGAAGCGATCCGCCGTGGCCAGCTCGAAGGCGGTGTCCATGCGGATGGCGTCGAACGGGCAGACCTCGACGCAAATCTGGCAGCTCATGCACACCGAAATGTCAATGTCGAACACGCGCGGATGCTTGAGGGCCTTGCCGGCGGCGTCCCGCAGCACCTCGATGTAGATGCACTGGGGCGGGCACTCCTTCTCGCAGATTTTGCAGGCCACGCAGCGCAGCCCTTGTTCCGCGTCCTCGCCGTCATGGACCAGGAATGGAAAACTGCGCGCGTTTTCGGGCAGTGGCAGCCGCTGTTCCGGATATTCCACGGTCGGCAGACGCGCCGGATCGTGGAAACTTCCCACGAAGTTGCGGGCCGTGACCGCCAGGCCTTTGAGCAAACCGGTACCCAACATGCAGGCAGGAGCGTAGCGGCCGGTGCGCCCGCCCGCCAGCGCGAAGCCGAGCGGGATGACCGGGGCCGCCCGATGGCCCGCTCCACCCGCGGCCGGGCTCACCGGCGCGCGTGGAAATCCATCACAAACACGTCCGCCAACACCGGCCCGACCAGCTCGCCAAAGGCCTTGTGCGCCGGATGCACCAGGTAGGCGTCACGGTCCGCCGCGTTGTCGAAGGTCAGGATGAAACCGTGGGTAAAGCCCTTGTCGAGCTTCTCCGGGCTGACGTTGGTGCCCCACTCGAAGGAGCGAATCTGGGGGATTTTGCCCGGCAGCGCGGCAAAGGCCCGTTCGACCTCGCGGATTTTTTCCGCGCCGGCCTCGGGTTTAAATTTGAAGGCCACCATATGCACCAGGGTGCCCCTTGTGGCGGCCGGGGCGGGGGTGGCTGACCGGGTTTCGGCCGCGCCCACGTGTGGCACGGCGGAGGCGAGCACCCAGGTCAACAGTAGAACGGCGAGTGGTTTCATCATTTGTCGCAAGGTGTTGTTGACGGCGGACGCTAGACCGCCCCGCGCCGTGGGGCAAGCCCCGGCTGCCGGCGCCGCGCCACGAGTGCCCCACACCCGCGCGCAGAGCGACCGCCGTCCGTCGGTGACCCGCGGGTGAATTCCTGTTTACACGCCACCGGCCGCTGCTACGATGCGCGCCGCGTTTACCCGAACCGCGCCATGAAGAAAATCGAGGCCATCATCAAACCCTTCAAACTCGACGACGTGAAAAGCGCCCTCAGCGAGCTGGGGGTGGAGGGGATGACGGTCAGCGAAGTCAAAGGCTTCGGACGGCAGAAAGGCCACACCGAAATTTACCGCGGCAGCGAATACACCGTAGATTTCCTGCCCAAAATCAAGATCGAGGTCGTCCTGCCCGACGACCTGGTGCCCGGCGCGGTCAACGCCATCCTCAAAGCCGCCCAAACCGGCAAAATCGGCGACGGCAAGGTGTTCGTCAGCTCCATCGAGGATGCCATCCGCATCCGCACCGGCGAACGCGGCGAAGCGGCGGTCTGAACCGGACCCGGTTGCCCGGTGCCCGGAGGTTTTCCCCCCGACCAAAACTCAACCCCAACCCTGTAGTGTTTTTCTGACCCCATGAGTACTCCCGAGAAAGTATTGGCGCTGGCGCAGAAGGCGGGCGCGAAGATGG
>JBBIJZ010000059.1:0-27294 GCA_037445715.1 Verrucomicrobiales bacterium | reverse complement strand
CCTTTTCCGCCCAGGGCAGGCAGGTGCCGGGCGGCTTGCGGGTGGGCGCCGGATGGGCCAGGCCGGGGCGCTGGAGGTCTTCGGGGGTGGGTTGAGCGCTGCGGGTTTCCTCCGGCGGGGTGACCCGGTAGCCGGGGCTGTCGTACACGCCAAATTCGCGCCCCGCTTCGGTCATGGCGCGCACGTTTTCGACGCGGGTGTCGTCCTGCATGATGGCGCCGGCGTCGAGGATGTAGCCGCCGTCGCGGGCCACTTCGGACAGCACGCGCCGGACGAAATCGCGCACCTCGTCCGGCCGGCCAAAGCTGAGCAGGACGTTGGGGATGCCGCCGCTCAGGGCGAACTTGTCGTGGAGCCGGCGGTGGACCTCGAAGATGTCGTCCTGGTCGCAGTGGAAGACGATGCTGCGGTCGGGCAGTTCGCGGAAGGCGTCGAAGTGATGCCGCCATTTGCCCTCGGCGTAAAAGAGCGTTTGGTGGCCGTGTTTCCAGAACTCCTCGATGCAGGGTTTGAGCGTGGGCCAGTAATGGGTCTCGAACTGGCGGGGGTTGACGAACGGCACGCAGCCGCGGTGCATCCAGAAACCGATGGGCACCTGGCGGGCGGGGTCGGCGGTGGTCAGGCCCACGTGGACCAGGTGGGGCATGAGCGCCTCGCAGGCCTTGAGGACCTTGTCCGGCTGGGTGTGCATGTCCAGGGTCAGTCCCACATAGCCGCGGAGCTTGTCCGCAAGGATGTCGAACGGCGCCTTGAAGATGCCGGCAATGGCCGAGACGGTGCCGCATTCATCGCGGAGCCGCGCAATTTGGGGGCCGAACGCGTAGAAGTACTGGAGCATGGCCATGCCGCCCTTTACGAAGGCCAGGTTGTTGCGGTAGGTGTTCGGTTCGCCCGGACGCACGGCGTCGGCGGAGACGCGCGGGAACCAGACCTCGTAAAGGAAACCGGTGGGATCGGCGATCAGATGGTCGTACTCGTCGGCCCGCATCCAGGCCCGCTCCTCGGGCGGTTCGATGTAGTTGAAGCCCTTGTCGGCGGGAATGCCCAGCCCGGGGATGCCGTAGTAGCGCAGGTTCATCGCCTGGGTCAGGCCGGTCCAGACATAGACCATGTTGGGGACCACCGCGTCCCAGTCGAAATCCCGCGCGCACCGCACCGCCGCCTCGAAAGCGCGGGTGTAATCGTGGACCACCTCCTGGCAGGTCATGCCCGTGTACGTGGCGGTGAATTCGGCCACAAAAGGCCGGATGGGGACCCGGTCCGGCTTTTCGTTGCGCATGGCGGCGAGGTAACGGCTGAGGCGTTCCTGATAAAGCTGGGCTGTGTTCATGGCGGTGGCTGAAGCTTGCGCCGGATCAACGACTTTGGCCAGCCCGGACCGGACCGCGTTTGGGCTGGGCACCTTGCTGGACACGACGGCGCATGCAAGTGGAGACCCAAGCGTCTTGTCCAGTCTCCGCGAGATAACGTCTGTCGGAATTCCGACAAAACCTCTGCCATCGAATGCGCAACCTACTGGTGGCAAGTCTATTGCGCATTCGTTTGACCGTGGTTGTCCGAGGTCAGGTTACCTACACGGGCGCGGCTCAATCCGCAACATATTTTGAATGAGTCAGTTGGAAATAAACCGCACCACCTGGCCTGTTACGTTTAGAGCCTCCCTGTGTCGGAAAAGGTTGCAATCCATGGCTACTGGCAAAACCGGGATTGAGAAAAGTCGCGGCTTTATTATGTCAGTTATCCTATTTGAAATCAACAAGTTATTGCACATCTCCAAGCCGGAATTCTGGAAATACCGCTATTTGGCAGCGGTATTGCTTGATAGGGCGAATAGGTAGAAAACGAAACAAACGGGATCGCAGGGAAAAATTTATGAAACGGGTACGCAAGGGAAACGGGAGGTTTTCCATCTTCTCCAGCTTCGTGGCAATGGGTTTGGCAACCTTTGCTGTTGCCCCGGCCAGGGCAATTCCAACTCCAATCGGTGCTGATCGGGTCTTGGGCATCGTCGCACCAGGGAAGCCTGCCAAGGAGGCCAATGAGCGCGTCATGATCAACGGTCTGCTCGAGGGCTGGATTAAGGACGGGAAGGAAGTGTTCGGCTTTAACGATGGTGCGGCCTCGGGAAGTATCTTGGGCGACAATCCGACAGACCCCAAGGAGGAAAAATACGTTCTGAAATACACCGCCACGACCCTGATTCCCAAACCGGCCCCCCTGGCCAGGGAGAATGACTGGTACAAAACGGAAACCGACAACCCGGTGATTGACCTGGGCGATTACAAGTACGAGTGGGTGCTGGCCAAGTGGGGCAAGGATGTCGAGGTTTACTACATTGGCGACTTGACCGGCATCATCGAACTCACCCGGGTCAATTTTGAAGCCGAAGGCCACGGTCTTTCGTATTACACGCTTTTCAACCGCACCGCGGTCCCGGAAGCCGGGGCCACCCTGGCGACGTTGGGATTGGGGTTGCTGGGCTTGTGGTCCTTCGCCCGGCGGGTTTCGTAAAGCCCCGGCACTTGTCCACAGACCTTTCTCAAGCAGCGACTTGAGATAAGAGGGCGCCGACCGGGTGTCCGCCACCTGATTGCGTCAGCCAGTCTCACTGAGACCGTTGGACAGCACCGTGCCGACATCGAGCAAACGCGGACTGGGGGGCAATCCAGGTTCCAAGTTCAGGCGGTAGAATCGAGTCGGCGAGGCGGGGAACGGCCGCCGGACTGCGAAGTCCTGGCTATGGGCAGTGGGGTGTCGCCCTCTTTCCGATCGAGTCCACGCAAATCCCCCGTCGCTGCATCTGGAAACGTTACCGCTCCACCCCGGCCAGGCGAGCCGGGTTTAAAGTAACCGCCGGGCTTGACGGGCCGGCGATGCGGACGTGTGATGCACAGGTATGAACCAGCCGCTGCTCCGAATGGCGCTGAGGTTGAGCCTGGTTGCCTGGCTTGGGGGACTGGCAACCGCGCGCGGCGGGGACGTGGCCACACTGAGGCTGTTCAAGGCCGCCTGGTATGTGCAGACGCAGGACGCCGAACCCGAGTTGCTCCCACAGACGGAAAACCCCTTCGATGTGCTCGCGCAGGCCCGACTGAGCCCGGACTTGCTGGCGGACCCGGACAACCTGCTGTTCATCGCCGGGATGAGTCTGCGCACGCCCGACGGACGCACCGAGGCCATGAGTTTCGACCCGACCGACGGCAGTTTCTGGTTGTATGCCGGCGCGGTCTCCGCCCCGGCGCTGAATTTGCGTTACGGCCCGGGCACGTACCGCTTCACCCTGCACAGCCTCATCACAGGCGACACCGCCTACACGCTGGCGCTGGCAGAAGACGATTACCCACCCGCACCGCGCCTGCTGAACTTCGCCGCCGCGCAAGCGATTGAGCCCGCCCGGGAGTTCGCGCTGCACTGGAACGAATTCCCCGGGGCCGGCACCCGCGAAATCCGGCTCGAAATCGTGCGCGCCGACACCTTCGAGGCGGTCCTGGCCGAGGGGCCCTTCCCCGGCGATGCAACAAACTTTCGCATCCCGGCGGGCGCGTTGAGCCCGGACACGGCGTACCTGGCCACGCTTTCGTTCACGCGATATACCCTCGAGACACCCGGAGCGGACCCGCAAGGCTACGCGGGTTTCGAGGCGCACACGCAGTTCCCCCTCCGCACGCGGCAGCCGGGCGGTGAACCGAGCGTCCGTTTCCTCGGCTGGCGCCGCCGGGCCAATGGCGACCTGGAGTTGACCGTGGAAGCCCCGGCCGGCCGGCCGCTGACGTTGCTGGGCGCCGCGGGGCTGGACGGCGCGTGGTCGCCCCTGCAAACAGTCACGCCTGCCGAAGTCACGGCCGTGCTGGTCGTTCCCGCCACCCAACTGGGCGAACGGCATTTCTTCCGGGCGCGTTCCGAGTAAAATCCGGCGCAAGCTCGCCGCCGGCCCCGGACGTTTTCTCCCGAACTAGCGATATGAACCTGCTTCCCCACGGTGCCAATCCCCCGCGGCGTCGCCCGCGCCGCGCGCGCCGGCTCGGGCACTTCGGCGTGCTGGCCTGGGCGGTCTGGGCCTGCGCTGCCGAACCGGCCACCCCGCCCTGGCCCCACGGCCTGCCGGCGACGCCGGAGTTCTTCCCCATCGCCGTCTGGCTCCAGCCCCCGGCGCGGGCCAGGGCGTATCGCCAGGCCGGCATCAACCTGTACGTCGGCCTGTGGCGCGGACCGACCGAAGCGCAACTGGCCGCGCTGCGCGAGGCCGGCATGAAGGTGATTTGCGAACAAAACGACGTGGGGCTGGCCCACCGCGACGACCCGACCATCGTGGGCTGGATGCACGGGGACGAGCCGGACAACGCGCAGTCGCTCGGCGAAGGCCGCGGCTGGGGTCCCCCCATCCCGCCGGCGCAAATCATCGCGGACTACCAGCGGATGCGGCAGCGCGACCCCTCCCGGCCGGTGCTGCTCAACCTCGGCCAGGGCGTGGCGTGGGACGACTGGCACGGCCGCGGCGTGCGCAGCCGACACCCCGAGGATTACCCCGAGTACGTGAAGGGCGCGGACCTCGTGTCGTTTGACATCTACCCGGTCACCCACGACCGCCCGGCGGTCAGCAGCAACCTCTGGTACGTGGCCCGCGGCGTCGAACGCCTGGTGCGCTGGACCGGCGGCGCCAAGCCGGTCTGGTGCTGCATCGAGACCACCCGCATCTCGCACCCCACCGCCAAGCCCACGCCCCATCAGGTCCGCGCCGAGGTCTGGATGGCCCTCATCCACGGCGCGCGCGGCCTCATCTATTTCGTCCACGAGTGGAAACCGCGGTTCCGGGAATCGGCCCTGCTCGAAGACGCCGAACTGCTCCCGGCGGTCACGCAGCTCAACCGCCAGATTCACGAACTGGCGCCGGTCCTGAACGCCCCCACCCTGGCCGACGCCGTGCGCGTGCAGGTGAACGATCCCGCCGTGCCGGTGGCGGTGATGGCCAAAGGTCACACCGGCGCGCTGCACCTCTTCGCCGTGGCCCTGCGTGACCGGCCGGCGCGGGCGCGCTTTGAGCTCGCCGCCCCGCGCGGCGAGACACGGGTGCAGGTGCTGGGTGAAGGCCGCGAGTTGACCGCGCGCGACGGCGCATTCGAGGACGACTTTACCGGTTACGCCGTGCACCTCTACCGCATCGGCGGACCGTGAACCGGATTGCTTCTCCGGCCCGCGCCGCCAGACTGCGGCCATGCACGCCACCCGGTTGACCCTGGTTTTCCTGACCGCCGCCACCCTCCACGCCGCCGAGCCGGGCGTCTTCAACGTCCGCGACTTCGGCGCCCGCGGAGACGGCCAGACCGACGACACCGCCGCTTTTCAAAAGGCGCTCGATGCCGCCGGGGCCGCCGGCGGCGGGACCGTCTTTGCGCCGCGGGGCAACTACCGCTTCGCCGGCCGCCTGAACGTGCCCGACGCGGTGACCCTGCGCGGCGTCTGGGAATCTGTCCCCGCGCACAACGGTCTGCGGGACGCCGGCCTGCCCAAGCCCACCGATGACGGCACGACGTTCCTGGTCACCGCCGATGCCGGGACCGAGGACGCCCCGGCCTTCCTCACGCTGAACGTGAACAGCACGCTCAAGGGCGTGGTGATTTACTACCCCGAGCAGAAGGCGGACGACGTGCCGGTGCCCTACCCCTACGCCATCGCCCTGCGCGGCAAGAATCCCGCGGTGCTGGCGGTCGAGCTGCTCAACCCTTACAACGGCATTGACGCCTCGCGCAACGAGCGGCACCTGATCCGCGACGTGCACGGCCAGCCGCTGCGCCGCGGGATTTACGTGGACCAGATTTACGACATCGGCCGCATCGAGAACGTCCACTTCAACCCCTGGTGGAGCGTGAAGCCGAAGCTCTTTCAGTGGCAGATGGAGCACGGCGAGGCCTTCATCTTCGGCCGCACGGACTGGCAGTACGTCTTCAACACCTTCTGCTTCGGCTACAACGTCGGCTACCGCTTCATCAAGACCCGCGCCGGCGTCTGCAACGGCAACTTCCTGGGCATCGGCGCCGACGACTGCTTCACCGCCGTGGTGGTCGAGGAGGCCGCCCCCTACGGCCTGCTCATCACCAACGGCGAGTTCGTCAGCTTCCACGGGCCGGACCCGACGATGATCGAGGTGCAGGCAACGCACACCGGGACGGTGCGGTTTGTGAACTGCGCCTTCTGGGGGCCGTGCCGCCAGATCGCCAGGGTCGCCGGCTCGGGCACGGTGGGCTTTGGCGACTGCACCTTCGTGCAGTGGGACGCCAAGAAGGAGGGCCGCCACGCGATCCAGGCCGCCGGCGGCACGCTGCTGGTGCGGGGGTGCGAGTTCCGAGCCGACCGCCCGCAGGTCGAGCTGGGCGAGGGCGTGCGCCGGGCGGTGGTCACCGACAACCTCTTCACCGGCCCGGTCCGCGTGACCAACCGCAGCCCCGGCAAGGTACAGATGGCGAACAACGTGGCGGAGTGACGCCACGGCCGACGGCCGGGCCCGGCCGCGTTCTGCCGGGAGCCGGGTCACCCGGGCGGGTTGCCTGCGGGAAGTTCGCGGGCGAGATCGCCCGCGCCACAAGCTGGTTGCCGTAGCGGCTTCCGACGATGGGGAGGCTCCTACGCCAGGCCGAATTCCTTGCGGTTTTGCTCGCAGGAGACGAGCACCGGACGGTCGGGCACGCGGGCTTTGAGCAGGGCCTGCTCGTCCGCGGGGGCGGTCAGCGGCAGGGCCACTTGGCCGCCCTCGGCGGCACTGCGTTGGAGGGCAAACATCACTTCGGCGCCCAGGGCCGCGTGCTCGAAGTTGCAGGGATGCACCTGGCGGTCGTCATCCAGCCAGTCGGCCATGTGCTGGATGTAGGGCGGCATGTCCAGGTCGTAGTTCATTGCGCCTTGGCCGCTCTGGTAGCCGCCGGATTGGGTGACGGCGCGCCAGCCGCCGTTGGTGAGCACCTCGGCGAAGCCCTCGGTGCCCTGCGCGCCAATGCGGTTCTTGCCCCACCACTTGGCCACCTCGGGCTGATCGGGCGCGCCGGCGCCGCACTCGTAGATGCCGCGCACGCCGTTGGCGAACTGCACGAAGCCGGCGAGGTAGTCGGGCGAGGGATGGTTGTCGGTGAACTTGGCCCGCCCGGCCGCCTGGGCCAGGGCCCACGCGCCGGGGGCGTAGTCGTTGAACCACATGGAGTAGTCAATCAGGTGGCTGAGCATGTGGGTCATCCAGCCGGTGGCCGTGCCATAGACGGTGTGGACGCGGCCCAGGGCGCCGCGGGCGATGAGGTCCTTCACCGCCTGGTAGTGCCGGCCGTAACGGTGCTGGTGGCTGACCACGGCCTTGGCGCCGGCCTGGCGGATCAGCTCGCGCATGGCGAACAGTTCGGCGCTGGTCAGGGCCACGGGTTTCTCGAAGGCGATCAGCCGCGCGCCGGCAGCCACGCCCGCCTCGATAAACGGCAGGCGCAGGTGCGGCAGGGTGCAGAAGCAGAAGACGTCGGGCCGCAGCTCCCGCGCCAGCGCCGCGGCGTCGGTACCGGTGCGGGGCTGGCCGAACCGGGCGGCGGCGGCTTCCAGCCGGGCGGGGTCAATGTCGCACAGGCCGACGAGGCGGAAGCGGGGGTTGGCGTGGAACGTGGCGGCGTGGTGGAGGCCCCGTTTGCCGAGGCCGACCACGAGGACGGTGTAGGAAGTCATGGTCGTATGGAGAAGGAGATTCCGGCTCGAAAAGGCTCAAAGGTCTTCCGGCTTCAATCCGGTCCGCCGCGCGATGCGCGCCAGCATGCGGGGTCCGATTTTCTCACTGTCCCGGAAGGCGAAAACAACGTCCGGCCAGCCTGCCCGAGCCAATACCCGATGTGACCCTCCGGATTCACGTTTGACGCGCCATCCCGTGCGCAACAGGGCGGCCAGCACGAGGCGGGCCTTGGTGGAAGGCCACTGGCTCACCCGCTCACCGTGAATGCCTCCGCGGTTTCCGGGACAGCTTCACCGTGTTCTAATCGGTCGGCGATCGTCCGCAACGCCAAGGCCTTCACGCGGACGATGGCTTCCTCCCGTGTCTGCCCGTAAACCATGACACCGGGCAAGGCGGGGATTTCGGCCAGCCAACGGCCGTCCTCTTCTTGTTCGGCTTCAATCCGCAGCTTCATCTTCAGCGATTCGGTCAGGCCGTTTGAGGCCCGCGGAACGGTCTTGATGTCGCCCAACCACCGTGCGGGGCGAATAAACCTTGTTCGGCTTGGATTTACCGGCAACTGGCGCACGTCGGCCCGCATTGGGCCGGGCCGGGGCCGGCCGGCGCCTCGGCCGCGTGGCGGGCGTCCCACTCGCGGACCTTGGCGATGACGTAGTCCACCTCCTCCTCGGTCAACTCGGGGTACATCGGGAGGCTGATGCAGCAGGCGGCGTTGGCCTCGGCGTGGGTGAGCGGGCCGACCAGCCGGGCGCCCTTGCCCCAGGGGAAACCGGCCTGTTGATGGATGGCGATGGAGTAGTGCGTCTTGGCGTCAATGCCGGCCTGGACCAGGGAATCCAGGAGGGCGTCGCGCCACTCGGGTTTCTTGGTTTCGATGACGTAAAGGTGATACACGTGCCGGTAGCCGGGCAGCTCGACCGGCAGGTCAATCGTCCGGCAATCCTTCAGCCCGGCGGTGTAGCGGGCGGCCCAGTGGCGGCGCTGGTCGTTCCAGGCGTCAATGTGCTTGAGCTTGGCGCTCAGGACGCCGGCGTGCAAGTCGTCCAGGCGGCTGTTGAAGCCGAAGGAGTGGACGTTGCGCTGGTTGGAGCCGTGGTTGCGGAGTTTGCGGATGCGAGCGTCCAGGTCCGGGTTGTTGGTCACCACCGCGCCGCCGTCGCCGAAGGTGCCGAGGTTTTTCTGGATGATGAAGCTGGTGGTGGCGGCGTCGCTCAGTTCGGCGATCTTGAAGCCGCGGCCGTGGGCGCCGATGGCCTGGGCGTTGTCCTCGATGAGCTTGAGCCCGTGTTTGTCGGCGATCTTGCGGATGGCGATCATGTCGGCGCACTGGCCGTAGAGGTGGACGGGGATGATGGCCTTGGTGCGCGGGGTGATGGCGGCCTCGATCTTGTCCGGGCAGATGCACTTGGTCTTGGGGCAGCAATCCACGAACACGGCGGTGGCGCCGGCGATCCAGATGGCCTCGGCGGTGGCGAAGAAGGTGTTGGGGTGGGTGATGACCTCGTCGCCCGGGCCGATGCCCAGTGCCATGAGGGTCAGCCAGATGGCGTCGGTGCCGTTGCCCACGCCGATGGCGTAGCGGGTGCCGGAGTAGGCGGCCAGTTCGGCCTCGAACTGCTTGAGCATCGGCCCCTGGACGTACTGGCCGCTGCGCAGGACCTTCTGGAGGTTGGCGTCAATTTCGGCCTGGATGTTCCGGTACTGGCGGACGTGTCCGTAGAATTCAACTTTCATGGTCAAGCGGTCGGTTTCGTTGAGCCAAGCTGGGGTTGAGGCCCCGAGGCTGACAAGTCTTTTTCCGCGCCGGGGAGGCCGCTTGCCGCACCCGGCGGAGCCGGTGCCCGGAAACGCTTGTCGGTCCGCGCCGCCTCGCGGATTTTCCCGCCGTGCAACGCGCGGTGTTTCTGGACCGGGACGGCACGCTCAACGTCGAGCGCGAGTATCTGAGCGATCCCGCGCAACTGACGCTTTTCCCCGGCGTGCCGGCGGCGCTGCGCCGCTTGCAGGACGCCGGCTTCGCGCTGTTTCTGGTCACCAACCAGTCCGGCATCGGCCGCGGTTACTACACCGAGGCGGACATGCACCGGGTACACGCCCGCCTGGGCGAGCTGTTGGCGACCCACGGCGTGCGCTTCACCAAAATCTACTTCGCCCCCGAAGCCCCCGAACAACCCGGCCGCGGCCGCAAACCCTCGCCCCGGTTCCTGTTCGACGCCCGGGACGAGTTCGGCGTGGACCTCGCGCAGAGTTACCTGATCGGCGACAAACTCAGCGACCTGGAGTGCGGCTGGAACGCCGGCGTCAAGTGCAGCATCCTGGTCCGCACCGGTTACGGGGCCGAGACCGAAGCCCGCCTCGGCGCGCCCCGCGGCCCGTTGCAGGTGGTGGATCACCTGCCGGCGGCGGTGGACTGGATTCTGGGCGGTTGAACCCCGTGGACCGGAGCCCGGCCGGGCATGTCCCGCCGCGCCCGCGGAGCACTGGCTTTGGCGGCTGTCAGGGCGTGGCGGTCCAAAGCCAATTCCCCGCCGACCGCGCGGTCCGAGACCCCTTCGTACCGGGCCGGAAGTTTCCGGGTCCGCCGGCGTCACGCGGCAAACCCGGGCTTTCAGCCATCGCCCAACTCTGCCAGTCTGCGCCCGTGAACATCCTCGGCGTCATCCCGGCCCGCTACGGCTCGACCCGCTTCCCGGGCAAGCCGCTCCATCCCCTTGCCGGCAAACCCCTGGTTCAGCACGTGGTCGAACGCTGTCGCGGCGCCCGCGCGCTGGCCGAGGTCATCGTGGCCACGGATGACGCGCGCATTGCCGACGCCGTCCGGCCCTTTTGCCGCGTGGAAATGACCCGGCCGGACCATCCCAGCGGCACCGACCGCATCGCCGAGGTGGCCGGGCGGGTGGCCTGCGACGCCGTGGTGAACATCCAGGGCGATGAGCCGCTGCTCGACCCGGCGATCATTGATGCCGTGGCCGCGGCACTGGCCGACGCCGAAATGACCACCGCCGCCGCGCCGTTGCACGACCCCGCCGAGCTCGACAATCCCAACGTGGTCAAGGTGGTGCTCAACGCCGCCGGCCGGGCCCTGTATTTCTCCCGGCACCCGATCCCCTACCTGCGCGACCTGGCCGGGCACGCGGCCGGGGAACGGGTGCGCGCGTTCCCCTACCTGAAGCACCTGGGTCTCTACGGCTACCGACGCGACACGCTCCTGCGGCTGGTGCGCTGGCCGGTCAGCCCCCTCGAAGCGGCGGAGAAGCTCGAACAACTCCGCGCCCTCGAGCACGGCCTGGCCATCGCCGTGGTTCGCGCGGCCGCGGCCAGCCCGGGGGTGGACACCCCGGAAGACGCCGCCCGGGTCGAGCGGCTGCTGCGGGGCGGGGCGGGCGGATGACGGCCACGGGCGGATTGCCAAACCGCCGGCCCGGCCCGTAGGCTGGCAGCCCGTGAAGTACATCTTCGTCACGGGCGGGGTGGTCAGTTCGCTGGGCAAGGGCTTGACCGCCGCTTCGCTGGGCACCTTGCTGGAAAACCGCGGCCTCAAGGTCTGTCTCCAGAAGTTCGACCCCTACCTCAACGTGGACCCCGGCACCATGAACCCCTACCAGCACGGCGAAGTGTACGTCCTGGACGACGGCACCGAGACCGACCTGGACCTGGGCCACTACGAGCGCTTCACCCGCAGCAAGCTCACCCGCCTCAACAACCTCACCAGCGGCCGCGTGTACCTCAACGTGCTCGAACGCGAGCGCCGCGGCGGCTACCTCGGCAAGACCGTCCAGGTCATCCCCCACATCACCGACGAAATCCAGGACCGCATCCGCGAAGTGGCCGAGGTCTCGAAGGCCGACGTGCTCATCACCGAAATCGGCGGCACCACCGGCGACATCGAGGGGCTGCCCTTCCTGGAGGCCATCCGCGAGTTCACCCTCGACCAGGGCCCCAGCAACGCCATCTTCATCCACGTTACCCTGGTGCCGTTCATCAAGGCCGCCGGCGAACTCAAGACCAAGCCCACCCAGCAATCGGTGGCCAAGCTGCGCGAGATCGGCATCACCCCCCACATCCTGGTCTGCCGCAGCGACCGCCCGCTGACCAAGGAGGTCCGCCAGAAAATCTCGCTCTTCTGCAACGTGCCCTTCGAGGCGGTCATCGAGGAAAAAGACGTCGAACACAGCATCTACGAGGTGCCGCTCATGCTCCAACGCGAGCGCTTGGACGAACTGGTTTGCCGCCTGCTCCAGCTCGCCACGCCCCCGGCCGACATGAGCCATTGGCAGGACATCCTCCGCCGCCTCATCGCCCCGCAACACCGCGTCCGCATCGGCGTGGTCGGCAAATACATCGGCCTCCAGGACGCCTACAAATCCGTGTACGAGGCCCTCACCCACGGCGGCGTGGCCAACGACTGCGGCGTGGAAATCGAGCGCATCGAGGCCGAACAGATCGAAAAGGAGGGGCCGGAGAAATACCTCAAGAACCTGGGCGGCATCCTGGTGCCGGGCGGCTTCGGCGACCGCGGCATCGAGGGCAAAATCGCCGCCGTGCGCTACGCCCGCGAACAGCGCGTGCCCTTCCTGGGCCTGTGCCTGGGCATGCAACTGGCCACGATCGAATTCGGCCGCCACGTGCTGGGCCTGACCGGCGCGCACTCGACCGAGTTCAACAAAACCACGCCCTACCCGGTCATCGCCCTCATGGCCGAGCAAAAGGGCATCACCGACCTGGGCGGCACCATGCGCCTGGGCGCCCAGGAGGTGCAGCTCAAGGTGGGTTCCCGCGCCGCCCGGCTCTACGGCGCCTTCGTGGTGCACGAGCGCCACCGCCACCGCTACGAGTTCAACAACACCTACCGCGAGCGCTACGAGGCCGCCGGCTTCCTCATCACCGGCACCTCCCACCACGGCGAACTGGTCGAACTGATCGAGCTGGCCGACCACCCCTTCTTCATCGCCTGCCAGTTCCACCCCGAATTCCTGAGCAAGCCAGACGCCGCCCACCCGCTCTTCAAGGGCTTCATCGCCGCCGCCCGCCAACGGCAGCACGCCTGACCCGGGGCGCCCGAGCCGGGGTCGCCCGCACCCCCAGGGTCCCGAGCGAGCTTCGGAGGCGGGCTGCCCGCCGCCTCGACCTTGTGGTCGTGAAGGGCCGCGAACTCCGGCCGCTTCCCACCACCTGGGGCGTGGCTCTTCCCTTTGCCCACGCCCCCGCAGGGGGGAAAAGCGCACAATGCACCCGCAGATGTGGTGTGTAGGGACCGGCGCCACGCCCTTGGGGGTTTTGAATAATGGTGGGCCCAGCAGGATTTGAACCTGCGACCAAGCGATTATGAGTCGCCTGCTCTGACCCCTGAGCTATGGGCCCGCCCCACGGGCTGCCCGGCACCTTGGTCCAGAGCCCGGCCCCGCGGCAAGTCCATTTCCAGGGCGGGCGGTCGAGGAAGCGCATCTCAGTTTTCCGCCATCGTGATGCGCCCCGGTTGAGGGAGAAACCCGGGGCGCTGGCCCGGACGGGAAAGCATGCGGCCACCTTCCCCGAAACGTCTCGCCTCATCCCCCGCCGCCTGGTCCGCGGTGCAGAAACGTTTGCCGGCCCGCCGCGGCGCGGTTTGTCGCGCTTCCGCGCTGGCCTTTGGACTTCGGATTTCGGATTTCGGATTTCGGACCTGGCCCATACCCGGAGCCGGCCGGCCGCGCCCGTGCCGGGTTTTAACCCTCCACTTCTTTCAGCCGCGCCTCGAGGGCCGCGGCCACCGTCTCGACCGGCAGCGCAGCCAGGCCCTGGGGATGCCGCAACAACCGCAGCCGTTCGCTGCGCGGCGCCCAGACGGCCGGGTCGGTCTCGCCCCACAACACCACCCCCGGCAGGTCCAGCGCCGCGGCCAGGTGCGTGATGCCCGAATCGTGCCCCACAAACACCCCGCCCTCCGCCAGCCGGGCGGCCAGTTCGACCAGCGGCAGGCTCTGCGCCCGCGCCAGCCGCGCTTCCGGCCAGCACCGCGCCAGGCGCGGCAGCCGCTCCGCCTCCGCCTCCCCGCCCACCAGGAGCAGTTCCAGGTCCGCCCGCGCGGCCAGCCGCTCCAGCAGCGCCGCCCAGCGCGCCTCCGGCCAGTTCTTGCGCTCGCTGCCGCTGCCCGGATGCACCACCAGACGGCGGCGCTGCCCCGACCCCGCCGGGGCGGTTTCCCGCAACCGCAGCCGCGGCACGGGGTCGGCCTCGAAGATGGCCAGCCGGGTCAACGGTTCCAGCAACACCTCGGAGGCGTGGCGCGGGCCGGTGGCCGGCGGGCGGTGCGGCCCGGCGATGAACGTCGCCCGGGTGCAGCGGCGGACGTTGTCCTCGAAGTACCGGTCCGGGTCGTAGAGGTAGCTCACGATGACCGCGCAGTCGGCGAAGAAGGCGGCCAGCTCGGCGGGCGGTTCGGCGCGGGGGTTGAAAAACGCCGCCAGGGCGCGGGCCTCGATGGGGCGCACCTCGTCGGCCAGGCCGCCGGCCAGGGCCAGTTGGGCGATGTGCGGGTAGCCCAACACGGTGAGGTGGGTGTTCGGGAAGTGCGTCCGCAGCGCGGCCAGCACCGGCAGGGTGAGGATGAAATCGCCGATGGCCCCGCCGCGGATGACCAGGATGCGCGGGCGCCCGGCGCTCATAAAGTCACGGCAGGGCCGGCCGCGGTTCAGCCGCCGGCGGCGCGCACGGCGGTCAGGCCGATCACCGCCACGATCAGCCCGAAGATCAGCCGGGCCAGGCTGGTGGCGCGGATGCGCGCCTCGCTGGCGGTGAGCCAGCCGATGAAGTCCCGCAGCCGCCAGGGCGAGATGGTGAACCAGATGGCCAGCACCACCCACACGTAGGCCCAGGTGGTGACCACCAGCCGCCACTGCGTGTCCACCCAGCGGATGCTGTTCAGGGTGAAGTGCGCCAGCAGCAGCACCACCACCGCCAGCCCCCGCACGGCCAGGAAGTCGCGCACAAAGATGCACGCGCCGAACCCGACCACCGCAAAGCCGATGAACAACGCCGGCTTGAACGCGGCGAAGTCGGCGATCTGGTCCTGCTTGAGGTTCCACAGAAACCAGACCGTGCCCAACGGCATCAGGATGTACCCCCACAGCTCCGAGCGGGGGAACTTGCGCAACCAGGCGCCGAACGCACCGGGCCGGAGCAGCCCGAACAGTTGCGGCAGCGCGTAGCCCAGGCCCAGCAGGGTGACCAACAGGTATGGCTTCATCCGGTCAATCGGGGTCCAAAATCGCGGGGTCGCCGTAGAGCGTGGTCGCGCTGGCCCGCACCACCCGCACCGGCAGCAGTTCGCCCACGTGCCGCGGGCTGCCCTCGAAGACGACCAGCTTGTTGCAGGGCGTGCGCCCCTCCAACCGCGCGGGGTTTTTGCGGCTGGGGCCCTCGACCAGGATCGTCACCGTGCGGCCCACCAGCGCTTCGAGGTGCCGCCGGGTCTGCTCGCCCACCAGGGCCAGCAGCCGTGCGTGCCGTTCCTCGATGACCTCGCGCGGGACCTGCCCGGGCATGGTGGCGGCCGGCGTGCCCTGCCGCGGCGAAAACTTGAAGACAAAGGCGCCGGCAAAGTCCGCCTCCCGCACCAGGGCGAGCGTCTGCTCGAAGTCCTCCTCCGTCTCGCCGGGGAAACCCACGATCAGGTCGGTGGTCAGGCCGATGTCCGGCCGCGCGGCGCGCAGTTGCGCCACGATCTCGAGGAACCGCGCCCGCGTGTAGCCGCGGCGCATTCGCCGCAGGATGCGGTCGCTGCCGCTCTGGGCGGGCAGGTGGGCGCTGGGGCAAAGCCGGGGCAGGCGGGCGTAGGCCTCGACCAGGTCGGCGCCGTAGCCGCGGGGGTGGGGCGAGGTGAAGCGGAGGCGCTCCAGCCCCTCGACCGCGTGCACCGCCTCGAGCAGTTGCACGAAGGGCGAGCGGCCGTCCCGCCGCGGCAGTTCCCGCCGCCCGTAGCTGGTCACGATCTGGCCCAGCAGGGTCACCTCGCGCACGCCGCGGTCGGCCAACTCGGCGCACTCGGCCACGATTTCGGCGATGGGCCGGCTGCGCTCGGTGCCGCGGGTCCGGGGCACGATGCAGAAGGTGCACCGCTGGTTGCAGCCCTGCATGATGCTGACAAAGGCGGTGACCGCCCGCGGCCGGCCGGGCGCCTCGAGCACGTGCTCGCGGATCTGCCCCTCGCTGCCCGGCTCGGCGTCGACCTCGCAGACCCTCGGGCGGCGGCCGGCAAGGAGTTCCTCGACCAGTTCCGGGGCGCGATGCAGCTTCTGCGTGCCCAGGACCAGACGCACGCCGGGGGTTTGTTCGAGCAACGCCGCGCCGCGCGCCTGGGCCATGCAGCCCAGGTACCCCAGCACCACGCCCGGCCGGTGCCGGCGCACCTCCGCCGCCAGGGTGCCCATCTTGCCCAGGGCCTTCTGCTCGGCGGTGTCGCGCACGCTGCACGTGTTCAACAACACCACGTCCGCGGTCGCCTCCGAGGCGGCCAGGGTGAAGCCGCGGGCCAGGAACCGGGCGGCGATCGCTTCGGAATCGCGCTCGTTCATCTGGCAGCCGTAGGTCTTGATGAACACGCTGGGCATGGCCCCAAGGCCGGAAACGCTAGGGAAGCGACGGGCGGGGCGGAAGTCTGAAATTGCCCCGAGCCGGGGCGAGCGCGCGTCTCCGTTTCTGGCCGTGGCCGGGTTGGCCAGAGCCGCAAACTTCCCCGCTCGCCCGACCGGCTGTGTCGGGGATTTCCCCACCCGCACTCCTCCGCGGCCAACTGCCCGCCGATTGGGAAATCGGCGATACAGCAGGTTGGAAACCTGCGCTACGAAGCCGGCCATCCCTTCCAAAGCGCCCCGGGGTAGGCCCGCGCTCCGGCGCGGCGAGGGGTTCGGGGCCGGCTCCCCGGGCGGGGTCGGGGTGGCCCCCCCTCACGCGGCAACCGTCGCAGGTTCCGCGGCTGCTTTTTGCGCCGGTTCGGGGCGGACCCAGTCCGTCTTGATCCGCCCGGGCGGGCGCCAGCCCAGACGCAAGAGCAGTTGCAGCACGGCGGGCAGGACCACCACGCCGGCGACCAGGCAAGCGAGCGTGCCCAGGGCCATGACCAGGCCCAGGCTGGCGATGCCGCGGTGTTGCGCCAGCATCAGGCTCCCGAACCCGGCCACGGTGGTCAGGGCCGAGAGCAACACCGCCTTGCCGGTGCTGCGGGCGAAAATGGCGGGCCGGCCCTCCTCGGCGAACCGGTTGAGCACATGGATGCCGTTGGTGACGCCGATGCCCACCACCAGCGGCAGGGTCATGATGTTGGCGGGGTTGAACGGTTGCCCGACCCAGCCCATGACACCCGCCAGCCAGAGCGTGCCCAGGCCCACCGGGAGCAGGGCCAGGACCACCGCCGGCAGGCTGCGGAAATGCACCCACACCAGCCCCGCCACCGCGGCCAGGGCATACCAGGCGGCCTCGACGTAGCTGTCCTTGAGCAGCGTGGTGTACTCGTAGAGTTGCACGGGCTCGCCGGTGGCGTCCGGGGCCACCTGGCGCAACTCGCGCACGAACTCTTCCTGGGGCGCGCGTTCCCACACGTTCTCGCGCGGGTTGACCTGGAGCAGGAACCGGTCGCCGGACTTGCTGATGAAGCGGTGCCGCAGCGGCGCGGGGATGTCCTCGGGCCGCAACGGCGCGGTGTCATCCTGGTTTTGGATGGCGCGCAGGGTGTCCTGGAGGTCCTGCAGCAGGGCGCGCTGGAAGGCGCCCAGTTGGCGGGCCGCCCGTTCGGGGTCGGCCTCGGCCAGGGCGGTGTTCAGGCGCAGCAGGGCGGCCCGCAGCGCGCGCAGGGATTCGCTCAGGTCCTGTTCGCCCTCGCGCGCGGTCAGATCGGCGCCCAGGCCGAGGTAGGCCTGGAGGCGGCGCAAGGTGTGCCGCAGTTCGGCGAGGTTGACCGGGTCGGGGTCCAGCTCCGGGAAGCGCAATCCGGCGAGTTGGGCGCGGATTTGGCGCACCAGCGCCAGGCGGGTGGACTGGTCCGCCGTGAGGTAGTTGACCATCGAATCCACCCCGGCGACCGAGGGCAGGGCCTCGAGACGGGCCTGGAGGACGCGGGCTTCTTCGAGCGAACCGGCGGTGACCACGCCGAAGATGACCGAGCGGCCGGCGTGCCGGAGGAGCTTGTGCTCGTAGGTGACTGCGGGCAGGCCGGCGGACTGGAGGTTGAGCAGGTTGTAATCGAAGGCCACGCGGCGCAGCCCTCCGGCGGTGAACAGCGTGAAGGTGGCGGCCAGGCCCAGGGTGAGGGCGGGCCGGTCCAGCCAGAGCCGTTCGAGGCGGGCGCGCGGGTCCGGCAGCGGCGGCTGGGCGTGGTCCAGGAGGTTTTGGCGGCCGCGCAGCAGCAGGACCGGCAGGAGCGTGAGCATGGGGACCAGGCACAGCAGGAGGCCGCCGCCGCAGATGAGGCCCATTTCGCGCACGCCCTTGAACTCGGTCAGGCCCATGGCCAGAAAGGCGCCGGCGGTGGTGAGGCAGCCGGTGAAGATGCCGCGGCCGGTGTTGACCAGGGCGATTTCGAGGGCCTGCCGTTCGGGGCGGCCGGCGCGCAGTTCCTCCTCGTAACGGCTGACCAGGTGGATGCCGAAGTCAATCGCCAGGCCGATGAGGATGGGCAGGAAGGTGATGGTCAGCAGATTCAGGTGCCCGATGGTGGCCGTGGCATAGGCCAGGGTGTAGGCCAGCCCCACCACCAGGCAGGCCACGGCCTTGATGGGCCGGCCGGTCTCCTGGTAGCCGTAGATGAACAGCAACGCGCACAGGACCAGCGCCACGACCGAGGCCAGCGCGGTGTCCTTCTGCGACTGCGCCATCTCGTCCACCTCGAGCACCGGACCGCCGGTCAGGCCGGCGTTGACGCCGGGCACCTCGGCGCGGGTTTGGTCCAGCAACGCGCGCAGGCGGTGGACGGCCGCCTCGTTGAGCCGTTCGTTGAGCGGGCGGGCGGTGACGAGGTAAATGCGGTTGCTGGCAAAGGTGATGTAGAGCGCCTCCTCGGCCCGGGGCCCGCCGCCGAACAGCGCGGTGATGCCCGGGGAGGGCGGCGGCCCGGGTCGGGTGAGGGCCTCGGCGGCCTGGGTGGCGATGCGTGCGAGGGCCGGGAGGCTTTCCAACAGGCCGGGCGCGGGCGGCTGGGGGTCGCGCGCGGCACTGCGGAACTGGGCGATGACGGCGAGGAACAGGGAGTTGAGGTTGGTGACCCGGGTGAAGTTGTCCAGCACCGGCCGGGCTTCGCGCAGGCGCTCGGCCATTTCGACCAGGAGGGTTTGGTTGGTCACGAACAACAGCGCCTTGGGACCCATGAGCTTGAGGTCGCCCTTGTAGAACACGTCGGTGAAGAGGTTGGTCTCGGCCTCGAGCCGCGCGCCCAGGCGCTCGACGAACTGGCGGTTTTTCTCGATGTCCTCGCTCTCCACCAGCACCACCAGTTCGTCCTGGGCGGCGAACTCGCGCCGGTACTGGAGGTAGGCCTGGTGGTACACCTTGTCCTCGCCCACCAGGTGATTGCGGTTGGTGTCAAACTCCAGCCGCCAGACCGTGAACAGGATCGAAGCCAGAAACAGCAGCGCCTGCGGGTAGAAGAACAGCCGCGGGTACCGGTACAGCGCATCGGCCAGCGCCCCGAGCCAGCGCACCGCCCGGGCGGGACGCGCGGACGGGCCGGACGGGGCCGGCGCCGCCGGGACCACGGCCGGGGCGGAACTTTGCCGATGGCCGGCCATCAAGAAGTTTCGTCAGGGTAGGCCGCGTTGGTGAACACTTCCTTGACGTCGTCGTGTTCCTCCAGGGCCTCGACCAACTGGTCCAACGCCGCCACGACGGCCGGGTCGCTCACCGGCAGGGTCGTCAGCGGCAGGTAGGTCACCGCGGCGCTGGCGGGCTTGAGGCCGGCGGCCTCGACCGCCCGGTGCACCGCCTCGAACTGCGCCGGCTCGGTCAGGATTTCAAACCCCTCCGGCTCGGCGCGAAAGTCCGCGGCGCCGGCCTCCAGCGCGATTTCCATGAGCCGGTCCTCCTCCGCGGCGTCGCGGGTGACGATGATCTGGCCCTGGCGCTGGAAGAGGCGGCTGACGGCGCCGGCGGTGGCGATGGTGCCGCCGTGGCGGGTGAGGATGCTGCGCACCTCGGCCGCGGTGCGGTTGCGGTTGTCGGTGCTCACCTCGATCAGCAACGCCACGCCGCCCGGCCCGAACGCCTCGTAGAGCAGGTCTTCGTAGGTGCCGGTCTCGCCGCCACCGGCGCCCTTTTTGATGGCGCGCTCGATGTTCTCCGAGGGCATGTTCGCCGCGCGGCATTTGAGCAACGCCAGGCGCAGGCGCGGGTTCAGGTCGGGGTCGCCCCCGCCGAGTTTGGCGGCGATGGTGACCTCGCGGGAAAGCTTGGCGAAGCGGCGTGCGCGCTTGGCGTCAATCGCGCCCTTGAAATGCTTCACCTTCGCCCATTTGCTGTGTCCGGCCATAGCTGTGGGTGGCCTGCGCCGCCCGGGGCGGCCGCAGGTGCCCGCCAACTTAACCCGCCCGCGCGGTCGGGGAAACTCGAAAACGCCCCCGGCCGCCGGCCGGGCGCAATTCCGTTGACCGGCCGGCGGACCCGCCTAACGTCGCCGCGTGCCTGTGCGGTTCACCATCCTGGGCAGCGGCTCGGGGGGCAACTGCGCCTACCTCGAGACCGACCAGACCCGCCTCTTGATTGATGCCGGCTTCAGCGCCCGCCAGATTCGCCAGCGCCTGGCCGCGCTGGGCCGTTCGCCGGAGACGCTCCACGGCATCCTCCTGACCCATGAGCACACCGACCACGTCCGGGGCCTGGCCGTGTTGTGCGCCCGTCTGCCAATCCCGATCTACTGCAACCGCCTTACCCGCGACGCGGTCGAGCGCGCCCTGAACGTGCGCCTGGACGGCCGCCTCTTCCAGACCGGCGCGGCCTTCGACGTGGGCGACGTGCACGTCGAGACCTTCGCCGTGCCGCACGACGCCCAGGACCCGGTGGGTTTTTTGCTGCGCACCGCCGCGGGCAACATCGGGTTCCTCACCGACCTGGGCCACGCCACGCACCTGGTCCTCGAGCGCATCCGCCCGGCCCAGGTGCTGGTGCTCGAGACCAACCACGACGTGCGCCTGCTCCAGGACGACCCCCGCCGCCCCTGGAGCGTCAAGCAACGCATCCTCGGCCGCCACGGGCACCTCTCGAACGACGCCGCGGCCGAGGTGGCCAGCCGGATCATGTCCGCCGAGCTGCGGCACCTGTACCTGGGCCATCTCAGCCGCGATTGCAATCGCCCCGAACTGGCGCACCGCACCGTGGCCGCGCGGGTCCGGGCCCTGGGCGCCACGCACGTGCGCCTGGAAACCACCTCCCAGGACCGGCCCAGCCCCACGCTCGAACTGGGGGGCCCCGGCGCCCCGGCGGCATGAAACCCGGCGCCCCAGACCGGACGCGGACCACCGCCCTGCGCCGGGCCTACGGGCTGATGCGACGGCGCTTCGGTCACCAGGGCTGGTGGCCGGGCGAGACGCCCTTCGAGGTGTGCGTGGGCGCGATCCTCACCCAGAACACCAACTGGACCAACGTCGAGCGCGCCCTCGCCAACCTGAAGGCCGCCGGCGTGCTTGAACCGCGCCGTCTGCTGGCGTTGCCGCCGGCCCGGCTGGCAGCCCTGATCCGCCCGGCGGGCTACTTCAACGTCAAGGCGCGTCGGCTGCGGGCCTTTCTGACCGTCCTGGTGCGGGAGTTTGACGGCGACCTGGCGCGGCTTCTGGGCGGGCCGCTGGCGACCGCCCGCACCCGCCTGCTGGGTATCCACGGCATCGGCCCCGAGACGGCGGACAGCATGTTGTTGTACGCCGGCGGGCAACGGGTGTTTGTGGTGGACGCCTACACCCGCCGCATCTTTGCCCGGCACGGCTGGTGCGCCCCGGACGCCGATTACGCCACGGTGCAGCGGTTGTGCGAGGCGGCCCTGAACCACCGGCCCGCGGCGGCACAGCTCGATTACTGGCAGGACTACCACGCGCAACTGGTGGCCGTGGGCAAGGACTTCTGCCGCCCCCGCCGGCCGCGATGCGACACGTGCCCGTTGCGGCCGCTCCTGCCCGGGGCCGGGGCATCGCGTTAAGGCCCCTCCAGCGTTCGCCCCGGCCGCGCCCGGCAGGATTTTTCACCCTCCGCGGCTGGCTTCAAAAAAATGCTTGCAACGTTGGGGCCAACGATGGATTAAACCCTCAATCCATCATGGCTCCCGGAAATCGTCCCCCGTCCACGGGCGATTTCCCGCGGAGCGCCCGGAAAACCAACGTCACTGCGACCATGAAAACCTTGCGCCTTTGTCGGTCCGGCGGGACCCGGCCCCTGCCGCGGCAGCTTTCTCCCCGAGTGCCCCGCCCGCGCCCGCCCTGGCGGGCGCCCGGGCTGCCGGGCGCGCTGGTCGCCCTGCTGAGTCTGGGCGGTCTCGAGGCGGCGGACATTGCCAACTGGATCAAGGGCGCGACGCCGGGCAACTACAACGAACCGGCCAACTGGGACCTGGGCGTGGTGCCCCTCAACACCGCCGGGCGCACCTTCGTGGTGGAGGTGCCCGCCAATGCCCAGATCAACTACGACGTGCCCGGCACGGGCGAGGTGGACGCCCTGCGCTTGCGCGACAACGCCAGCTTCACCCTCGACGGCGCGCGCACCTTCGCCATCCGGGGCATCGCCATCTTCAACGGCCCGGTCATCGCCTCCGGCGCCGGCGCGGTGTTTCGCGCGGACCTGGCCCCGGCGTCCCTGGGCGGGCTGGCCCGGTTCGCCGCGGCGGGCGGCGCGCAGGTGGCGGTGGCAGCGCCCGGGCTGGAATTGCCCGAAGATTACCGCGCCCACCGGGTGTTGCTGCTGGCCGAGGACGCCGGCTCGGTGGTGAAGCTGGACAGTCTCAAGTCGCTGTCCACCCCCGGCGGGCACGGTGGGGCGTGGGACTATCAGGTCATCGCCCGCAACGGCGGCCAGGTGAACCTCTCCGGCCTGATCGCCGCCACCGGGCCGCGCACCGACACCTACAGCAATGATGACTGGCTCAGTTTCCGGGTCCAGAGCGGCGGCACGCTGGACCTGAGCAGCCTGCTCAAAATCTCGCGCCGCACCCGGCTGGTGCCGGAGCAGAACTGGACCCTGCCGGCGCTCGAACTGATCGAAATGGGCTGGTTGCAACCGGCGGCCGGCGTGACGCTGAGCCTGCCCGAACTGCAACGCATGGAAGGCGGCGCGGTCCAGGTGCCCGGCACCGCGGTCATCAACGCCCCGAAACTCACGGTCCTGCGGGACACCACGATTGACGTGGCCCCGGGCGGCGCGCTCAACGCCGGCCTGGTGAACGACCTCAGCGGCAGCGTGGTGGTGCTGGACCCGGGTGAGACCCTGCAACTGGGCAGCGTGAGCCAGGTGGACCGGCTGAGCTTCGTGGCCCGGGCCACGCCGGCCTTCAGCTTCACCGCCACCAGTTACACCCTGCCCGATGACTGGCGGGACTCGCGCAAACTGTTCGAGGCCGACGGCGCCGGCGTCACCCTCAGCCTCGGCGCGCTGCAGACGCTGACGGTGGGCGGGGGACATTGGGGCGCCTGGGATTATTCGCTGGCGGCCAAAAACGGCGCCACGTTGAACCTTGCCAGCCTGACCACCGTCACCGGCCCGCGCACGGACGATTACAACAACGATGACTGGCTGAGCTTTTACGCGCAGGGCAACGGCCGGGTACTCCTGCCCGCCCTGACCACCCTGGCGCGCAAGGTGCGCTTCCTGCCCGACCCCGGCCACTCGTTCGACCTGCCGGCCCTGCGGGAGGCCAGCGGCACGTTCTTCAATGTGCCCAGTGGCTCGCTCCTCAACGCACCCGCCCTGCTCCGGGCAACGGGCGTGCGGTTTGACGTGGATTTCGCCGGCGAGGTGCGCGCGCCGAGCCTGACCAATCTCGCCAACGTCACCTTGAACCTCCAACCCGGCAGCCAATTCACTGCCGCCGCGCTGACCGATGTCAGCGGCAGCTCGCTGCCCCTGGGCGGGGGCGAAAACTTCACGGCGGGCACGCTGGCCCGGATTGACGCCGCCAGTTTCGTGCTGCGCGGCGCGGCCCCGCTGACCTTGGCCGCTCCCAGCTACGAACTGCCGGCGGACTGGCGGGCGTCCCGGGCGTTGTTCCACGCCACCGCGCCCGGGGCGGTGCTCAACCTGGCATCGCTCCGCTCCCTCACCACGCACGGCGGCTGGAGCGGCGCGTGGGATTACTCGGTCCTGGCCGAAAACGGCGGGCGCGTGGACCTCTCCGGCCTGGGCAACGTGACCGGCCCGCGCACCGACACCTTCGACAACGACGACTGGCTGAGCTTTTACCTCAAGCGCGACGGGCAACTGGACCTGTCCGGGCTGACCAACGTCGCCCGGCGCACCCGGTTCGTCTCCGAGGTCTCCTGGACCCTGCCGGCGCTGAGCACCGTCGAAACGGGCTACTTCTACCCCGGCGCCGGCACCACGCTGGCGGTGCCGGCCCTCCGGACCATGAACGGCGGCCTCTGGGAAGTGCCGGCCGCCACCGTGGTGAACGCCCCGCAGGCCACCGCCGTGCGCCAGACCACCCTCAGCGTGGCGGCCGGCGGGCGGTTCAACGCCCCCCAAGTGACCGATGTGACCGGTAGCGCCCTCACCCTCGAGCCCGGCGCCGAGGTGCTCCTGGGCGCGCTGGACACCGTGGACCAGTTCAGCCTGGTGGCCCGGGCCACGCCGGCCTTTACCTTCGCCGCCACCAGCTACGCCATGCCCGAAGACTACCGGGCCGGACGGACCTTGTTCATCGCCGACGGCCCGGGGGTGACGTTGGACCTCCACACCCTGGAAAGCGTGGTGACACCCGGCGGCCATTGGGGCGCCTGGGATTATCCCTTCACCGCGCGCAACGGCGCCCTCCTGGACCTTTCCGGCCTGCGCACCGCCGTGGGCGGGCGCACGGACAATTACAGCGCCGATGACTGGCTGAGCTTCCGCGCCGAGACCGGCGGGCGCCTGGCGCTGGGCACGGTGACCCTCTCGCGGTTGGCCCGCATGCAGGTGGCGGACGCCTCGGCAAGCGTCCAGGCGGCCGGGTTGACGGTGGAGGACCCGGCCCGACTCGAGGTCCGGAACCTCGGCACCCTCGAAATCCACGGTTCCCTGGCCTTCAACCACACCGACCCCACCCGGATCGCGCTCTCCGACGCGGTGGTCCGGTTCACCGGGCCGGGGGAGAAAACGCTCGAGGTGGGCGGCCGGGACGGCGGCCCGGGGGCTTACACCAGCGGCAACTTCGGCCTCGGCCGGCTCGAGGTGGGCCAGCCCGGTCAACCGGCCGTGCTGCGCCTGGTGGACCGGTTGAACAACGGCGGGCGCGGCGCCGGCGGCGAACCCGAAGCCCTGTACCTCTACGGCGTGGGCACCGAAGGACTGGTGCTCCACAGCGGCTCCAAGCTCGTCCTGGGCGGACTCAACGTGTACGTCTTTAACCAGGGCGCCCAGGTCCACCTCAACGCCCTGCTGGCCGGCGCCGACACCCTGAGTTTCGCCGGAGGCGTGGTGAGCCGCTTCGGCGGCGTGGCGGTCGAGTCCATGACCCCCAACGCCCCGGTCCTGCCGGTGGTGGACCATGTGGACGTCACCTTCAACACGCCCATCAACCCCGCCACCTTCACCGCCGCCGATGTCCAGATTACCGGCCCGGCCGGGGCTGTCCCGGTCAGCGCCATCGAGCCGCTGGGCGGGCGCAGTTACCGCGTCCGCTTCCCGGGCCAGACCCAGCACGGGGTCCTCCGCGTGCGGATCGGCCCGAACATTGCCGACACCACCGGCCTGCTGACCGCGATGGACCAGAACGGCAACGGCCTGGTGGGCGAGGCGGGCGACGTCTTCGAGGGCAGCTTCCTGGTGGACCTCCGCGGTCCGGCGGTAACGGCGGCCATGGTGCTGCGCGACGGCGGTCTGGTGGGGGTGCAATTCGACGAGGAAGTCACCCCGGTCACCCTGGCCGACCCCGCCAACTACGCCATCAGCGGCGTCCAGCCGGACCCGGTGACGCCGCGGCCCGGCAACCGCACCGTGGCCCTGTACTTCCCGCCGCTGTCCGGCGAGAGCTTCACCCTCACCACCGTCAACCTCGCCGACCTGCTGGGCAACGTGCTGACCACCCCGCAGACCTTCGAGGGCACCGTGCTGCCGCTGAGCAGCCTGACCGTGGGCGGCCCCACCGGCACGCGCGAGGCCTACACCCACGACGGCACCACCTTCGAGGTGAAGGCCGGCGGCGGCTCGATTTGGAACAACGCCGACCACTTCCAGTTCTACCAGGAACCGCGCACGGGCGATTTCGATGTCAAACTGCGCGTGGCGGCGCTCAGCTCGCCGCAGCACTGGGCGCACGCGGTCCTCATGGCCCGCGCCCATGCCGGCAGCGGCAGCCGGCATCTGCGCGTGTCGGTGTACCAACCCAACCGCGCCAACGTGATTGCCTTTCACCGCCGCCTGGTCGAAGGCGGCGGCTCGGACACCTGGGCGGAAAACCTCAGCGGCGTGCCCCTGCCCAACGCCTGGGTCCGCCTCGCCCGCAGCGGCAACACCTTCCGCGCCTACACCAGCACCGACGGCTCCAACTGGACCCAGCGCGCCCAGACCACCTTCGAGCTGCCCGACACCCTGCTGGTGGGCTTCGCCGTCAGCAGCGAGGATGGGAACCCGGCCAACGCCGCCACCGCCACCCTGGCCGACTGGGGCGATTACTCGCCCAACTTCGTGCGCCACCCGCAAAGCCAGCGCGTCTTCCGCAACCAAACCGCCCGCCTCCTGGCCGAGGCCCGCGGCGTGGGCACGCTCAGTTACCAGTGGTACTTCAACAACACCCTCCTGCCCGGCGCCACCGCCCCCCTGCTCGAACTGGCCAACCTCCAGCCCGCCCAGGCGGGAGACTACTTCGTCGTGGCCCAAAACCTCATCGCCGCCGTCACCAGCCGCGTCGCCACCGTCACGGTGGACACCTCCGACCCCGGCGCCGGCTTCGAGGCGGACCTGATGCCGCGCCCCGCCGGCGACGGCGACCTCACCGTGGCCGACTGGACCCAGGTCGGCCGCCTGGCCGTGGGCCTGGACAGCCCCGCCAACGCCAGCGAATTCACCCGGGCCGACTGCGCCCCGCGCAGCACCCTGGGCAACGGCGTCATCAGCATCGCCGACTGGGTCCAGGCCGGACGTTACGCGGCGGGCCTGGACCCCCGGACTCCCGCCGGCGGCCCCAACGGCATCACCCTGGCGGGCGCCACCCCCGCCGTCCGGCCGCCGTCCGCCGCGCGCGAACTGACCCTGGCCACGCTGGCCGTCACCCCCGAACGCCTGCGCGTGGCCGTGCGCCTGCGCGGTCTGGGCGATGAAAATTCGCTCGGCCTGAGCCTGCGCTTTGATCCCGCCCAACTGACGTGGTCGGAGGCCGCCCCCGGCCGCGACGCCGCCCGGGCGCTGCTGGTGCTCAACGCCGCCGCCGCCCCCGAAGGCCGCGTGGGCCTGGCCCTGGCCCTGCCGGC
>JBBIJZ010000058.1:0-27311 GCA_037445715.1 Verrucomicrobiales bacterium | reverse complement strand
GGGCCGGCTGGCCGGGCTGGCTGGGATGGCTGGGATGGTTGGCCGCGGCCGGCGCCGCGGCGGAGCCGCCCACCGCGCACTGGCGGGTGTACCGCGCCGCGGACGGCCTGGCCGAGTCGCTCAGCACCGCCATCACCGCCAGCCCGCGCGGGCTGGTGTGGGTGCACCACGGCGACGTGGGCGCGATCAGCGGGCTGGACGGCTACGCCGTGCAACGCGTGCCGTCCCCCCCGGAGCGCATTTTCCGCGTGTACCAGAGCCGCGCCGGGCGCCTCTGGGCGATGTACGCGGACGGCGTGCTGGGCTTCGCCGGGGACACCTGGACCGCGTATCCGCTGACCGGCCATTTGAGCACGGCGGAGTTGAACCTGCTGCGCGCCGGGCGGCCCCCCAGTCTGGTGCCGGCCGAGGAAGACCGCCTGTTGCTGGCGCTGCCGGAGCGGTTGGTGCTGTTCCGGGCCGTGGACGGCTCGTTCACGGTCCTGCGCGAGGCCCGCCAGACGCCGTTGGGCCGGTTCCATGACATCATCCCCGCCGCCGGCGGCGGTCTCTGGGTGACGGGCGAGGGCGGCCTGGCGCGCGTGGAGGGCGCGTTGCGCCGGCTGGGCGCGGAGGCCCCGTGGCACTTCCACCAGCCGCCCGCGGCACTGGGGCTGGGCGGGCTGTACCGGCCCGTCGAGGATGAGAGCGGCGGGGTGACCTGCGTGGCCGAACTGCCCGCCACGCAGCAGCGCGGGCTGGCCCACTTCGACGGCGCGCAGTGGCAGGTGCTCACCGTCCCCGGCGAAAACCTGCGTTTCGCCTGGCGCGGGCCGGCGCCGGGGACCTTCTGGGGCGTCACGCTCAACCGCCTGTACTGGTTTGCCGGCACCCGCCGGAGCGAGGTCCGCCCCCCGGTGCCGCTGGCGCAAATCCACGACGTGGCCGTGCAACCGCGCGGGATTTTCTGGCTGGCCACGCGCGAGGGCGTGGTCCGCCACGCACCCGCCGCCTGGCAACGGGCGGCCACCGCCGGCGGGGAAAATCCGGGCCAGTTCCAGAGCCTGGCCGCCGATGCCGCCGGGCGGCTCTGGGCCGCGGCCGACACGGGGCTGTGGTTGGCCGAGGACCGGGTCTGGTCGCGCCTGGCCTGGCCGGCGGGGTTCGAGCCGGCCTGGGCGAGCGGCGAAGGGCTTGGCGCGCTGGGCGGAGCGGGGTTGCTGGTGACCACCCGCGGCGGGGCCTGGCGGTTTGACCCGGAGACCCGGCAGTTTACCCGGGTGGTCCACCCGGAGGGGCGCGCCGTGGGGCGCGTGGTCAGTCGCCCCCCGGGCGAACCGCCCGGAGTGCTCACCCGCCCCCCGCCCGCCGCCGCCGACCAGACACCGCGGGTGGAGCGGTACGACGGCCGGTCCTTCAGCCCGTGGCCGGAGGCGCCGCCGCTGGCCGGGGTGGGCGGGGAGATTTTTTTCCTCGAGCGCGCGCGCAACGGCGAGTGGTGGCTGGGGACCGGCGCCGGGCCGGCCTGGTGGCGCGAGGAGCGCTGGCAGTTTTTCGGGCCGGCCGACGGCTACACCGGGGACGGCGCGCTGGCGTGGCTGGAATTCGAGGACGGCCGCATTTGGTGCGCCAGCCTCAACCGGGTGCTCGAATTCGACGGCCGCCGCTGGACGGTGCTCCTGACCGCGCTGGATCACGTGAACGACCTGTACCGCGCCGGCGACGGCAGCGTGTGGGTGGCGGCCAACAACGGGTTGTTCCGTTCCTACCGCGGCGCCTGGCTGGGCGTGGGCACCCCGGAGGGCCTGCCGGCCGAGGCGGTGAACTGCCTCCGGGAAGACCGCCAGCGCCGGCTCTGGGCGGGCACCGCGGCCGGCCCGGTGGAGTACGTGCCGCGGGCGGATTTCGAGCCGCCGCGCACCTTGGCGCTCGAATGGACCCAGGAGGCCAGCGCCACCGGCGAGGGCTCGGGCACGGTCACCTTTCAGGCGCGCGACCGCTGGCGGTTCACGCCGGAGGAGCGGCTGGTCTTCGCCCATCGGCTGGACGAGGGCGAGTGGTCGGTCTGGTCGCCCGAGCCGTTCGTGCGCCTGCGGGGCCTGGCCCAGGGGCGGCACCGGATCGAGGTGCGCGCGATGGACCGGAACTGGAACGTGGAGCTGCGGCCGCCGCTGTTCGAGTTCCGCGTGCTGGTGCCGTGGTACCGCGACCAGCGCGTGGTGGTGGCCGGCCTGGCGGGGTTGCTCCTGACCCTGGCCGCGGCCGCGGTGGCCGTGAACCGGCATCTGCGCCTGCGCCGCAGTTACGCGGAGGTCGAGCGGCGGGTCGAGGAGCGCACCCGGGAGCTGCGCCGGGCCACCGCCGCCCTGGCGCACAGTCAGAAAATGACCGCCCTGGGCACGCTGGCCGCCGGCATTGCCCATGACTTCAACAACATGCTCTCGATCATCAAGGGCTCGGCCCAGATCATCGCCGCCCAGCCCGGCGACCGCGAAAAGGTGCTCACCCGCGTCTCCCGCATCCTCACGATGGTGGACCAGGCCAGCGACGTGGTAAAGGCCATGCTCGGCTTCGGCACCGCCACGGACCGGACCGTGCAGCCCTGCGACCTGAACGCCGTGGTGGACCGCACCGTGCGGTTGTTGAGCGACCGCTTCCGCCGGGATGTCGAGGTGCGGTTGGTGCTGGCGCCGGACCTGCCGCCGGTGCTGGCCGCGGCCGACCTGGTGCAGCAGATGTTGCTGAACTTCATCTTCAACGCCGCCGACGCCATGAACGGCCGCGGGGTGATCGAGGTGAGCACGGCGCGGTTGCCCGAGCCGCCGCGCGACCCGGTGCTGGCGCCGCGCCCGGCGGCGCACTACGCGCGGGTGAGCGTGCGCGACACCGGCCGCGGCATCCCGCCCGAGATTCTGCCGCGGCTCTTCGAGCCGTTCTTCACCACCAAGGCACGCAGCGACCGCCCCGGCCGGGGGCTGGGCCTGTACATGGTCTATGAGTTTGCCCGGGAAATGGGCCACGGCCTGCACGTGGAGACGGCCCCCGGCCGCGGCAGCACCTTCACCCTGATCCTGCCGGTGGCGGAAACGGGGCCGGCCGCGCGCCCGGCCGGAGCGGGTTCAGACCCGCAGGAAAATCTGGCGTCGGTACAGGAACCGGCAGAAGCCCACGGCCAGCAGCAGGGTCAGCACCGCCAGCAGGGCCTCCCCCACGCCGGGGGTTAGCCGGGCATCGAGCCAGGCGCTGACGCTGCCCCCGGCCAGCCGGCGGGCGATCTTGCCGAAGTCCACCAGGTTGCTGGCCAGGTACACGGTGATCGGGTTCATGCCGATCCAGACCAACGGCCGGGCCCAGCGTTGCCAGCCGCGGATTTCGATTACGTGGTAAAACGCCGCCAGCAGCCACGCGCTGTACCCGCCGGCCACCAGCACGTAGGAGGAGGTCCAGATTTTCTTGATGACCGGGAACTGGAGATGCCACAGCCAGCCCAGGGCCACCGCCCCCGCGCCCGCGCCCAGCAGCCAGGCCACCTTGCGGTGCGGGTTGAGGGCCGGGCTGCGCAGCAACAGGCCCGCAAACACCCCCAGCAGACACGTGGCCACGGCCGGCAACGTGCTCAACAACCCTTCCGGGTCCCAGGTGCCGTCCCATTTGAAGCCCGGCAGCCAGCGCTGGTCCACGTAGTTGGCCAGGTTCACGCCCTTGAGGTACACCCCGCGCAGGCGGTGCGGCGAATCCAGGTTCAACTGGGCCACGTTGGTGAAACCGGTCTCGCGGCAAATGGGGAGGTCCCCGCCCGGCACCGGGCGCACATCCGGAAAGGGCACCCGCGCCATCAGGGCCCAGTAGCCGAGCAGCAGTCCGGCGCAGACCCCGGCCAGCACGCGCGGCCGGAACAGGCAGAACAGGAGCCCCGCCGCCAGGTAGCACAGCGCGATGCGTTGCAACACCCCCAGCAGCCGCACCTCCGGCCAGGGCTTCTCCAGGCCGCCGTAGTAAAACACCCCCAGCAAATACAGCAGCAGTCCCCGCCGGATCACCCGCCGCAGCGCCGCCGCCCGGCCCTGCTCGGCCAGCAGCCGGCTCAACGAAAACACCAGCGACACCCCCACGATGAACACGAACAACGGAAAGATCAGGTCGTAGAACGCAAACCCCTCCCAGTCCTTGTGCTCGAACTGGTCCGCCAGAAACCGCGTGACCGGGTTGTCACTGAACCGGCGCAGGCCGGAGAGGATGACGTCCGCGCCGATGATCCAGAACATGTCCAGACCGCGCAGCGCGTCCAGCGAGAGCAGCCGGTGCGGGCCGGCAGCGGGCAGCGGGGAGCTGTCGGGTTGCGGCATGGGCGGATGTTGGCCGCGCGCCGGCGGCGACTCAACGGAGAACTGCGCGCCTCGGGGGGCTGGACTCCACAACCAACGGCCCGGGCCGCCCGCCGCTGGGTCGGCGCCGTTTGCCCGGCCGCGCGGCCGCGCGGCCCTACCGAACCCCGGGTTGGATTTTTACCCCGGGGCATACCGTGGCCCCAGCCCTGCCTCGCGCCGGGCGAAAATGCGTTTGCCCGGCCGCCGTCGCCGCTTCAGCATCCGGTCACCGACCGACCGACGCCATGTTCGGCCGCAAACGCCACCGCGAAGAGCACCGCTACTATCTCCTGCCCGGCATGGGCCGGAGCAACAAACGCCATCGCCGGCGCGTGCACCTGGCGGCGATTGCCTTCGGGGCGGTCGTGGCTGCGCTTTTCGGCGGCCTGATTTATCTGCTCAACCGCTGAGGCGGGTCGGAGGGGTCCCCGGGTTCGGCGGCTTCGGCCAATTCCCGTTTGAGCGCCGCCACCCGGCGGTCCGCCAGGTGCGTGGGCTCGGGCAGGCGGTGCCCCTGCACGCAGTCCAGCACCAGGGCCACGGCCGCCTCGAGGTCCATCCGGTGGCCCACGCTGACAAACACCGGCCGTCCGCCCGTCCGGGTGCGGACCACCGCGCCCAGCACCTCGCCGTTGACCACCAGGTCGGCGCGTCCCCCGGCCGCGTCGGGGGGCGGGGCGTGTTCGCCCACCAGGCGGCTCTTGGCACACCCCACCGCGGGCAGGTGGCAAAGCACGCCCAGGTGACAGGCAATGCCGAAGCGCCGTGGGTGCGCCAGGCCGTGGCCGTCGCACATCAGCACGTCCGGTACCTGGCGGAGCTTGCGCAGCGCGGCCAGCAGGGCGGGGGCTTCACGGAAGGACAGCAGGCCGGGCACGTAGGGGAAACGTACCGGCCGCGCGGCGGTCACGGTCTCCACCACGCGCCGCTCGCGGCGGTCCCAGACCACCACCGCGGCCAGACAGAGCCGGCCGTCCGGCGAGAAGGCCGCGTCCAGCCCGGCCACGCGGCGCAGCGCGCACCCGGGCGGGCCGACCTGCACCCGCGTGGCCAGGCGGCGTTGCAGGGCGATGGCCCGGGCGGGGGTCAACCGCCAGGGATGGAGCAGGCGCGGCAGTTTCATGGCCGCCGGGGGCGCCGGGCCTCAGGGCTCGTCGGGAATCAGGCGGAAATACTCGGCGCGGGCCGGCGCGGGGTTGGTGCGGATCAGTTCCGGTTCGAGCCGGCCGTTGTCGAACTCGAACGTGCCCACCCGCCGCCAGGTGCGGAGGTCTTCGGACGCCTCGAGGGCCACCCGCTGGTCCACCGTGCCGCCGAGGCGGAAGCGGTCCACGCGGGCGTCCGGGCATTCGCGGTGTTCGTAACCGAGAATCTGGGCCGGGGGCAGGGGCTCGAGGGGCGCGCGCAGGATAATCCCTTCCACCCCCACGGTCACCCACTGGAAGCCCCGGCCGGCCAGTCCGTAGAGGGACTTGCCGGTGATGCCCTCCAGGGCGGTCCAGTCGCTGGCGTTGGTGCTGGTGAGCAACGCGCCCTGGGTGCCGCAGACGAAGTACCGGCCGGCCAGGAGCAGGGCATCGGTCAACCAGGCGGTGGTGCCGGTGGCGCGCGGGGTCCAGGCCAGACCGTCCGGGCTGGTCAGGAGGGTGCCGTTCTGGCCCACGGCCACGAAGCGGTCGCCGAGCCAGCGGACGCGGAAAATCCAGTTGGTGGTGCCGGAGGCGCGCGGGGTCCAGGCGAGCGTGTCCGGACTGGTGAAGATCGTGCCCTGCCGGCCGGTGACGACCCAGCCGGAGTCGCTGCCGGCCACGCCGCTGAGCGGCGGCTGTCCGGGCAGGGTGAGGAGTTGCCAGGTCAGATCGTCCGTGCCGGTCAACACGGTGCCGGCGTCTCCCACCACCACCCAGCGACCGGCGTGGTGGGCCACGCCCTGGAGGGTGTTCGTGGTGGGGCGGGGCTCGAGCGCGGTCCAGCGCAGGCCCAGCAGGTTCACCACGTTGGTGCTGACACGGGAGTTGGTGGCCCAGGCGCAGTCGGTGAACTCGACCACGGTGTTGGTGAGGACGAGGTTGGTGGTGGCCGCCCGGGAATACATGAGGCCGCCGTTGCTGCCGACGGCCAGGACCTGGTGGCTCGAACCGCCCACGCCGAGGAAGACGGTGTTGGTCAGGCTGTCGGGCACGGTCTCGCTCCACCAGTCGGCGCCGTTGTCGCTGGTCAGCACCTGGGCGCGGTCGCCCACCGCGAGGTAGCGTTCCGGCAGGGCCAGGACCTCCCAGAGCCAGTCGCGGGGCGAGTCGCTTTCCTCGAACCAGAGCGTGGCGGGGAAGGTCTGGCCGGCGAGGGTGACGTTGGTCTGGAGGCTTTCGACCATCAGCCCGGTGCGGCCGCCGACCAGGAACCGGGCGCCGTCCCACACCGCGGCGTAGTAATCCCAGGTGGGCGCGGGCAACAGCACGTTGTTCCCGAGTTGATTGGTCCAGCCGCCCAGCACGGCGGACCTGAGCAGCAACGTGCCCTCGCCGGCCACCAGGCGCGGGAGACCGGTGAGGGTGTCGGCCTGGGCGTAGGTGTAGAGGTGGTTGGTGATGCCGAGGGACTCGCGGGCCCAGTTCGCGCCCTGGTTGAGGCTCCAGAGAAACCGGCCGTTGTCACCCACCGCGTAAAACACGCCCGCGCGCGCGACCACGCGGTTGAGGGCGGTGCTCACCCCGCTGTCGCGGCGGGTCCAGCGCAGCCCGTCGGGGCTGGTGGCGATCAGGCCCCCTTCGCCCACGGCCACGAAGGTGCTGCCGCCCCAGCTCACGCTGCGCAGCCAATTGCCAAACGGCAGGCCGGTGACCCGTTGCCACGTCGCGCCGCCGTCCGTGCTGCGGTACACCGCGGCGTTGTCCCCCACGGCCACGAGCGTGTCGGGCGAGGCGGCCACGCCCTCGAGCCAGTCCGTGGTGGAGGGGTCGAGCCGGGCGGGTTGAAAGCCGCTGGTCCACGTGCCCCGCAGGAGGGTGCCGGCTTCGCCGCAAATCACCACCTGCTCGCCGAAAAAGGCAATCCCGCGCAGGGCCCGGGTGGTCCCGCTGGGCACCACGGTCCAGGTGAGGCGATTGGTGCTGACGTAAATCCGGCCGCGGTCGCCCACCTGCCAGTACGCGCCGTCGCGCCAGGCCAGGTCGTAGATGTTGTTGCCGTGCGGCCGGGGGTTGGACCAGCGCCAGACGGGCTCGCCCCCCGCGGCCGGCCGCGGGGCAAGCACCAGGACCAGCGACCACACCCAGCCCGTCCACTGCGGCGGGCCAGTGGCCCTCGGAACGGGCCGTGGAAAACGGGGCAGCCGTGCCATGCTGGCGCGGGTTATCGCCCAAGGAGCGGAAGCGGTCAACCCGGGCGGCGGAGGGCCGCCAGGGGGACGGTCGCGGCCGCTCGCGCACTGCCGCCCCGCGGGGAGGTCCGGGCTACCCGGGGCCCGACGCCGGGAAACTCATCGCCGCCACGAACGCCTCCTGAAACCGCGGGTCGTCCTTGAGCGGGACGTGCTCGAGCCGAGCCCGCAGGTCTGAAAAGTTCCGGTCCGGCCCGTGCGCCCCGCACAGCACCTGTTTGGCGCCGCGCAACGCGGTGTTGCCGGCGGGCTCGACCTGTTCGACCGGGAACGGCAGCAGGCCGATGCGCCGGGCGCTGGCGCGGCTGATGTAGTTGCCAAAGGCCCCGGCCAGCCACACCCGCGCCAGGTCCGCCGGCCGCAGGTCCAGGCGCTCCAGCAACAGGTGAAGGCCCGCGGCGATGGCGCCCTTGGCCAGTTGCAGTTCCCGGAGGTCGGCCTGGGTCAACCCGACCGTCCCGGCCAGCGGCAGCGTGGGGCCCCCCGCCAGGCGGCCCGACGGCAGGATGCGCCCGGTCTCCAGGCCGCACGCCACCGCGTCCACCAGGCCGCTGCCGCAAATCCCGCGCGGCGCGCCCCCGCCCAGCACGGTGACCTGCCAGGCGCCGTCGCGCAGGCTCACCGCGCTGATGGCGCCGGTGGCCGCGCGCATGCCCATCGCCAGGCGCGCGCCCTCGAAGGCCGGCCCGGCGGCGGTCGAGGCGCACAACAGCCGCGCGCGTGTGCCCACCACGATCTCGCCGTTGGTGCCCAGGTCCACCAGCAGGGCCGGGCGTTCGCGGCGGTCCAAACCCGTGGCCAGGATGCCCGCCAGAATGTCACTGCCCACCAACCCGCCCGGGCAGGGGAGAAACGACACGCGCGCCGCCGCGGCAAAGTGCCAACCCAGCGCTTCCCCGCGGAACTCCTGCAACCCGGGGTCCGCCGGCTCGAACGGGTCATGCGCCAGCGGCGCCACGGCGAGCCCGCAAAAGAGGTGGTGCATGACCGTGTTGCCCACCAGCACCACGTCGTCGAGCGGGCCCCGCCCCGGAACGGTCGCCAAGAGGTCCGCCAGCAGGGTGCCGATTTGCTTGCGGATCAACCGGGTCAGTGCCGCGCGGCCGGGCTCGGCGAGGGCGAACTCGACCCGGCTCATGATGTCGGCCCCGTGCCGGGCCTGGGCGTTGAGGGCGCTGCGCACGCCGAGCACGTGGCCGGTGGTCAGGTCCAGCAACTGCGCCACGATCGTGGTGGTGCCCACGTCCACCGCCGCGCCCAGGCCCGGACGGGGCACGAAGGCCACCGGGGTTTCGTCGCTCAGAATGGGCGTCTCCCACTGGGCCAGTTCGAGGGTGAGGTCCGCGTCGGCGCGCGCCCGGCAGGCCAGTCGCCAGCCCTGCGCCAGGCGCTCCGGTCCCAGCAATTGCTGGTCCTCGGGCGAGACGGGCAGTTCCCCGGCCAGCACGCGCACGCGGCAACCGCGGCACCGGCCCCGCCCGCCGCAGGGAAACTCGACGCCCAGCGGGAAGAGCACGTCCCGGAGCGGGGCGCCGCGCGGCACCGTCAGGCGGCGGTTCCGCGGCTGAAGCAGCAGGGTGACCTCGGCAGGCACGGGGCGGGTCAGGCTTTGCGCTGATGGAGGATGACCTCGTTGAAGTCCGGGTCCAGCGCCACGGCCAGGCGGCAGACCGGGGTTTCGCTGATGTCCTGGCGGAAACGCACCCGCTGCGCCTTGAGCCGCGCCACGGCGGTGTCGAGGTCGTCCACCTCGAAGGCGACCACCGCGCCGCGCACCGGCACGGGGTGGGTCGCATCGGCGCGGGCGATGGCGAAGGTGGCGTCGCCCAGGTCGTACTCGAACCACGGCTCGCCGAACTGGCGGCACAGCCGCAGTCCGGGCCTGCCCTCGTAAAAGCCGCGGGCACTTGCCGGGTCCTTGACCGGGTACACCAGAAAAACCAGACCCCGGATCATGGCGGCCCTACTGGCTCTGGGCGGCCAGGTAGCGCTCGGCATCAATCGCCGCCGCGCAGCCCATGCCCGCGGCGGTGACCGCCTGCCGGTACACGCGGTCCGCGCAATCGCCGGCCACGAAGACGCCCGGCACGTTTGTGGCCGTGCCCTGGCGCGGGCGGATGTAGCCCGCCTCGTCCATGTCGAGCACGCCGCGGAACAGCCCGGTGTTGGGCACATGCCCGATGGCGATGAACACGCCGGCGCAGGCCAGCTCGGACTCCGCGCCGGTCTTGACGTTCCGGAGCCGCACCCCGGTGACCTTGTCCTGCGCCACGTCGAGGATTTCGGTGACCACCGAGTCCCACACCGGCTGGATCTTGGGGTGGGCCAGCACGCGCTCGGCCATGATTTTCGAGGCGCGAAGCTGGTCGCGCCGGTGCACCAGATGGACCACCGAGCCGAAGCGGGTCAGGTAGAGGGCCTCCTCGGCGGCCGAGTCGCCGCCGCCCACCACCACCAGCGGCTGGTTGCGGAAGACCGGCAGCGCGCCGTCGCACGTGGCGCAGTAGGTGACGCCCTTTTTCTCGAGCCGCCGCTCGCTTTCCAGCCCCAGGTGCCGATGGCTGGCGCCGCTGGCGATGATGAGGGTGCGGGTCTGCACCGCCTCGCCGTCCACCGTCAGCGTGTACGGGGCCCGGCTCAGGGCGGCGGCCTCCACCGTGCCGAACCGGATGCGCGCGCCGAATTTCTCGGCCTGCTTTTGCATCCGCGCCATCAGGTCGAACCCGTCCACCCCGTCCGGGAACCCGGGGAAATTCTCGACCACGCTGGTGGTGGTGAGCAGGCCGCCGGGCAGGGTGCCGGTGAGGACCAGCGGGTGGAGGTTGGCGCGCGCGGTGTAAATGGCCGCGGTGAGGCCGGCGCAGCCGCTGCCGATGATGACGACCTTTTCCATAAAGCCGGGCAGGGTAGGGGGCGCGCCCGGGGCTGGCAAGCGGCGGCGGTCGTTTTCGGCAGTTGGAAACCGGGGGGCCCGGTCGGGCTGCGGTTGGGTTGCGGAGTTGACCGGTCCCCCGGGCAGTGCATGATGCGGTCATGTCGCAAGGTGCCCCTTCCCCCAACGAACTGACGGCGGCGCTCAACCAGGTGCTCGCCGATTCGTACGCCCTGCTGGCCCTGACCCACCTGGCCCACTGGAACGTCGAAGGGCCGGGCTTCTTTGCCCTGCACACGGCCTTCCAGACCCAGTACGAGGAGTTGTTCACCGCGATAGACGAAATCGCCGAACGCATCCGCGCCCGTGGCGCCTACGCCCTCGGTGGTCTGGCGACGCTGGCCCGCACCGCGCAAATCCCGGAATTCGCCGCGCCGCTTTCCGAGGCGGAGTACGTGCGCCATCTGGTAACGGCCCATCAGAAGTTGCTGGCCGACGCTACTCGGGCGCGGGACCTGGCCGGGACGGCGGGCGACCAGGAAACCCAGGACCTGATGGTCAACCGCATCACCGTCCACGAGAAAACCCTCTGGATGCTCCAGAGCTTCCTCAAGGGCTGAAGGGCGCGCCACCGGCTTGGAGGTCTTTGGGCGGGTTGGCGCCGCCGGCAGCTTGTCGCTTGACCCGGGGTGCGGCGGGAGTACCAACGCGGGATGCATGTGGTGCGAGCGGCCTGGATGGTGTTGGCACTGGTGCTGGCCACGGGCCGGGCGGACGTGGCGGCGCCGGACTACTTCATCATCGTCACCGGGGGAGAGTTGCTCGAGGGCGCCTACCCGGACAGCCACGTGCATTTCCTGACCCGCACCCTGCGGCCGCTGGGATTGCGGTGTGTCGGCGCGCTGGTGGTGGACGACCGCCGGGAGGAGTTCCTGGCGGCGCTGCACTTCGCCACCAACCACGCCGGCGTGGTGTTGGTGACCGGCGGGCTGGGGCCCACGCCCAACGACATCACCCGCGAAACGCTCAGCGAATTCGCCGGCATCCCCCTGCGGGAGAGCGAGGCCGCGGTGGCGGAACTGGAGCGGCGTTTTCACACCCCCCGCGACCAGCTCCGCCCCAACCTCCGCCGCCAGTGCCGGGTGCCCGAGCGCGGCAGCTTTTTCCCCAACCCCCACGGCACGGCCGTGGGCCTGGTGTTTGACCTGGCGCCGGGCGCCCTCGTCGCGTTGCCCGGCCCGCCCCGCGAACTCCAGCCCATGGTCCGGGAGCAGGTCCTGCCCTGGTTGCGTGAGCGCTACGGCGTGCGCGTGCCCGGCGCAACGCTCACGCTGCGCTTCGTGGGCGTGGGACAATCGCAGATTGACCAAACGATCCGGGAGCGCGTGAAACTGCCGCCGGAGGTGATCGTGACCTCGCTCTTCGAGGGCCGCCGCGTGGATTTCACCTTCCACCTGCCGGGACACATCGAGCACGAGGTGGAACAGTTGCGGCTCTTGGGGGCGGAGGTGCGCCGGCACCTGGGCGAGTTCTGCTATGCCGAGGGGGAAACCACGCTGGAAGAAGTCGTCCTGCGCGCCCTCCGCCACGGCACTGCGCGCCTGACCCTGGCCGAGGTGGCCAGCGGCGGTGCCCTGGCGGCGGCCTTGAGCAGCGCTCCGGAGGCCGCGGACGTCGTGCGCGGGAGTTTTGTCGCACCCACGGAAGAGCAACTGGCCGGGTTGCTCGACTCCCGCCCGACGCCCGGCGAGGTCGCGTCCGAAAAGCGGGTGCAGGCCCTCGCCGCCAGCGCGGCCCGGCACGGCGGTACCCGCTGGGCCGTGGTGGTGGGCGAGACGCACGTTGACGCGGGCGAACGGCGGGTGTGGCTGGCCCTCAAGACCGACCAGGCGGTCAAGACCCGACGACTGGCCGCGGGCGAGCCTTCCCCGGCCGGGCGCGCGGGACTGGTGACGGCGGTGCTGGACCAGTTGCGTCGCTGGCTGCAAGCCCCATGACGCCGGGCGGACAACTCGAGTTCGATTTCCAACCGGCGTCCGGCGGGGACGAAGGCCTGCGCGCGTGGCACCAGCAGCGTCAGGCCGCCCGGGATCAACTGGCGCGGCGCCTGGGCCTGCCGCTGGGACGGCGTGTCGAGGTGCGGCTGGCCGATGGCGTCATCTTGCGCGGGGTGTTGGGAGTGGCCGAGGAGCCGTTGTTCCCGGACCAGGCCGATCTGGCCCGCCTCGAACTGGTCGTGGACGGTGTGAGTTTCCGCCAGGGGGAACTCGAGGCGTGCGTGTGTCGGGAGTGAGGGCCGCCACGCACGCCGGGGGACGGTGGTTCCACGTTTGACGTTTTGTGCCCCGGCCCGGCAGGCTCGCGGCATGTTACGTCGCCTGCTCTGGACCCTGCTGGCCGCCACGCCGGTGTGGGCCCTGCCCGTGCTGGAAGTCACCCAAGACGACACGCCGGTAGTGCGCTCCTGCCGCGTGGTGATCCCGCCGGGCACGGTGATCGCCGACGCCAACACCAACGGTGTGCTGCACGTGCTGGCCGACGGCATCACGATCACCTTCGCCCCCGGCAGCGAACTGCGCGGCGCCCCGCCCGGCACGCCGTGGGACACGCTGCGCGGGATCGGCATCCGGATCGAGGGCCGCCGCAACGTCCGCCTGGTCAACGCGCGCGTGCACGGCTTCTTCAACGGTCTGGTGGCCACGCACGCCGACGGCCTGCGCATCGAGGGTGGGGATTTCTCGGACAACTACCGCCAGCGCCTGCGCTCGACCCCCGAGGCCGAGGACGGCGCGGACTGGCTGTTCCCGCATCACAACGACCAGATCAAGTGGCGCGACCAGTACGGCGGCGCGATCTGCCTCGAGGAATCCCGCCGCGTGACCATCCGCGGCGTGCGCGTCCGGCGCGGCCAGAACGGCATCCTGTTGGACCGCGTGAACGACTCGCGCGTCTTCGACAACGACTGCTCGTTTCTGTCCGGCTGGGGCCTGGCGCTGTGGCGCAGCAGCCGGAACGTGATCACCCGAAACGCGTTCGACTTCTGCGTGCGCGGGCACGTCGAGGGCGTGTACAACCGCGGCCAGGACTCCGCCGGCATCCTCTGCTTCGAGCAGAGCAGCGACAACGTCTTCGCCGAGAACTCCGCCACCCACGGCGGGGATGGATTTTTTGGCTTCGCCGGGCGCGAGGCGCTGGGCGAGCTGTGGCTGGAGCGCGAGCGCGAGCGGCTGCGGCGCGAGACCGGCCGGCAGGACGTGGAGGACCTGCTCCGCGTGCCGCCGGAAGTGGCGCGCGACTTCAGCGCGCGCGGCTGCAACCGGAACGTGCTGCTCGGAAACGATTTCTCGTACGCGCCGGCGCACGGCATCGAAATGACCTTCAGCGAGGGCAACGTCTTCGCCCGAAACCGGCTGGTCGAAAACGCCATCTGCGGCGTGTGGGGCGGGTATTCCTCGGACTCGCTCATCGCCGAAAACCTGATCGCGGGCAACGGCGGCATGGCCTACGGCCTGGAACGCGGCGGCATCAACATGGAACACGCCGCCGGCAATCGCATTCTCGCCAACACCTTCCTCAACAACAAATGCGCCGTTCACCTGTGGTGGGACAACGACGCCGCACTGCTGCGCTCGCCCGGCGTGGCGGGCGGCTACCGTGGCGTCACGGGCAACGTGATCGCCGGCAATTCCTTCATCGTGGATGCCAATCATCCCTTCAGGGACCTCCGCCCCACCGAACGGCTCATCGTGCTCCAGCTCCGCGACGACGGCACCCACAACGTGCGCGACAACGTCTATGCCGCCAACACAGTACGGTTGGGGGTGACCAACGCCGTCGAGTTCGCACTGGCGCCCGGGATCGAACCGCCCCGCCCAGGCCCGGTGCCGCGCTACACCCTGCCCAGGGTCAAGGTGCTCGGCCGCACCCGCCCCGCGGGCGCGCGCCCGCACCTGCGCGGGCGGGACAAGATCGTGATGGACGAGTGGGGCCCTTGGGACCACGAAAGCCCGCTGGTGCGCGCCGCGGCGGCCCGGGCCGGCGAGCGGGTCTGGGAAATCTTCGGCGTGCCGGACCTCCGGCTCGAGTTGTCGCCCGGGGCGGTCAACGCCCTCCTGGTCCCCGCCCGGCCGGGCCGGCCCGCGCAGGTGCGCGTGTGGGCGCGGGGGCGCGGGGTGACGCCCTATGAATTGCGGCTTCGGGGCACGGGTTGGGAACACCACCTGCGCGACACCCTCGTGGCCACCACCTGGGACGTGGTGTTCTTCCCGTGGACACCCGAAGTGGACCCCCGAAAGGACCTGACCGCCTGGCGGGCGCTGGCCGACGGCCCCCACGCGGTGCGGACCACGACGGGCGCGCTGGACTTCAACTACGGCTGGCGCGGACCCAAAGACCTGGGCCTGGATGACGAACTGGCCCGGCGCGGCCCGGCCGGCGACCACTTCGGTATGATCGCCCGCACCCGCCTGACCCTGCCGGCCGGCCGCTGGCGTTTCCGCACCTTGAGCGACGACGGCGTGCGGGTGACGGTCAACGGGCGGCCGGTGATCGAGAACTGGACCTGGCACGGCCCGACGCGGGACGAGGGCCTCCACGAGCAGCCGGACGCGGGCGAGGTGGAAATCACGGTCGAGCACTTCGAGATAGACGGCTACGCCGTGCTGCGGCTGGAGATCGAATCGGCGGGGTAACGTTGTGGCCCCCGCCTCGCCCGACCGCGGGCATCTTCCGCACGCCCTCGTCCCGTTCACAGCCCGGGACCTGGCCTCCGCTGGCCACCGCCCTGAGACGCCCGCTCCCCCGGTCCGCCCTGTGCAGCGAAACGACTCTTGAAAAAAACGACGGCCCCCGCTTAATTCCCAGCATCCTCTGAGGCCATGAGCACAAAAGCCCGGCAACTTCCGGCCCGCTGGCGAGCCGCCCCTGGGCTCGCGTACCCGCATGTGCCTTCGAGGAGCAACCCACATTACGCACCATGAAGTCACCCGCACCTTCCCGCCCGTGTCGTCGGGGTTTCACGCTCATCGAGTTGTTGGTGGTGATTGCCATCATCGCCATTCTCGCCGGCATGTTGCTGCCCGCCCTGAGCCTGGCCAAGGCCAAGGGCCAGCGCATCGCCTGCCTGAACAACCTCAAACAGATCAACCTGTTCATGCAGTTTTACACGGATGAAAACCGCGACACGTTCCCCGCGCACCGCAACCACGGGTTGAACACCGCCGATGAACCGCCCTCCCGCACCAACTGGTGGGGCACCGTCATCGTCGGGTACGCCGAGGGCCGCTCGAACCTCTTCCGCTGCCCGTCCATCAAGGGCAAGCGCCTGGACAACGGCGTGGCCTGGGAGTGGAAGTTCGACTGCCACAAGGTCGGCTACGGCTACAACTCCTGGTTCCTGAACCGCTGGCCCTACAACAACGAGGAGACCCTGACCGTGGGCGGCGTTCGCTTCGTCTCCAGCCCCTGGTTCAAACGCTCGGCCATCGTCAGCCCCACCGACTGCTTCGTGGTGGCCGACTCGATGCCCAAGGCCGACGGCATGTGGAGCAGCAGTTGCTGGTGGCCCTGGTCCTACATGGGGCCCATCAAGGCCAACAGCCAGATCCAGGGCTACGAGGGCGTGGACCCCAACCGCCATCGCTCCGTAGGGGTGGTGGGCTTCAGCGACGGCCACGCCGAGGCGCGCAAAAACGAGAAAATCAACCCGCCCCGCGACCCCGCTTTCGGCGACAAACAGGGTCTGATCAATTCCCGCTACTGGGACCCCCTCCAGCGCGCCGGCCAACTTTGAAACACCACCGCCGCTCCGTCCGAGACCGGACTCGCTCCGAGCTGTTCACCCGGGACGCCCTCGCACCCGCCATGTCCACGCCCCGCTGCCGCCCGACCCGCCACCGTGGTTTCACGCTCATTGAACTGCTGGTGGTGATCGCCATCATCGCCATCCTGGCCGGCATGTTGTTGCCGGCTCTGGGCCGCGCCAAGGCGAAGGCCCAGGCGCTGAAGTGCATGAACAACCTCAAACAGATCGGCCTGGCCAACTACATGTACTTCAGCGACGAAAACAAACCGGTCCACTACGACCCCTGGCCGTTGCTGTGGATGCAACTGCTCGAGGTGCGATACGCCGCCATCAAGGACGTGCGTTACTGCCCCACCGCCCCGGAGCGCCGCCCGAACCAGCTCCAGCGCGACCGCAGTCCCGAGGGCTGGGTCACCCGGGCCTGGCTGGTGGACGGCGGCGGCACCAACTACTACCAGGGCAGCTACGCCCTCAACGGCTACCTCTACACCGCCAGTCCGTACGGCGACCAATCCAAGATGTTCCGCGCCGAGTCGGACATCGAGCGCCCTTCCCAGACCCCGTACTTCGCCGACGCCATCTGGGTGGACGCCTGGCCGCTGGAGAACGACCTGCCTGCCCGCAACCTTTTCGACGGCGACAAGTTCGCCGGCGGGGGGCTGTCCCGCATTGCCATCCCGCGCCACGCCGCCTCGGCCGGCGCGGCCTCGCGCAACTTCAACCCGAAGGACCGCCTGCCCGGCGCCGTGAACGTGGGCTTCGCTGACAACCACGTCGAACTGGTGCGCCTGGAAAACCTCTGGCAGCTCTACTGGCACAAGATGTGGAAGCCGCCCGCCAGGCGGCCCGGACTTTGAACCGCCGAACCAGGTCGGACCGCAGCGCGGGGAAATTCCCCCCGCGCTCGGTGGCTCCTTGGAAACGTTGGTGACCCGGAAGTAAGCCGCCAACGTGGTCAACGGCCAGACGGTCCTGACGGCGGCGGGACGGGCGGTGTCGTAACCTATGTCGGCCGCATGTAGGACGTTGGGGCCGGACCTGGCCAACAGCATGTCCTGACGTAAGGTGCGATCACAGCTCCGGTTCACCGACGGCGAGGCCAGGGCCCGCCGGTGTGGGTTTCCGTCAAGGGCAGGTCGGCGTCGTTGTAGGTCCAGGTGGTGGTGAGGCCGTGGCGCACCGCGGTCGGCTGGCGGCGCGGTCTTGCCGAATGGCGGGTAGGGCGCCGCTGCGTCGGCGCCGCCACTCGGCCGGGGCACAGCCCGGCCGGGCCGAAGGCCGCAACGCGATGCGGCCCCCAAACGCAGTGCGTCGTGCCCAACCAGAACCAGGGGCGCCGGCCTGCAGGTCTCGAAACGTATCTGACCAACCCCCAGCCGGGCGGGCGGCCCCACGAACGTGAAGCCTCCGGGCAGAACAGCGACCCGGCACAGCAATTTCCCGTGGCTGAGTGCAGTGGACCGACCCGCGGGGAATACAGCCCCTCCACGGCCACTGCCTGCCAGCCTGCCCTGACCGGCGTAGTGGACCGACAGCCATGACACGCGCTGCGTGGTGTGCTGCCGCACGGCGTCCAAGGGCACAGGGTGTGGCCCGGATGACCCGCTGCGGCAGGAGGGAGCGCAAGGGCTGTGGCACACGCGCGGGTGGCCGACCCACTTCACCGCGGCCTGAGCGGTGCTAAATTCCTTGCACCTCTTGGCGGGACACCGGCGGTTGGGATTCAAGTGGGCAACGCAGTCGGCTTAAGCCAAACCGATTTCAACGAGCCACCATCCACCACAGCGATGCTGCCGGTTGCAAACTCGACAGCACTGCGAGCAGCAGACGGAAGTTGTTCGCCGACGCAAACCCATCCCATCTTGCGATTGACGCTGACAGGCCAGCGTGAGGTTGAAAGGGCAACCGATACGCCTGCGACGAAGTCAACGTCCTTGACGAACAATGCCCCTCGATGCGCAGACGGTGGTTTGGCTTGCGTTTCAGCCCAGCTTACATGCGGGCAATATCCGTCGGCATAAAGCACGCGGCCTTGCTCATCGAGTTGCAGTTGGAGTTCGTTCACTTGGACCGACGTGAACGCTGAAGGAACCGGGCCGCGTCGCTTCTCTACTCCGAAAGAGTATTCCTGCGGCCTGTAGATGACCGAGATGTCGAGGCTTTCTACGCCCGGCTGGACTTCAAAGCGCATAGGTCATTTCGGCGTGACGAAGTTGTAGTGAAGGATTGTTTCGGTCTTGGGATCAACGACGAGTTCCCTCGTGCCCGATGAACCTCGGAACTGTCCCGGAACATCCCAACGCAATGCACCGGGAACTCCACCGGGATCGGGGATGGGCGGCTTGGCGGCCATACTCTCCCGAGTCGTGAGTGTTGAGTTCAAGTATGGCCGAGCCAAGTCTCCCTTGTTCGCACCGCTCTTGATTACATCGGTGGCATGGTTGGCCACAGTTTGGCTGAGTTTTAGGTTCTCCGCGTTTAGTCCCGTCTTTGCGGCATCGGCGGCTTCATCAGCCAGTCCGAAGAGGCTCTTGAGCCAGCAGAACAGCCCGCTTCCCGAGGCTTTCGCTTCCTTGGCCGCCTTGCAGGCGGCCTTCCTGGCCACCGTCCCTTTGCCGGGTCCACCCAGCGGCAACGTCCCCGCTTCGACAAGAATGGTGGTGGTGGTTTCCACGCAGGTGTGAAGCGTTTGAGCTCCTTCCGCGAAGTCCGCTTCCCGGCCCGTACTGGCGGTGGGGCACTAACCCAGTTCGGGCAGGTCGAGCCAATCGTCCAAGTCCTCCAACCCCCACGGGTCAACCCGGCTCAGCGGCGAATTGCCCACAAACCCATACAAGTTGATTCCTCCCGCCTCCCCGAGCGGATCGCGATTGAGCCACCGTTGGAGGCTGGGGTCGTAGAACCGGAACCCATAGGCGTACAGGCCCGAGGCGGCGTGGACTTCCTTGCTGCTGAACCGGTAGGGGTTCACCTCCGCCAATGGCCCCGCCAGGCCCAGCAGGTTCCCGAAGGGATCGTACCGGTACCGCGCCACCACCTGCTGCCGCCCGTCCACCAGGGCCGTGATGTTCCCGCCCCCGTCCGCGGAGTAGTACGCGTGGGCGTCCGGGGCGTTGACCGCCAGCAACCGGTTGTCCGTCCGCGCCAAAAGCCCGCCAATCCCGCCGGCCCCTTGCAGCCGTCCGCTCAGGTCCGCCCCCCGCGTGTACGTGACCTGCGGCACGTTGGCCCCGTCCCGTTCCTGCAGCACCACCCGGTGGTCGTACACATAACGGACTTCCGAGGCCAGATTCCAGTTGCCGGAGGCCCAGACGTACTCGCGCGTGATCCGCCGCCGCCCCAGGCCGTCATACTGGAACTCGCTCCGCCAGCTCCCCGCCACCTGCACCGCCTTCAACTGGTCGGCGTCGTCGTACGCGAACGTCCGCCGCCCGTCCCCGGTCAGGTTGCCGTTGAGGTCATAGGTGAAGCTCGCGCTGGCCGGCAGCCAGGGCGTCACCGTGTTCGTCGCCCGCCGCCCGTAGCCGTCCTGCGCCACCGCCGTGAAGGGTTCGCCCCGTCCAGCGGACTGATCCCCGCGCGCGCGAAGCTCTGGTCGGCATAGACCGTCGCCGCCTGCGCCGGGTTGGCGTTGTCCTTCACCGTCACGCTGGTGGGCGCGCCCTGGACCAGGCCGGCCACCGTGAGCGTGCCGCTGCGGCTGGCCGAGCTGAGCTGGTTGACGCTGTGGTTCTAGGTGAACGTCTGAATCAAGGCCTGGTTGGTCCGTGCCGTCAAGTTCCCGGCCGCGTCGTAGCCGTAGGACAACTGTTCCTGGAGCCGGCTGGCACCGCCGGCTTCCCTGCCCCTGGCGCTGATCAACTGCCCTAGGGCATCGTAATCGTAGTCCCAGGTGTTGCCCTCGGCCAGCGTCTGTTGCGTGCGCTGGTGGGCCGGGTCGTACTGGTAGCCGTGCCTGCCCAGGATGGCGCCGCCGGAGGCGCGCAGCACCGTGGCCGGCACGCCGGGGACCTGGAAACAGGTCAAGCCGGCTGCCGTCACCGCCGCTCTCTCCAACGACGCCATCCCGACCGGCTATTTGGTTTGGAACGTCACCGACGGCGCAGTGAAGTGCCACGCGGGGGCCTGCTCTTGGGAGATCACCTTGAGCGCGGCTGCTTCCGCCAAGGTCGGTTTCCACGGCGTGACGCCCACGGCACAGTGAACGAACGCCAACCAAGCAGCTGCGCCGACCGCGCCCCCCGTGGTCACGCTGGCGAATGAACTCCGCGCCGCTCGGTCGAGAAGGGCCTGGAAATGCAGGGGGGGTAAATGGGCGTGCTGGCTCGGCAACGAGAAGCAACAAGCCCCTGCGAGCCAGGCTGGCAGGGGCTGAAAATTGGTTGCGGGGGGTGGATTTGAACCACCGACCTTCAGGTTATGAGCCTGACGAGCTACCGGGCTGCTCCACCCCGCGATTCGCCGGAGCAAAAAGTAATCGGTGTGTCCCCGGTTTGACAAGGGGTTTTCTGGCCGAGTCGCGTAGCACGTAAATGTCCGCAGACGGGGTTCGGCGCCTCAGGGCGTGTAGTCGCGCTCGTCCTGCTCTGACCCGTTCGTCCGAGCCATCGGGCGGGCAGCGCGGAAAACCCGAGCCCCTCCGCCGCGGGCCGGGCCCTACTCGTTGCTGCTGAACGAGCGCGCGATGAGAATCAGACGCAGCAGCTCCAAAACGGCGGTGACCAGCGCCGCCACGTAGGTCAGCGCCGCCGCGCCAAGCACCCGGCTCACGGCGGCGGATTCGCCGGGGCTGATGATGCCGGTGCGCACCAACGCATCCTTGGCGCGTCGGCTGGCGTCGAACTCGACGGGCAAGGTGATCAGTTGGAACAGGGTGACCACGGCATAGGCCCCGACCGCGTACGGCAGCAAAGCTCCGAACAGGCGGGGGCTCAAAATGCCGAACATGGTCAGCAGGAACCCGACGCCGAGGATCAAAAAGGCGGCAGTGCTGGCAAAGTTGGTGGCCGGCACCATCATCATCCGGAGTTGCAGGGGCGCATAGGCGGCTTTGTGCTGGAGCGCATGCCCCGCTTCATGGGCCGCCACCCCAACCGCGGCCACGGAATGTCCGAAGTAATTTTCCTCGGAAAGGAAAAGCGCCCGGCGAACCGGGTCGTAATGGTCGGTCAGATGCCCGGGCACCGGCTTGACCGGGACCTCGGTCAGGCCGGCGCGGTCGAGGATTTCGCGGGCCGCCTCCGCGCCGCTGAGGCCGCCCGAGGCGGGTACCCGGGAGTAGCGCCCGTAGGTGGACATCAGCTTCATCTGCGCCCAGATCCCCAAAAGCAGTCCGGGCAGGATGAGGATGTCCCACGCAAAGAAGAATCCGAAGGCCAGCATCATGGTCTCGTCGTTGTTGTCCGGACGGGCAATGCTCCTGCACGGGGCGAGCCCGCGCCCTGATTTCCCCGCGGCAGGCCGGTCTGCCCGTCCTCCGGCATCGGCCGGAATCAATGGCCGGGCAAAATACTCAGGAAAGCGCGACGTGCAAGCCGAACCGGCCGGGATTTGCCCAGAATCCAATCGGGGTACCGGGCCGACGGCGGGTCAAACTTCGAGGACCTTCTCGAAGGGGGTGAGGTTGCGGGCACCGTGGCGGGTGATTACCACCAAATCGCCCTGGCCCACCGACCCCAGGTGTGGGTGAGTTGCGCCGGAAATCACGGTGAGGACGTGCCCGGTTTGCAACACGGCCCCGGCCGGTCCCGGCAGGAAGGGCGGTTCCCATCGCGCGAGGCCCACTCCGTGGCCGCTGACGTGCGCCTGCCAGTCCGCCGACACCCGCCCCGGACGGGCGGGTGCCGTCCCGGGCGTCGTCAAGGTGTGGAGCAATGCGGCGTGCACATCAGTGGTCTCGACCCCCTCGCGCAACTGGCGGAGCGCCAGGGATTGCGCTTGGAGGACCGCGGCATGTCGGGCGCGCACCGGTTCCCGCGCCCGGCCCCGGACGACGGTGCGCACCAACGCGGCGTGGTAGCCGGTCTTGGAGGAGCGCAGCAGCAGGGCCAGCAAAATGGGCCGGTGGGCCGGCAAGGGACCGTGCGCGGCCGGGCCGGGCCAACCGCGCTCCATCCGCAGGGCCACGGTGACGTTCTCAGGGTGGCCGCCGGCCTGGAAGATGGCCACCTGCATGATGGCGCGCAGACGCTCGGCGGTGAGGGGCGCGCCCCGAAAAACCAATCGGCGGCGGGCATTGATCTGGGCGTTCTTTAACGTTTGGAGCCCTTCGGCCAACCCCACTTCGGCCATGACCACGGCCGCCCGAATCATGGCGACTTCGCCGGCCGACTTGACGGCCCGCTCGGGGAAAAGCGGTTCGTCCGGCCGGGGCAGCAGGCGCAGTTTGTGGTCGCGCAGCTCGCGCGCCAGGGCCAGCGGAAAGTCGGCCGGCACCACCAACCGGCGCACGCCCCGGGTCCGGAGCCAGCGGGAGAGGGCCGCGGCCAGACGGGCCGTGGGCCGGCCATTGCCGTGAAGCATAAAGCGGGACAAGGGGCGAACCCGGCAGTCCCGTGCCGCGGTGCGGACGGCGGGCAGGTCGGCCTCATCCAGCAAGGCATAACCCCGGCCGTGAAGGCGAAGGTACACAGCCGGACGGGTCAGTGGCGCGCCCACCGCATAACGCAGGTCGGCGCAGTGGGCGCCGTCAGCCACAATGAGCAGGTCGTCCGTGGCCATGGGTCAGGGTCGGGCGAGAACTGTCGCGCCGCCGCGGACCCGCGCAACACCAAAAAAGGGCTCCGGGCGCGACGACTCCAAATGGCCGCCGCGCCCGGTGGTGCCGCGGGGAGGTTACTCGTAGCCCAGCACCAGGTTGGCGCCCTGGAGCCGGACGGAGGTGATGCGGTAGGCCTGCGCCGCCTGCAAGCGGTAGAAGCGGGCCGGGCCGCTGATCGGGACGGTGATGGTCCGCGCGCCGGTGTTGATCACGGCGGAGGCGTCATCGGTGAACGGTTCGCCGAGGCGGGCGGTGGACTGGAGCTTGAGCTCCGGCTCGGCGGCCACGTCCACGTAGGCCTTGATGGCGCGGGCCGAACCAGGGTCGTTGATCAGGGTGCGCTCGCCCGAGCCGAGGTCCACGCTGAACCATTCGGCGTAGGCGTTGCCGCCGCGCTCGTACCACACCATGCGGAAGGGATAGAAGCCGCTGGCGGTCACCACGAAGTCGAAGGTCTCGTTGGCCGGGCCGCCGTTGTGGAAGCCCAGCACGGGGGTCTTGTCGCTGAGCCGGGCGCCGGAGGAAATCTTGTAGCCGTCGTCGGTCACCACGCCGAAGCGGTAGGCCCCGGCGGGCAGCTCGAGCCAGGCGGTGATTTCCACGGCAAAGTCGTCCGTGCCTTCCAGCGATTCGGCCAGGCCGGGCACCAGGCTTTCCGGGAAGCCGTTGTCGGCGGTGAAGAAACCGGAGGGCCGGTCATCCTGGGCCTGGTTGACGAGCTGCTCGACCACGTTGGTCTCGATCGCCCTGGGGATGGTCGAGTTGGGGGCCAACTGGCTTTCGGCGCGGTCGAGGCTGTTTTCCAGGTTCGAGAAGGCCGGGGCCTGGACCATGCGCACGTTGAAGCCGCGGGCCAGGCCGGGGCCGGAGCGGCGATTGGCCGGGTCCAGGGCAAGGTAGGTGAGGGTGAAGCTCCAGGACTGCGCCACTTCCACGCCGTCGCTGTCCTGGAAGGAGAGTCGCGCGGTGTGGGTCTGCCCCGGCGGCGGCAGCGGGCTGATGGCGTAGGAGACGTCCGCCCCGCTGGCGGTCGGGGTGACCGTGGCGGGGACGGCCTGGCCGTCGAGCTCGAGCCGCACCGTGGCGGTGTTGACGGTGGTGTCGCGGTTCTGAATCGCCGCCGTGATGACCGGGGCGATGGCCTCCACCACCGCGTCCGGGGCAGGGTTCAGGTTGGCGATGGTTGGCCGCTGCGGCCCGACATCCGGCACGGGCAGGAAGACCAGGTAGTTGAGGTACCGGTTGCCGGTGTCGTCATCGGGGGTGACGTGCCGGAGCCGGAGGGTCTTTTTGCCCGACAGGCGCAGGACGATCTTGTTCTGGCCGGTGCCGTCGGTCAGCGGCACGTTGCGGAAGGTAAAGCCGCTGGTGCGGCCCAGGAAACTGCCCAGCACCCGGGTGGTCTGGTCGGGCTGGGCCGGGTCGCTGGTCACTTCTTCGAGCACGCTCTCGGCCTGGGCGAAGTTCACGATGGCCTCGCGCAGGTACACCTCGTAGGAGCCGGCGGTGAAGTCGCGGGTGAAGTTCTGCCATTCGTCGGCCGCGAGGTCGCCCACGTCGTAGTCCCAGATGAAGTTGTCCGGGTTGAAGGCACTGCGGGCCAGGTCGAGGGTGTGCTGCATCCGCACGGGGTCGAGGGTGCGGTACATGGTGTTGGCGCCGTTGGGGCTGGTGCGGGTGTCGTGGAAGTCCACCCCTTCGACCCCGGCGCGGTCGGTGTAGGAGTTGTCCGCCTGGCCCCAGCCCTCGGGGCTGCGCACCGGGTTGTTGAAGTAGGCGCCGCTGTCGAAGTTGTAGTCTTCGACCTCGACCACGCGGGCGGCGGTGGTGAAGGTGTCGAAGTAGATCGTCTGGGCGGTGGTCAGGCCGCCGGCGTCCGTGACCTCCAGGCGGGCCACGTAGTTCTGGTCCGCGGTCAGGCCGCCGAGGCTGACGGTGCGGTTGGCGCCGGAGCCGCCCAGGACCAGACCGTTGCCGGCCGTGTGGGTCACGCCGTTGAGAACGACCCGGAAGGCGGAGTCGTCGAGGGCTTGGTCGTCGCTGGCCCGGAACGAGATTTGAGTGGTGGCAGGCAGGAAGTTTGCGCCGTCGCGCGGGCTGACCTCACTCAGGATGGGCGGCTGGTTGGCCGCCTCGGGCGGCGCGCAGGCGATCAGGTTGTCGTAGATGACCTGGTAGCCGGCGGGGTCCTGGCCGCCGTCGGCGTAAAGGTACAGGACTACATGGCCGGGGCCGGTGAACGGCGCCGGCGGGGAGTCGGTGCCGTCATCGAGCACGTCCGCCCCGGCCGTGTCCACGAAGGTCCGGTCGAAGATGACCGCGTTGTTGTCGTCCCGGTCGTACACGCGGCCGCGGAGGGTCACCTCACCGTTGCGGACGGTCAGGGCCAGGGAGAGGGTGATGTTTTCGTTTTTGAGCGCGGTGGCGGAGTTGAGGAAGTACTTGTTGATGCCCTTGGTGAGGAGGATGTCGGTGGTGGACTTGGCCAGACCGTAGCCGGCCAGGGTGTTCGGCCCGGTGGCCTGCGGAATCCACGCCAGCACGGCGAAGGAGTCCGGCCCCTGCCCGCTGACCAGGTCCACGCTGAACTCGTGGGTGGTGCCCTCCTCGAGCGTGAAGGTCTTCGACTTCTTGGTGCTGGAGATGAAGTACGGCTGGCCCAGGGCGGACAGGTTGAAGGTGAAGACGCCGTTGGCCTGCTGACCGCCGGGCAGGGGGAGGTTGGCGGGGTTGGCATCCTCCCAGCCCGAGCGCTGGGCGGCGTTGAAGTCGTCCAGCACCTGCTCATCGCAGATGAAGACTTCGAGGTTGTCATAGACCACCTGGTAGCCGGCGGGGTCCTGGCCACCGTCGGCGTACAGGTAAAGCGTCGGATAGCCCAGGCCGGTGAAGGGTGCCGGCGGGGAGTCGGTGCCGTCGTCCAGCACGTCCGCGGCCGGAGTGTCCACGTAGCTGCGCTCGAAGATCACGGCGTTGTTGTCATCGCGGTCCAACACCCGGCCGTGGATGTGCACGTTACCGTCCTTGACCCGCAGTTGGAGGATGAGCGTCACGTTGTCGTTCTTGAGCGCGGTGGCGGAGTTGAGGAAGTACTTGTTGATGCCCTTGGTCAGGAGGATGTCGGTGGTGGACTTGGCCAGGCCGTAGCCGGCCAGGGTGTTCGGCCCGGTCGCTTGGGGAATCCACGCCAACACGGCGAAGGAGTCCGCTCCCAGCCCGCTGACCAGGTCCACCCGCAGCTCGATGGTGCGGCCCTCCTTGAGCTCCAACGGTTCGGCATTCTTGGTGCTGGAGACGAAGTACGGCTGGCCCAGGGCGGGGAGGTTGAAGGTGAAGACGCCGTTGGCCTGCTGGCCGCCAGGCAGGGGGAGGTTGGCCGGGTTGGCATCCTCCCAGCCCGAGCGCTGGGCGGCGTTGAAGTCGTCCAGCACCACGGCGTGGGACAACCACAGCCCCGCCACGCCGCTCAAAGCGGCGGCCCGGGCTGCACGGAGGCTGAGAAGGGAACGTTTCATGGGCAGTTTGGGTGTGACCGCATCGCCGCCCTGCCGCGAAGGCACCCGCATTCACCAGGCCAGGTCGGAGACGATGACGAAGCCACAATTTCGCGGTTCATTTGGATTACGGCCGGATGCTTTCCGTTCGGCCCGCGGGGCGTCAATGAAAATCCCGCCACGCGTCGGCGTCGGTCGTCCCGGCCGCAGCGCTGCGTGATTCCACTGAAGACCGAGACCCGGCGCACTCACCACGCTTCGCACCGCGCCGGGCACTCCCGCCTGCGCGGCAGCGTGTGGAGTGCGGCGGCTTGCCGCCGCTTTGGCCCCGGGTGGAACGGGCAACCTGCCCGTTCCGCCGGGCTACCAGCCCGGCGGCGTAGCGGAGGCTGGCAGCCGGTCGTTGCGCCGATTGGGAATCGGCCGCGGGGAACGCGAAGGCCCCGTGGGCGGGCGACCAACTGACCGCCGCAGGCGCGGGGCGTTTCCGGAATGGGGTGGATCGCCGGGACCCGCCCGCTGGGGCGGCAGGTTGCCGCCCCAAGCGGTCAGGTTGGCCGTTCCACCCAGGCCAGGGGCCGCGATCCGGCGGCGGCCGCGATCCGGCCCGGCCGGAAATCGGGATGCGCACCGCCGCTTGCCGGACTCCTCGGCGTT
>JBBIJZ010000057.1:21649-27355 GCA_037445715.1 Verrucomicrobiales bacterium | reverse complement strand
GCCGCGGGGGCGGCGGGCGCCGGCGCCGCGGGCGCGACGGCCTCCGCCGCGCCGACCACACGCCAGGTCAACAGGGTGCCGTTACCCCGGGATTTTTTGAGCCAGTCCGCGTCGCCACTCAGTCGCGGCATCAGCGGGCCGATCCAGTCCAACGGACAGCGCGCGTCCAGCACGGTGGCCAGACCGCACCGCAGCCCCGACGGTGCCGGCCAGGCCTTCGCCCGGTTCGCACTCACCGTACCGGCCAGGAGGAGGTGGTCGCGCGCGCGGGTGACGGCCACGTACAGCAGGCGCATCTCCTCGCCCAACGACTCACGCCGGCCGCGCCGCCTGGCCCGCCAGTAAGGCAGGCTGGGGTAACTGGCGTGCCGGCCCGGTGGCCGCACGCGCAGCGCCGGGCCGAATTGCTCGTCGAGCACCAGGGGCTCGGTAAACTCCCGCGCGTTGAAGGCCTTGCCCAGGTCGGCCACGACCACCACGGGAAACTCCAGCCCCTTGCTCTGGTGAATGCTCATCAGCCGCACCGCCTCGGCGTGGTCCAGCGGGGCCGGCTCGGGATCGAACTCCGCCTCGACCTGGGCCTCGAGGAATTCAAGGAACCGCAGCAGGCCCTGGCGCTGCAGCCGGTCAAACTCGCGGGTGATGGCCAGCAGGCGCCGCACGTTGGCCACGCGGGCCTCGCCCCGGGGAAGCAGGCGCTGGCCGTCCTCGTAGCGCGTGTCCTCGAGGATCAGCTCCAGGCACTGGGAGAGCGGCAACAGCCGCGCGGCGTCGCGCCAGCGGGCAAATTGCCCGAGGAACCGTTCCACCTTGGGCCGGGCGCTCGCGCGGGCGGCCGTCTCGGGGGCGGTCTCGCCCGTCTCGGGCGGCGACGTCGGCGGGAGGGCTTCGCTGAAGCGGGCCAGGGCGGTCCAAAACCGCTCCCGGGGCGCGGCCAGGCGGATGACAGCCAGCTCATTGGCATCCAATCCGACCAGCGGCGAGCGCAGCACGGCCAGGAGCGGGAGGTCCTGGAGCGGGTTGTCCAGGAGCCGGAGCAGGCCGAGCAGGTCGCGCACTTCCGGGGTCTCGTACAGACCGGCGCGCCGGGCCAGCAGGGGTACGCCGGCCCGGGCAAACTCCCGGGCGTAAATCTCCGCGCGCAGCCGGGGCGCGCGCAACAACACCACCATGTCGCTCCAGCGCACCGGCCGCCACGTGGCGGCCGTTTCGTCCCACACGGGCAGGCCGGTGGTCTGCAACTCACGCAGGCGCGCGGCCACCAGGGCCGCTTCCCGTTCGGTCGCCAGCCGGTCCTCGCCGTCGCCGGCCTCGTCGGTGGACACGTCCGACACGTCCGCGGTCCCGGGGTCGGTGCCGGTCAGGTGCAGCCACAGTTCGACGGGCGGCCCGGTCCGGCCCGGCGGCGGGAGGTCGGCGCGACCGGGGCGCAGGTGCGCGTCCGCGTCGTACTCCACGCCGCCCACGTCGCGGCGCATCAGCGGAGCGAACAGGGTGTTGACGAAATCGAGCAGCGCGGGCCGGCTGCGGAAGTTTTCGTTCAGTGGCACGGTGCGGCCTTCCGGCCCGCCACACCAGGCCCGCGCGTAGTCCTGGAAGATGTGGGGGTTGGCCAGGCGGAAGCGGTAGATGCTCTGCTTGACGTCGCCCACCAGGAAGCGGTTGGCCGCCGGGCCGTCGCGGCTGAGCGCGCGCAGGAGGGCGTCCTGGGCGGCGTTGATGTCTTGGTATTCGTCCACGAACACGTGGGCGAACCGCTCGCGCCACTGCCGGGCCAGGTCGGTCAGGCCGGCGCGGTCGGGGCCGCAAAGCAACTCGAGCGCGAACTGCTCGAGGTCGTGAAAGTCCAGCGCGGCCAGCTCCCGCTTGGCGGCGGCGTAGGCCCGGCCGAACTCGTCGGCCAGGTCCAGCAACGCCCGCCGATGCGGCCGCCCCCAGGACCAGTCTTCCACCAGCGGGTCGGTGCCGTCCCGGACCACGGCCAGGTCGCCCAGGAATTGCGCGCCTGCAAACAACCCTTCCAGGGGCGGACGGTGTCGGGTCTTGGTGCCGCGCGACCAGTTCAGGTCGAGGGCCAGAACTTCCTGCAGCGCGGCGGCGACCTGCGCGCGGTCGGGAGCCGGGGGGCATCTTTCCAATACCCCGCGCGCGGCGGCGGCCTTGCAATTCTCCGGGGCCAGCTCGTCCAGGCGTTCCAGCCACTCCGCGCGCCAGTCCAGGAAGGCCGCCCGCAGTTCTTCCCACAACGGCTCGGGCGGGGGCTGCTCGCAAGCCTCCCGCTGCGCGCGCAGCCAGGCCGCCGGGTCCGGCAGGGTTTGGGCGTAGGCGTGCAGGCGCAGCACGCTGGCGCGAATGACCTCGTCGCGGCCCTGACCGTGGAGGGCGACCAGTTCCCGCACGGCGCGGTCCAACGGCTCGGAGCCCGCGTAATGGCGGCGCAGCAATTCGTCGAGCGTGCGCGCGGCGAGGATGGCAGCCTGCGCGGGGTCCAGGACGCTCGATTGCGGGTCCAGGCCCAATTCGTGGAAATGCTCGCGGACCAGCGCGAGGCAGAAGCCGTGCAGTGTGCCGATGTGGGCGGTGTCCGCCAGGGCGATGGCCTCGGCCAGGCGGTGGTCAGCGGGGTGGGCGGCGGCGGCTTCCTCGAGGCGGCGGCGAATGCGCAGGCGGGTTTCCGCCGCGGCGGCCTCGGTGAACGTGACGACCAGGACCTGGTCCAGGCCGACCGGGTGAGCGGGGTCGAGGAGCCGTTGGAGGCAACGCTCGACCAGGGTGCGGGTCTTGCCGGTGCCGGCGCCGGCCATGACCAGCACGTTGCCGGTCGCCGCGGCGGCGGTTTGTTGTTGGGCGGTGAGCGCGGGCACGAACCTCAAACTGCCCGGCCGACCGGGAAGGGACAACTCCAAGGAGGCGGCGAGCGGTTATTGAACCCGGCGCGTGGTCCGGTCCTGAATCCAGAGAATGTCCCGGTTGTTGGGCTGCGGCACGTTGAGCTGGAGGGTCTGCCCTTTTTTGAGGACCGGGGTGGTGCGGGGGTCGGTCCACTTTTTGATTTCGGAATGCCCGTCAGCAAAGGCAAAGCCCGCCGCCTGGTTGTGGTAGCTGGCCGGGTAATCCACCATCACGGTCGAGGCGGGGTTGGGGTAACCGGGCATCCACGTGACCCAGAACCCGTCGTTGATGCTGTCCTCGCGTTCGTCCAGCAGGACCCAGGTCATGGCCGGGCCGGGGTCCACAAAATCGCTTTGCTGCAGGTACATGCGCCACTCCGGGCCGCCGAACCAGGTGTGGACGCCCTCGTTGCCGCCCACCCAGGAGCTCATCGAGAGGCTGCGCGGGCGGGAGATGGTGCGGCCGGCAAACGGCCCGCTGGTGGGGCGCACGGTGCTCTTGTCCGCCGGACACTTGTAAATGGCCGGCGAGTTGCCGGTGTAGGGCCAGATGGCGCCCACCATGAGGGTGTTGGTGATGTCCCAGTTGTCGCGGTTGCCGTTGTTGAAATCGAGCAGGCCGTGGACCCAGGCGTACTTGTAGTTGGGGTGGTTGGGATTGCCCTCCTGGGCGTAGGCGAAGGGCAACCGGCCCTTCGAGTCATCGGAGTACATCTGCCAGGCGAGCATCAGTTGCTTGGTGTTGTTCATGCACATGATGCCCGAGGCCTTGGCCTTGGCCCGGGACAGTGCCGGCAGCAACATGCCCGCAAGAATGGCGATGATGGCAATGACCACCAGCAACTCGATCAGGGTAAACCCCGCCGCGCGGCGCCGGCGGGAAATGGCTTGGCTCGTCTTCATGTTCGGCCGTGCGTTGGTATGATGTCCAAAGGGGTTACGCGAACGATGCAAGGCTAAGCCGACTCCCCGCCCCGGGCAAGGTGTGTTTTGCGGCGCACAGGCGGGCGGCGCGGGCTGCCGTACCCTCCCGCGGTGCGTTGACTTTCCCGGCGGCTTTTGCCAGCCTGCGGCAACCACTTTAAGCCGCCCCGGCACAGACCCTTTATGCAAGACCTCCAAGCCCTCTCTCGGGCCATCCTCACCGGCGACGCCGGGACCGCCCGGGACCTCACCCAGCAAGCCCTCGCCGCGGGCGTGGACCCGCTGGTGCTGGTCAACGAGCACATGATCCCCGCCATGGCCGAGGTGGGCCGGCGCTACGAGTGCAACGAGTACTTCGTGCCCGAGTTGCTCCTCTCGGCTCGCGCCATGAAGGCCTCCCTCGAGCTGATCCGCCCCTTGCTGGTCGCCAGCGGCCGCGAGCCCGCCGCGCGCGTGGCCATCGGCACCGTCAAGGGCGACCTGCACGACATTGGCAAAAACCTCGTTGCCGCCATGCTCGAAGGCGGCGGTTTCGAGGTGATTGACCTGGGCGTGAACGTGGCGCCCGAGCAGTTCGTGGCCGCCGTGAAGGAAAAACACGCCCGGATCGTGGCCATGTCCGCCCTGCTCACCACCACCATGCCCTCGATGAAGACCACCATCGAGGCCCTCGAAGCCGCCGGCGTGCGCCGCCAAGTCAAGGTCCTGGTCGGCGGCGCCCCCATCACCCAGCGCTTCGCCGACGAAATCGGCGCCGACGGTTACAGCGAAAACGCCCCCGGCGCCGTCACCCTGGCCCGCCGGGCGCTGCAACTGGCCTGAACCCGCCCGCCGCCCGCCCGGCCATGTCCGACCTGCTCACCCGACTGCTGGCCGAAGGACCGGTGGTCACCGACGGCGCCTGGGGCACCGAACTCCAGGCCCGCGGGCTGCCCCCGGGAGAAATCCCGGATGCCTGGAATCTCACCCACCCCGAGCGCGTGCTCGAGGTGGCCCGCGCCTACGTCGAGGCCGGCAGTCGCGTCATCCTCACCAATACTTTCGGGGCCAACCGCCTCCGCCTGGCCGGCCATCACCTGGCCCAGCACGCCCCCGAAATCGCCCGGCGCGGCGTCGAGATTTCCCGCGCCGCCGCCGGCGGGCGCGCCTGCGTCTTCGCCTCGCTGGGGCCGTCCGGCAAAATGCTCCTGACCGGCGAAACCACCGCCGCGGAATTGACCGAGGCCTTTACCGAACAGGCCCGGGCCCTGGCCGCCGGCGGCGCCGACGCCATTGTCCTCGAAACCATGTCCGACCTCGAGGAAGCCCGGCTGGCCCTTGCCGCGGCCAAAGCCACCGGCCTGCCGGTGGTCGCCTGCATGGTGTTCGACACCGGCCGGGACCAGGACCGCACGATGATGGGCGCCACGCCGGAACAGGTGGCCCGCGAGTTGACCGAGGCCGGGGCAGAGGTTATCGGCGCCAACTGCGGGGTGGGCATTGAACGTTACGTACCGGTCTGCCGTCGCCTGCACGCCTCCACCGACCGGCCCATCTGGATCAAGCCCAACGCCGGTCTGCCGTCGCTGGAGGGCGGTCGCGTGGTTTACCGCACCACGCCGGAAGACTTCGCCCGCCACGTGCCGGAACTGGTGGCCGCCGGCGCCAGCTTCCTGGGCGGCTGCTGCGGCACCAATCCCGACTTCATCAACGCCATTTGCGCGCGGTTGGGGCATTCTTGAGTGCGTTTCTCGACCCCGGAAACACAGCACGAGAACAATTTGATTTCCGGAGCGGTCTGCAGGATTACCCTGAGTCTCCAAAGGAGCTTCCCAAGGAAATTGGCCAGACCAATCGGGCACCATGTCAAAAATTTTCTTGACACGGTTACCCAGCAAGCAAAAATTCCCGT
>JBBIJZ010000057.1:0-21549 GCA_037445715.1 Verrucomicrobiales bacterium | reverse complement strand
CAGCCCGTCAGCCCGTCAGCCCGTCAGCCCGTCAGCCCGTCAGCCCGTCAGCCCGTCAGCCCGGCGGGTCGGATTGGCCGGAGACAAGCGGCAGAGAGACACGACACGGCGATGAGGCGAATGCGAAAGCAAATGGAAGCACGGCAAGGCCTTGGAGATCTACGCATTCGTGGCATGATGCGGCTTGGCAATACCGCGATTCCCCACTGTAACGTAGGTTGAGCCATGTCTGCGCGACCAATCAGTAGAGAAAAAATTGCGGGGTACTTGGTAGGTGCCGGCCTGTTGGCGGTGGTGCTGTTGGTTGCGCCGCAACTGTCTCAGTCCCGGCTGGCGAGAAAGACAATCGCGGTTACCAACCAAGTTTCCCAGACACCGTTGCTACCGAGGGTAGCCTTTGAGCCGGAGGAACTGAACGCCGGGGAGCTGTTGCAACAGGAGTCCGTGGTCCGGACTTTTCGTTTGCGAAATCGGAGCGACCATGTGATGGAGATCATTGCCGTCCAAGCCACCTGCGACTGCACCGTTGTGGACACCAACCTGATCGGGATGACCCTGACGCCGCAGAGCGAAATCCCCATGTCGGTTCACTTTAACAGCTCCACCCGTTCGGGGGCGATAACTTCATTGGTGGAAGTGACCCTGCGTTCCGAAACAGCACACGTCCACACCGTGCGAGGGTTTTTGAAGGTGGCGATCATCCCCGACTTTGTTTACGAACCCCGGTCGGTGGAGTTTGGAAGATTGCGTCCCGGAGAAAGCGCAGCGCAAACCATTCGCTTCCGCCCCCGAGCGTTTCGAGATTTGCAACTGCTGCCGCGTAATACTTCCCAGGGTCCATTTGAAGTGGTCGTGCGCGATCTGAGCATCACGGTTACCTTCCGCGCCCCGGCGATCGGCCACAGCGAAACGTACTCCCTGCCTCTAAGCGTGCAGACTACCAGCCCACGCTTGCCGCGGGTCATAATCCCCGTCGAGGCCGAGGTGGTTCCCGATCTGGAAGTGATCCCGCCGGTGCTGGTCTTTGCCAATCCCGAGCCCGCCGGCGTCAGTCGTCTGACTATCCGGGCCGACAGGCCATTCCGGATTGTTCGTCTTTTGCAAGAGGGCCGGCTTGGCCAGGAACCGCTGCCCTTGGTGTCGGCCACGGCAACGCCAGTTTCAGAATGGACACGTAACCAGGCTTTCTTGGTCGTCACCAATCAAACCATCTCCAAAGCCGACCGCTTGGAAGCAGAATTGCTATTTTCACACGATGCGGGCCGGTCCGAGACCCGGTCCGTATTCGTGCACATCAAACGTCTCGGAGAAACAAACCTGAAGGTACCACAATGAAGTTCATTGCCCGGCAACACGTTCCGCACTATTGCGCCAAAATCGTCATCCAGGCATTACTTGTAGGCTTGGTTTTTTCACAAGCGGCTGAAGACCGATTCTATGATTCGCAGTGCAGCCCGTTTTGGCATGACTGTGCTCACAGGAAACCGTTCAATCCCGGCATGTGCAAAACAGGCTTGCAGCTTTGTGCCGGGACACAAAACCCGTACACTTGCGAAGATTCAAACATACCTTATTACGAGGTAAAACAAGATTTTCCACAAGGGACCATAGAGAACAGCACAATGACATGCGTTCAACAAGTAGGAGGCACCGGTCAATTCCAAATTTGGGCCGAGCATACCCAAGTAGTATCCCCTGCAGCACAATGCTACGTGTTGGTTCGATGCCGATGGGATGCGCAAACCCGCAAATGCGTGCGAGCGGAATACATAAGTGCTTGGCATTACGAGCCAAAGTTGCAGGCTGTGCCGTGTCCACCTCCACAACCACTATAGGGTTCGTTTTTATGCGTAAATCATCGTCAAAACACCCCAGCAATCGGCCGTCCATCATGCCGATCACTTACGCAACGCCTCAAAGTTCAGCGTGGGTCGTGGTGCGAGGAATTCTGCTTTGCCTCGCACTCAACGGTCACACCGCTGACCCAGACCCAAGGGACTTGCTTGAAGGGGTTATAGCTCAGCGGGAACAGATTCCCGCATCCGTCTTCCACCTACGTTGGACCTATGAAGAGCCAAGAGTAACAAACAAGGAAGAATTCATCCTGGTTTCTGATGGCGCACGGCATCTCGTCCTTGGCACGAACAGGAACGACATTTACCGCGCCTTGTGCAACGGAGAGGAGGCGTTTATCCTTCAAGACGATTCAGTCACGGTGCGTGACCGGGGTACGGACACGTTGTATCGGCTGTTTGATCCGCGAATCCTCGGTCTATGCCAGAACTACACTGGAAGCCTCAGGCCGCGTAGCATCCTCGACTCCAGCCGTGGAGACATCCGTCTCGTCGCCAGGGACGAAATAGATGGAAGATCCTGTTGGGTGGTGCGACGACAAATGGAGGAATGGGCCGCCGAATACTGGATTGATCCGGCAAATAACTTTGCCATTTATCAGCATTTGGAGTACGACAGTGGGGGGGAACTCCGTGGGCGTGTTCGCTCGTTTTATCACAATCCGGCCTACCCGTGGTTGCCGAGCAAGGTAGTGCATGAATTTTTTACTCCGCCCGGTTGCCGCACGGTTGAGGTGCTGGAGGCACGCATCGTGGAACCAATACCTCCCGAGACCTGGACACTGGCCGGACTTTTTCAGGGGCTGACGTTCACCAACCCTGTGATGGTGACTGATGTGCGCAAAGGGTTATTTATCGGTAGTTGGGATGGCCAACGACTAATTCCCTTCAACGAGGAAGCGACCAAGCCTGCCACGACACCTGTCAACCTCCGACGTTTACTGGTTTGGGTGCTTCTAGCCGGGTTGGTTATTTTCCCATTGTCCTTGCTGTGGCTCAGGAAACAAAAAGTACTTGGTGGACCCAAGAATTTTTCTGCACACTGATGAATAAAGCTTTTGGCACTGCGAGTGACCGACCCCAATGGCTGGTGGGCTTCCTTTGCTCGAGCAGCGTCGTCCTTTTGGGCACCGGAGTGGCAAAGATAGCCAGTGCATTCAGCGGTAATGCGGTGTTACGGACATATGATCCCGTCCTCGGTGTGCCCCAAGGATTGCTTTTCGGTGTGACAGGCATGTTGGAGGTGACCGTCGCCTTGGTTTGTTTGTACCAGCGTCGCGCGATTTTTGCAACTGTCTTGGTTTTATGGCTCAGCACATGCTTTCTCGTGTACCGGCTTGGCTCTTTCTGGTTGGCCGCTCCCCGTTATTGCGGTTGTCTCGGGACGATGACGGGGTACTTGGGTGTGGATCCGGCTGCAGCCGATATGGCGCTGAAACTGGTACTGGGATATCTCTTTACGGGAAGCGCGATCGCATTGGGTATCCTGTTGAAGCGGCAAGGGTTGAGGGGACTAATCGAGGGATGATCAGAGGCGTTGAAAACCAAGCTGTTCCGGCAAAAACGACCTCACCTCTGGGGACTTTTCTTCCGTAGCAGGGTGACATGCACCCGCGCTTACCTTCTCGCCTCCTCGAGACGGCCGATTCCAACTGGCGCCGCGACATTGCGCAGTACGTTCCTGTGTTGGGGGTATGGATCATGGTGGTCACCCTCTTGAGGGGTATAGGAGGCGCACTGTTTTCGGCATTTCGAATCGGCTTGGACGAGGATTTCGAGCTGACCAAGGGTTGGCTGTGGGCGGTTGGCATACCCCTTTACGATCCGCTTTGGAACGATCAACCACCGCTGCTGACAGTGCTGCTGGGCAGCCTCTTCCGAATGTTCGGTCCTGAAATTACCGTGGCGCGTTCCGCAGCCCTGGGGTTTGGGCTGGCCTTGTGGGCTGGTACCACGGTGCTTGTTGGCCGCTTGGCTGGTCCATTCGCCGCTGCCGTGGCCACTTTCGCTTTGATATCCGCCCCGGGGGTGTTCTTCCTCAGCTTGTCGGTGATGCTGGAAGTGCCAGCGTTTGCATTGGCACTGTGGGCCTTGTGGCCGCTCCATCGCTGGCAAGATGCCGTTGCTGCACCCCCACCTTCGGAGCATGGGGAACACGGCAGGGCCGGGGCCGCTGTGGGTCATCCCGCAGACCCAAGTTGTTGGTCACGGTTTGTCGAACGGCTCCCCGCGTGGCATTGGCCGTTGCTATCAGGCCTGTTGTTGGCGCTAGCCCTTCAGATCAAGCTGACGGCGGCAATTGCAGCCCCCGCGCTCATGATCGAGTGGTGGTTTGGAACCGCAACCCCTAAACATCTTCACGAGCCGCGCCTGCGGATGAAAATGCTCGGAGTCTGGACGACGAGCCTGTGCGGCGGTTATGCCGGCCTGGCCCTGCTGATCGGCCACATTCCACCAAGCGTTTTATGGGACACCCACTTCTCATCGGCAGTACGGGGCGCGTCCGCAGACGATCCTAATGCTTTCCCCCACTGGTGTTTTCAAAGGGATTACACCGATGTCCTATTGTCCGCCGGCCTGGCGTTGTTGGTCCTGGTGGGGCAGCGACGCTGGGGAGTATTGCGCTTTCCATTGACCTGGCTGGTAACGGCGGTGGTGGTTCACAGCCTGCATCGCCCTTGGTGGCAGCATTACTTCCTGCATTTTGCCGTGCCTCTGGCGTGGCTGACCGGCGCTGGCGTGGCAGCGCTGTTTCAACTTGCTCGCGGTGCATTGGCTAATGAACGACAGTCACAACACCGTTGGGGTATCTTGTGGCTATGGGGGGCAGCGGGTCTGCTGGGAGCGTTGCTGACATGGGGTGGCGAACGTCTGTGGCAGCAGGCGTTATGGATTTGCCACCTACCCCGGGCTGACGAAAGCGGTTTGGTTGCACAGATGCGGCGTTACGCCGCTCACACACGCTGGGTGTTCACCCGGGAGACAATTGTTGCGTTTCACGCCGGTGTCAGGGTCATTCCGGAACTCGCAGTGTTGCCATCCAAGCGCTTCTGGTCCGGGCAAGTAAACCAAGAACAGATTTGGGAAATAGTGAGGCGCTACCTGCCCGATCAACTGCTTCTGACCGACGCAGACTTGACTCTTGAGGCCAGGTTTTTTGTTGAGCGCCATTACGACACCGTTTTCCAAGAAGGTGCTTACCAGTTATTCGTACGTAAAGGGCTGTCATCGTTTGAACTGTAAACCGCTTCCCCCGTCCTGGGCAGCGCGACAACTGCGGTGCCTTGTCAATCCTCAGGCACGGCCACGTGAATGCCTCCGGCCTGTTGCTCCCTAGGTTGCGAATAAGAAAGCGCGCCCGCTTTGCCTTGCCGGTCCACACCGACCTTGAACTGCCAGCGCCAACGCCGTTCCATGTCCTCAATACCGACCCTCACGTTATGCACCCATTGGCTTTGCCTCCAGCATGCACAACTCCCCACGCCGCCGAAGGCGAAACCAGCGCGTCCCCTTCCCGCTCCCTGTGTTGGGCGCGTCCAATTTTGCCGTTCGGGTTCGTCTGCGCCTTGGCCATGCTCGCTGGTGGGGCCGGGGCACCCGAGCCGCTGCCGGTGCAGGCCGGCCAACCCGTGGACGTCGCCCCCTGGGCCGAGCGGACCACAGCAGAAGACGGCCGCGAGGTGGGGTTGTGGTGGGAAGACCCGCGGGACATTCACCGGGTGGTGGTGACCTTTGCCGGGCCACCGCCCTCGCCGGAAGCCGTGAAGCTCCAGTGGTGGCAATCCCAGTGGCCGCAGCACCGCGTCCCGCGCGACCAGCCCGCCGGCGCCGGCGAGTCCGGCTGGGGCCACCTGGGCGATCATTATCAGGGCCGCTGGCGCGACGCCGACGCCTACCTCCAGACCGACGGCCGCACCTGGACCTACACCTTTCGCCACCTCAACGCGACCGAGTTCCCCGCGCTGCAGGATTTCGGCCCCGAGTACCGCACCACCTTGAAGCTGCGGCTGCGGTTCGACCGGCCGGCGCCGGGGATCGAGCGCCTGGAGGCCTACACCGACTCGGTCTGGCAGACCGCCGAGCTGGTCATCGTGGGCGGTTCCGAAGCCCTGAACCAGACCCTGCACGCCGCCCGCTTCGAGGTCTTCAACGGCCACCTCGAACGCCTCGACGCTCCCGGCGGGGCCGGCGCGGCGGCGGGACTGCACCTGCGGGTGGCCTTTGCCGAAAGCCCGAACGTGAACAGCTTCGACTCCACCGTGGTCACGGTCCGCCTGCCGACGGACGGCTTCAGCTTCGAGCCGGCGGTGGTGGCGGCGGGCCGGCGCGTGCTGGTACCCGAGCCGGGCTGGCTGGTGAAGCGGGCGGACGACCCGGTGACCTTTGCGGACGCCCTGGCGCGCGCCCGCGCCCATCCGGACCGGCCGCTGTACGAACGCGTCTTTGCCGAGCCCGAGCAAAGCCTGGCCCGCGCCCTGGCCGAGCAGCCGCCCAAGCCCGGCCGGATTTACCTGCCGCTGGGCACCGAGGGCGGCCGCCAGCGCTTCGGCGTGAACCCGGACGGCTCGGTCTTCTGCGTCGCCGACCGGATTGACCATCCCCGCGGCCGGGACACCGACCGCCTCCACTGGGGCGGCCACCGGCTGGACTACGACTTCGACCTGCCCCGGAGCGCGCCGCTGCGCCGCGGCCTCGAAGAGGATTGCCTGCCCCTGATCACCACCGAATGGGAACGCGACGGCATCCGCTACACCCAGACCGCCTTCGTCACGCGGCTGGACCCCGGCAGTCTCGGGTTCCCGGACATGCAGGCGGACGACACGGCCGTGTTGCTGGTCAAAATCCACGGCCGCAACCTCGCCTCCGAGTACCGCACCGCCCACGCCACCCTCTCCCTCCGCGCCGATGGCCGGCCCGTGTCGCTGACGATGCGGGAGGGCCTGCTGTTTGCCCGGCAGGACGGCGCGGAGCGCCTGCGCGCGGCGGTCGAGGTCCAGGGCGCGGTCCAGGGTGTCGAGACGGCGGGCAAAATCCACTTCGCGGGCCACATGCCGCCGGGCACCGACGGCCACATGGTGCTGCGCATCCCCTTCATCACCCTGGACCGGCCGGAGGAGATCGAGCGGCTGCGCGACCTGGACTTCGACGCCGAGTTTCGCCGGGTCAAAGCCTTCTGGCAGGCGCGCGCCGACGCCGCCACGCAGATCACCACGCCCGTGCCCGAGTTGAACCGCTTCTACCGCGCGCTGACCTCGCACCTGCTCATCAACTGCGGCCGCGAGCCCGGCGCCGACCGCCTGGGCGCGCGGGTGGGCAGCTTCAGCTACGGCGTCTTCGGCAACGAGTCGTGCATGATGATCACCGAGCTGGACCGGCGCGGCCTGCATGACGTCGCCCGCCGTTGCCTCGAAATGTTCCTCCACTACCAGGGCACGGTGAAACTGCCCGGCGACTACGAAACACAGGAGGGTATTTTCAACGGCGCCGCCGGCTGGGAACAGGGCGGCTACAACCAGCACCACGGCTGGATTCTCTGGGCCATGGCCCAGCACTACGCCTACACCGGCGACAAGGCCTGGCTGGAACGCAACGCCCCGAAGTTGCTCAAGGCGGCCACGTGGATCAGCCGCGAGCGCGCCCGGACGAAAAATCTCTCCGGCCTGCGCGCCATCGAACGCGGTCTGCTGCCGCCCGGCTCGCTCGAGGACATCGGCGACTGGCGCGTCTGGCTCTCGAACAACGTCTTCAGTTGGTGGGGGCTCGACGCCCTGGCCCGCGTGTTGGCGGATATCGCGCATCCCGAGGCGCAGGCGCTCCGCACCGAGGCGGATGCGTTTCGGCGCGACATTCTGGCGGCGTTCAAGGAAGCGAGCGAGCGCGCCCCGTTGGTCCCCCTGCGCGACGGCACCTGGATTCCGCAAATCCCCAGCGAGGTCCACCGCCGGGGCCGCACCTTCGGCTGGATCACCGTGACCCTCGAAGGCCCGATCTACCTGCTGCGCACCGGCCTGCTGCCGCCGGACGACCCCCGGGCCGTTCCCATCCTCCAGGACTACGAGGACAACCTCTACCTGTCCGACCGCTACGGCTACTCGTGGGAGCGGCACGGCGCGCAGTGGTTCAGCCGCGGCGGCATTTCGATGCAGCCGAACCTGCTCTGCTCGCCCCACCCGTACCTGCTGCGTGACGAGATCAAGCACTTCCTCCGCGCCTACTTCAACGCCTTCGCCGCCTGCTACTACCCGGACACGCAGATGCTGTGCGAGCACCCGCTGCCCGACCTGGGCGACTGGCGCGGCGACCACTACAAGTCCAGCGACGAGTCCAACTCCGCCTACTGGCTGCGGCTGATGTTCGTCGAGGACGACCGCGGCGACGACGTGCTGCGGCTCGGGATGGCCCTGCCCCGCGCCTGGCTGACCGACGGCCAGCAGGTCGCCATCGAGCGCGCCGCGACGCACTTCGGCCCGCTGAGCCTGCGCTTTGAATCCCACGCCCGCGCGGGCCGGATCACCGCCGTCCTGGACCCGCCCACGCGCCGCGCCCCCCGGCAAATCCTCCTGCGCTTCCGGCATCCGGAGGAGCAACCGCTGCGGCGCATCGAGGTCAACGGCCGGCCCTGGGACCGGTTCGACCCGCGCCGGGAATGGGTGGAACTGCCGGCATTGACCCAGCAGACCACGGTCACCGCGTTTTACTGAGCCGGCGCGACCGACCCCGCCGTCGGCGGGCGGAGGGCGGACCGGCCATTCACCCGGGGCGGCGACGGCCCGCCTTTCGCGACGCGGCCGGTTCGGGCGCCCCTTGGGCAACGACGGTTTCCCCGGACTGCGGACTTTCGACCGCGGACCACTGCGCGGACCCTTTCCCGCGCGGGGCGGCTGGACTAGGCTGGGGTTATGTCCCGCGCGTTGGTTCACGGACCGCGCCGCCTCCGGCTCGAGGCCCTGTGGAGTTCGCCGCTGCCGCGTTCGTACACGAACTTCGTCGGCCGCTGGTTGCTGGGCGCCGCGCACACCGCCCGGCAACTGGCGGCTTTTGCCCTGATCACCTTCGGGGTGATGATGACCCGCCGCGGCCAGGCGCCGGCGGTCATGCGGCCGCTGCTGGCGCATCACCTCGCCCGGGCCGGGCTGCACCTGCTGCCCATGACGGCGCTGCTGGCAGCGGCGCTGGGCTGGGTGGTGGTGGGCCAGACCGTCGCCCTGCTTTCGCGCGTGGGCGCCCAGGATTACGTGGGCACGGTGATGGTGCTGGCGGTGGTGCGCGAGCTGGGGCCGCTGGCCACGGCGCTGCTGGTGCTGCTGCGGGTGGGCGTGCCGGCGGTGATCGAGCTGGGTACCGCGCGCGCACACGGGGAGGTCGAGGCCCTCGAGGCCCTGGGCATTGACCCGGTGCATTTCCTGGTGGTGCCCCGCGTGGTCGGCATGACCGTGGCCGCGGTGGCCCTGTGCGCCTACCTGGTGTTGGGCGCGGTGGCCGCCGGGTTTCTTTTCGCCTTTTTGCAGGACGTGCCGTTGACGCCCGGCGAGTACGCCCGGCAAATCGCCGGCGCCCTCACCGGCCTGGATTTTTTGCTGCTGGGCCTGAAGTCCGCCGGCTTCGGGCTGGTCATCGCGCTGGCCTGCTGTTTTCAGGGCCTGGCCCGGCCCCTCGAGTTGCGCGAGGTCGCCCGCGCCTCGACCACCGCCGTGGTCGCCGCCGTGCTCGGGTGCGTCACCCTGGATGCCGCCTTCATCGTGGTGTATCTGCTGCTCTGAACGCCCATGCCCGCCGCCGACCCCGTGCTCGAACTGACCGGCTGCACCCTCACCGCCGAGGAGGCGGACGGGCGCGTCCTGGCGCGCGAGGTGAACTGGACGGTGGCCGCCGGGGAACACTGGGGCCTCTGCGGCCCGGCCGGCGCGGGCAAGACGCATTTGCTCGAGGTGGCCGCGGGGTTGCGCGCGCCCGCCACCGGCCGGGTGCGGCTGTTGGGGCGCGACCCCGCCGCGCTGCGCGGCCCGGTCCTGGCGGCGTTGCGGCGCGAGGTGGCGCTGGTGTACGGCCGCGGCGGCCGACTGTTCGGGCACCTGACCCTGGCGCAAAACGTGGCCCTGCCGTTGTGCTACCACCGCAACTGCCCGCTCGAGGCCGCGGCGGAGGAGACCGGCCGGTTGCTCGCGGCGTTGGGCCTCGAGGCGCTGGCGGCCCGCCTGCCGGGTCAGGTCAATCCGGCCTGGCAGCAGCGCGCCGCGCTGGCCCGCGCCTTGATCCTGCGGCCGGCGGTGTTGCTCCTGGACCATCCCTTCGAGTGGCTCAACGAGGCCCACGCCCGCTGGTGGCGGGCGTTTCTGGACGGCGCGGAAATCGGCTGGCCCTGCCCGCCCACGGTGGTGGTGACAACCGAGGACGCGCAGGCCTGGCGTTTGCCCGGCTGGCGGTGGGCCCACCTCCGCGACACCACCTGGACGGTGGAAGCCCCGGCGCCATCCGCCGCGCCGCCGCCCGCGGCGCGTGAAGGACTCGCCGCGGAAACGCCGCCCGGCTAGACTCTGCGCCCGTGCCCGACCTGACGCCCCAGTTGCGGACCCGGCTCGGCCGCGTGGAACGCGCGGTGGGGGTGTTTGTGCTGCTGGCCACGCTGCTGCTGGTCGGGGGGTTCGCGTGGTACGTGCACCAGACCGCGCAGCGCAAGGGGTGGTTTCTCACCAAGGCCCGCTACTACACCCTGCTGGACAGCGCCACGGGGCTGAAGGTGGGCGATCCGGTGATGCTCATGGGCTTCACGGTGGGCGAGATCACCCGCATCACCGGCCAGCCGCCGGAGGATTTCTACAACGTGTACGTCGAGTTCACCGTGCGCGAGCCGTTCTTCGGCTATCTGTGGACCGGCGGCTCGAAGGTGCGCGTGAGCCCGGCGGATTTCCTGGGCAAGCGCACCCTCGAGGTCACCAAGGGCACCAACTACCTGCCCACGCACCTGGTCTGGCCCATCCGCACCTACGCGCTGCGCGAGGCCGAGGCCCTGGCCACCAATCCGGCCGTCGCCGCCCGCCGCGACCAGCTCCTGGTGGACCACGTGCGCGACCCCGCCTCGTTCACCAACCCCGCCGCCCCCCGCTGGCTCACCCTGCGGCCGTTGGACGCCGAGGTCATCGCCGCCCTGGCCGCCGAGGGCCGGGAGACGGTGCGCGTGGCCGACCGCAGCCAGACCGCCGAGGGATTCACCGCCGTGTGGGACCTGCGCCGCGACGAGTACGTCCCCTACACCGCCGCCACCCCGCCGTACTTTCTGCCGCCGGACGAGGCCCCGGCGTTGTCGGACCGCCTGGTGGCTATCATCCAGCAAACCGAGGCGGCACTGACCAACCAGTTGGCCGCCACGCTGGATCACCTGGTGAACCTGACCTCGAACGCCAACCGCGCCGTGGTCGAGGCCACGCCGCTGCTGAGCAATCTGGCGGTGATCAGCGGGCAATTGCGCGACCCGGACGGCTCGCTGGGGCGGTGGGTCCTGCCGCCCGAACTCCACGCCCAGTGGCTGGCCGCAAGCACCAACGCCAACGCCCTGCTGGCCGACGCCCGCGGGGCGCTCACCAACACCAGCCGCGTGCTCACCAACGCCGATGTGGTGCTGAGCGCGGCCCAGACCAACCTGGGCGAACTGGTCGCGGCCCTGCAGCCGCCCCTGGCCCAGCTCACCGCCATCGTCAGCAACCTCAACACCCAGGTCAGCGCCAACACCAACTTCGTCACCACCCTCCACACCCTGCTGGTGGATCTGGACGACCTGATCCAGGGCTTCAAGCGCCACTGGCTGCTGCGCGGCGCGTTCAAAACGAAACCACCCCCCAAACCCGCGCCCACCAACGCCCCGCCCCGCCGCCTCACCAGCCCGCGCGGGGCCGAGTTGTTTCGCTGAACGGGCGACCGCCGCCCGGCCCACCTTGCGCCCGGCGGGCGCAGGCGCGCCGGCCGGCGCCGCGGGGGGCTCCCCGCGCGGAGCGGGAAACCGCCGGGTTGTTCGTTGCCGGCGCGACCAGCCCGTTTTACCTTCGCGGCCGATGTGGGACCTGTGCAAAGAGTTCTTCCAGTTCCTCCGCCAGGAGAAGAAATGGTGGCTGGTGCCGCTGGTGCTGATCCTCCTGGCGCTGGCGGCGCTGCTCGTGTTCGGGTCCGGCAGCGGCATTGCCTGGGCGATTTATCCCTTCATGTGAGCCATGCCCGGCGGGCCGCACATCCTCGGTCTTTCGGCCTATTACCATGATGCCGCGGCCGCGCTGGTCAGCGGGGGCGAGATCGTGGCGGCCGCCCAGGAAGAGCGTTTCAGCCGCCGCAAGCATGACGAGCGCTTCCCCGCCCAGGCCGCGGCCTGGTGCCTGCGCCAGGCCGGCCTCACCCCCGCGCAACTGGACGCGGTGGTGTTCTACGACAAACCCATCCTCAAGTTCGCCCGCCTGCTGGAGAGCTACCTGGCCGTGGCGCCCGGCGGCTGGCGCACCTTCCCGCAGGTGCTGCCCGGCTGGCTGGGCGAAAAACTCAACCTGCGCCGCACCCTCCGCGAGGAACTGCCCGGCCTGCGCCCCGATTGCCCGATCCTCTTCACCACCCATCACCAGGCCCACGCCGCCAGCGCGTTTTACCCCTCGCCCTTCGCCGCGGCGGCCATCCTGACCGTGGACGGCGTGGGCGAATGGGCCACCACCACCTTGGGGCGCGGGCGCGGCCCGGCCCTGGAGCTGCTCCGGGAAATCCGGTTCCCGCACTCGCTGGGGCTGCTTTACAGCGCCTTCACCGGCTACTGCGGCTTCCGCGTCAACTCCGGCGAGTACAAGCTCATGGGCCTGGCGCCCTACGGAGAGCCGCGCTATGCAGACCTCATCCGCACCGAGCTGCTGGACCTCAAGGACGACGGCTCGTTCTGGCTGAACCTCGATTACTTCGCCTTCCTGCGCGGCACCACCATGACCAATGCGCGGTTTCACCGGCGCTTCGGCGGCCCGCCGCGCCGGCCCGAGGACCCGCTGGAGCCGCGCCACATGGACCTCGCCCGCTCCGTGCAGGTGGTCACCGAGGAAATCCTGCTCCGCCTGGCCCGGCACGCCCGCGAACTAACCGGCCTGCCGCACCTGTGCCTGGCCGGCGGCGTGGCGCTCAACTGCGTCGCCAACGGCCGTCTCCTGCGCGAGGGCCTGTTCGAGGGGCTGTGGATTCAACCCGCCGCGGGCGACGCCGGCGGGGCGCTCGGCGCCGCCCTGGCCGCCTGGCACGACTATTTCCACGGCCCGCGGGACCGCCCGGCCGCGCCCGCGCCGTCCGGGGTCACCGCCGACGCCATGCGCGGCGCGTTGCTCGGCCCGGAGTACCCGGACGCGGAGATCGAGGAGACGCTCCGGCGCCACGGCGCGGTGTGGGAACGGCTGGACCGCGACGCCCTGCTGGACCGCACGGTGCAACTGCTGGCCGCGGGCAAGGTGGTGGGGTGGTTCCAGGGGCGGATGGAGTTCGGCCCCCGGGCGCTGGGCAACCGCTCGATCCTGGGCGACCCGCGCTCGCCCGCGATGCAGTCGGTGATGAACCTCAAGGTCAAGTTCCGCGAGTCCTTCCGGCCCTTCGCCCCGGCGGTCCGGCGCGAACGCGTGGGCGCGTACTTCGAGCTGGACACCGACTCGCCCTACATGTTGCTCGTGGCGCCGGTGCGCGCCGGGTTGCGCCGGCCGGTGCCCCCGGACCTGCGGGGGCTGGACCTCTTGAAGGCCGAGCGCTCGACCCTCCCGGCCGTCACGCACGTGGACTTCTCGGCGCGCATCCAGACCGTGGACGCGACGCGTTTCCCGCTCCTGCACGAGCTGCTCCGCCGCTGGGAGGCCGCCACCGGGTGTGCGGTGCTGGTGAACACCTCCTTCAACGTGCGCGGCGAACCGATCGTGTGCTCGCCCGACGACGCCTACCGCTGCTTCGTGAACACGGAGATGGATTACCTGGTCATCGGCAGCTACCTGCTGGACCGGCTGGCCCAACCGCGTCGCCCGGTGGCCCGCCGCGTGGCGCCGCAACCGGATTGACCCCGCCGTGAAACTCCGCCTCCAGGAAGACCCCCGCGCGTGGCGCCAGTTCGGCCTGAGTTCGGCGCTGGTGCTGGCGCTGCTGACCGGGCTGCTGGTCTGGCGCGGCGGGGTGTCCCCCCCGGCGGCCGGCGCGGTGCTGACCGCGCTCCTGGCCGGGGCGCTGCTGGCGGTGGCGCGCCCGCGCTGGCTGCGCGGGCCCTACCGCCTGGGCATGAAGGTGAGTTACGCCCTGGGCCGCGTGGTGGCGCCGCTGGTGCTGGGCGTGATCTTCCTGCTGGTGCTCACCCCGCTGGGCCTGCTGCTGCGGCTGATGGGCCGGGACCTGTTGCGCCTGCGCCGCGAGCCCCGCGCCACCAGCTACTGGCAACCGGTCACCGGCTCGCGCGACCTGAGGAAGATGTTTTGAGCGGGCGCGCGGGCCCGGGTCGCGGCCCGGTTCAGGGCGCCACGATGTTGGCGTTGGACGGCGTGCCCGCCGGAGCGTCGCCCACGCGGACGATTTCGTAGGTGTGCTCGCGCGGCTGCTTCAACGGCGCCAGACGGGCCTCGAGTTCGGTCACCTCGGCGGGCGGTGCCTCGCGCGCGTCGGCCGGGCGGTCGCGCTGTGTGGCCCACCAACGTTCCCACGCCCGGTTCTTCTCGACCACGGTGCGGCGGAACTCCTCCGCCTGGTCCCAGGACGGGCCGCGCTGGAGGGTGCAATAGCGGTGCCAGTCGGCATGGGTGCCGGTGCGCACGGTGCGGCCGTCCACCCGCAATTCGTAAAGGCCCTCCTTGAGGTTGCGCACCTGCATGTAGGCCAGCGGTTCGTAGCCCTCGTAGGTTTCATCCCGGGCGATTTCGACCGGCGGCGGCGGCGTGGGCAGGCGTTCCTCGGTGAAAACCACCTTCACGGAGTCGTCCCGGCGCTCGTGCGTGCGGATGCGCGCGCCGAAACCGCCGTCGCGCCACTTGCCGTCGGCCATCAGGCCCCAGCGCCAGAGGTTGCCCGGCCACCGCAGGCCGCGGTCCAGGGCCAGGGTCAGGCGTCGCAAGCCGTGGGCGGTGGGCCGGAGGCCGTCTTCGGTAAACCGGGGCCGGGGCGAGCCGCGCTCGGCGGCGCGCAGGCCGCCCAGGACCTCGGCGCGCGAGAAGGCAAACAGGTCCACGTAATCCGCGTTGAGGCTCATGGCCAGATCGCGGGCCGCGTCGGCGAAAAGTTGGAAGGTGGCATTGCGATTGGTGATGTCCGCAAACGCGCCGTTCTCGGGCGGCGCGTAGCTCAGCGGGCCCAGCAAGATCAGGTGCGGGGGCCGGTGGGGGTTGTACGTCCGCAGCGCGTGCAGGACGCGGCCGCAGACGTTGGTGAACGCGGGCAGGCGGTCCGCCCCCAACCCGGCGGCGGCCGTGCCGTAGCTGACCACCACCACGGTGGGCTGCACGGCCCGCACCTCCTCGAGCAGCGGCCCCAGCCAGGCCGGGTCCGCCGCAAGCGGGGCGGGGTCGGCCTCGCGCAGCCGGTTGTGCGGGCTGCGGGAGAGGTTGCGGAAGGTGAGCCGGAGGTTCGGATAATGGGTGTCCATCCGCGTTTCCAGGTAGCCGAAGTCCGCCTCGGCCTCGAGTACCGCGTCACCCAGGAAGAGCACCCGGTCGCCCGACTTCAGCGCCAGGGGCGGTCGAAAAACCAGTGCGCGCGCGGCGCCGGGCGGGACTTGCGGGTTGCCGGTCCGGGGCTCGGGCGGGCGCAACACCGCCGGGGTTTGCTCGGCCCCGGCCGGCGTGGGCGGGCGGGGCGTGAAGAGATCCGCCACGGGGTCCGTGACGGGTTGGGCACCCGCGGGAATGCCCGTCAGGATGCCGATCACGGCAAAGACGCAGCGAATGCGGTTCATAGCGGGCGGGCATTTAACGGGCAAGTTCCCCCGCCGGGCAAGGGGGAAGCCGTCCGCCGATCCGGGGTCGGAGCCGGTCCGCCCGGCGCCGCGAGGTCAGTTTTCGTCCTTGAGGATGACGAGGCGGTGGACGCCTTCCCGGACGACGTTGAGCTGTACGCCCGCGGACAAATCCGCCCGGCCCAGGGCCTCGCGGAACTCGTTCAGCGAGGTGACGTCCGCCTGGTTGATCTCCGTGATCACGTCGCCGGGTTGGAGGCCCTGCGCTTCGGCCACGCTGTCGGGTTTCACCTCGGTCACCACCACCCCGGGGACCAAGGGCAGGTCCATCTCCTGCGCGAGTTCGCGGGTCAGCGGCTTGACCGTCAGCCCCAGGCCCGCGGCCTCGGGGGGGCGCGCGTCCGGAGCGCGCCGGGTCGCGGCGCGCGTCACCTCGTCCGGCCAGGGCTCGGGCCGCACCTTGACCTGCAGGGGCTTGCCGGCGCGCACCACGTCGAGGGTCACCGTCGCGCCGGCGCGTTTGGTGCGCACGGCGTTGCGCAGCTCCTGCGCCGTGGCCACCGGCCGGCCGTCCACGGCGGTGATGACGTCGCCCAGCTTGAGGGCGGACTTCGCGGCCGGGCCGTCCCGCACGATGCCCCGCACCACCACGCCGTCCGGCACGCCGGGGGTCAGGCGGCGAAACTCCTCGTCGTCCCGCAGGGCGCGGATTTCGAGGCCGAGCCAGGACCGGGTGAATTTGCCCTCCTCGATGAGTTTGGCGGCCACTTCGCGGGCCAGGTTGCTGGGGATGGCGAAGCCGATGCCCGAGCGCAGGCCGCGGATGAGCGTGTTGATGCCGATGACCTCGCCTTCGATGTTCACCAGCGGCCCGCCGCTGTTGCCGGGATTGATGTTGGCATCGGTCTGGATGAAGTCCTGGTCCATCGTCGGGTCGGGCAGGATCTGCGAGCGGCCCTTGGCGCTGACGTGGCCGAAGGTGACGCTGTAATCCAGCTCGAAGGGCGCGCCGATGGCGATGGCCAACTCGCCCACGCGCACCCGGTCGGAGTCGGCAAACCGCACGGCCGGCAGCCCCGTGGCATCCACCTTCAGCACGGCGAGGTCCGACTGCGGGTCCACCCCGCGCACCTCGGCCTCGAGCGTGCGCCCGTCCCGGAGCCGCACCTTGATCCTGGCGGCGTCCTCCACCACGTGGCCGTTGGTCAGGATGTAGCCGTCTTCGCGGACGATCACGCCCGAGCCCTGGCCGCTGAAGACCGGCGCCCGGCGGCGCGGGGTGGGCGTTTCCGATTCCGGCCGGCGGCGGAACCGCTCCTCCATCTGGCGCCGGAACTCCCGCGGCAACCATTCCCAAAACGGGCTTGAATCCGGCTCGCCATCCGCCGCCTCCTCCGCCGGACGGGCCACGGAAATGACCACCACCGCGGGCGAGACCCGCTCGGCCACGGCGATGAAGGCTTCGTTGAGCCGGCGGGCCAGTTCGAGCGCTTCAGCCTGGCGGTCGGCGGCGGCCAGGGACGGTACCAGGGCCCACCCGACGGCCAGACCCGCCCGCAAAACGAGTCGGGGCAAACGGTTCATGCGCGGAATCTCCGAGTTCGGTTCCCCATGCAATCACGGCAGACCCGGCCCGTGCAAGGCCCGGGGCGGGGCGTTCGTTGACGGCCCGCGGCCGCGCCGATAACGTGGCGCCCGTTACGCGGGTTGCAAGCGATGCTGACCGTGCTCGAAAAACTCCTGGTGCTCCAGGACCGCGACCGCCAGATCACCCGGCTGGGCGAGGAGCTCGCCGCGCTGCCCCCCCAGCAAGCCGCGGCCCGGGCCCGCCTGGAAGCCGCCCGGCAGGCGGTCGAGGCCGCCCGGCAACACGGCCTGCACCTGGAAGCCGAGCGCAAAAAACTCGAACTCGAGGTCGAGACGCGCCAACAGCAAATCGAGAAATATTCGCTCCAGCAGTTCCAAACCAAACGCAACGAGGAATACCGCGCCCTGACCCACGAAATCGAAACCTGCAAGGCCGAAATCCTCCGCCTCGAAGACCGGCAGCTCGACCTGATGGAACAACAGGAGCAAACCCAGCAACAACTGGCCCGGCTGCGCCAGCAACTGGACGAGGTCCGGCGCGACACCGAGCGGGTCCTGGCCGACCTGGCCGCCCGCGAACAAAACCTGCAACAGCAACTGCGGGAACTGACCGCCGGCCGGGCCGCCCTGGCCGCGGAGGTCGAGCCGGGGCTGCTGTCCCGGTACGAGCGGCTGCGCCGCCACAAGGGCCCGCGCGTGGTGGTGGGTGTCGAGCACGGTGCCTGCGGCGGCTGCCATGTGGGGTTGCCCGCCCAGGTGGTCATCGCCTGTCGCACCGAGACGGAGCCGGTGCAATGCCCCAACTGCGGGCGCCTCCTCTTTTACACGCCGGACATGGACATGGTGCGTGCCGAGTAACCCGGCACGGGCCCCGTCCGCCCGGCGCGTGGATTCGCGAGCTTGTGCGCAAACCCCTTCCCGGCCAGCATCGGCCACGACCGAGCGGTCCGGGCCAGCGGGCCAGACCTGATTTTCCGCGACGCGTCCGTAGCTCAACTGGATAGAGCTTCTGACTTCGGATCAGAAGGTTGCAGGTTCGAGTCCTGCCGGACGCGCCAGGCCCAGGCCCGGACACCGCCTGGGCCCGCCGGGGAACTTGAGCCGCAGCGCCAGGGCCTGCGCGACCGCTGCAGGACGGCCTCCCCCATCCTGCAGGAACTGCTCCAAAACCGTGACCACGCCCGGCCGCCCGGCGCTCCAACGGTTCGGCCCGGAACGGCCGGGACGGAGACTGGTCACCGATTCAAGGCAGGTCGTTTTCCAGCCGTCAGCTTGCACTCCCTGGCATGAAATTGAGATGCGCCTTGGAACACCCGGCACCTCCCTGCGGGGCGTTCCGCGCGCATTCGCCTGGCCGACATTACTGGCTCCTGAGCCGGGACTGGCGTGCCCGCAGCCCTGCATCGAAGGCGGGCAGGCCACGCTTTCCGGCCGACGCAACTTTCCCTTGCATGGCAAGGGATTTGGCGGGCAACGGGCCGCGGAAAGGCGGTCCTTCGTCCCGGGCCGTTGGGGCGAGCGTGCTGGCGGTCCGGGAAAATGCCGCTTGCTATCGCGGCCGAAAGGTCCAGCTTCCTTCCCATGAACAGAAACTGGTTTCGCAAACTTTTCCCCCGCCTCCAGCCCGGGGCCGCCGCCCGCACTCGTGCCCTGGCCGAGGCCGGGGACCGCGAGGCGCAATTCGCCCTGGGTATGACCTACGGCTCGGGTCCGGACGGCTTGCGCGACCTGCCCCGCGCGCGGGCGTGGCTGGAGCGGGCCGCCGGGCAGGAGCACGTGCTGGCGCAGTTCAATCTGGCCCAGATGTACGCCGACGGTCAGGGCGGCGAGCCCGATCCCGCCGCGGCCGAGCACTGGTTGCGCCGCGCCGCCGCCCACGGCGACCCCGGGGCCCAGTACCAACTGGGGCTGCGCTGCCAACGGGCCGGATACCAGGCCCACCTCCCGGCCGCGACCGAGGCGCGCATCGAGGCGTTCAAGTGGTTCGAGCTGGCGGCCGAGCAGGGTTACGGCCCGGCGGCAAGCGCGCGGGAAACGCTCAATCTGAGCCTCACCCGCGCGGAACTGGCCGAGGCCCGGCAGCGCGCGCGTGCATTCGCGGTCGAGGTCGCGGCTTGAATTTCCGGTCCGCTTGCCCTGTCATTGGCCCCGTCGCTTTATGCATACCACCTCGCCCTGCTCCCGCCGCCGTTTCCTGGGTGGCCTGCTCACGGCCGCCGCTGCGCCCCACCTCATTCCCGCCCGCGTCTGGGCGGCCACGGGCGATGCCGCGCCCAACGCCCGCCTCACCCTGGGCTTCATCGGTGTGGGCAAGCAGGGCCGGCACCTGCTCCACAGCTTTCTGCCCCACCCGGACGTGCAGGTGGTCGCGGTCAACGACGTGGACACCACCCGCCGGCTGCACCACAAGAAGCTGGTCGAGGAGTTCTACACGACCAAACAGGACAAGGACTTCAAGGGCTGCGCCGAGTACAAGGACTTCCGCGAGCTGATCGCCCGCAAGGACATTGACGCGGTGGTCATCGCCACGCCCGACCACTGGCACGCCTACCCGGTGGTCGCCGCCGCCCGGGCCGGCAAGGACATTTACTGCGAGAAGCCGCTCTCGCTCACCATCCACGAGGCGCGGGCCATGGTGAATGCCGTGCGCGAAAATCAGCGCGTGTTCCAGACCGGCTCGATGCAGCGCTCGGACAGCGCCTTCTGGAAGGGCTGCATGCTTGTGCGCAACGGCGCCATTGGCGAGGTCAAGGAGGTGTACGTCTCGGTCGGCGGCCCCAGCAAGTGGTGCGACCTGCCCGAGGAACCGATGGAACCGGGCCTGGACTGGGACTTCTGGCTGGGCCCCGCACCGCTCCGCCCGTACAACTCGATCCTGAGCCCGCGCGGCGTGCACGACCACTTCCCCAACTGGCGCAACTACCGCGAGTACTCCGGGGGCATGATGACCGACTGGGGCGCCCACCACTTCGACATCGCCCAGTGGGGCCTGGGCATGGACGAAAGCGGGCCGGTGGAAATCCTCCCGCCCAACGGCCGCGACGTGAAACGACTTACCTACAAGTACGCCAATGGCGGGGTCATGTATCACGGCGGCCTGGAGGGCTACAACTTCGGCGTCGTCTTCGTGGGGACCAAGGGCAAGGTCTGCGTGGACCGCGGCCGCTTCAAGGCCGAGCCCGAGAGCCTGATGAACGAGAAGTTCGAGGCCCTGCCCGTGCAGCTTTACCGCAGTACCAACCACTACCGCGACTTCGTCACCTGCGTGCGCAGCCGCAAGAAACCCATTTGCGACGTCGAAATCGGCGCCCGCTCCGTGACCGTGTGTCACCTGGGCAACCTGGCCTACTGGCACGACCGCAAGCTGCGCTGGGATCCCGCCAAGGAGCAATTCCTCGGCGACGCCGAAGCCAACACCTGGCTCGACCGCGAAAAACGCGGGCCGTGGAAGGTGTAGCGCCGCCCGAGTTCGTCTCGCCTCTTCCGCCGAGGCTGGGGCACATGCTGCGTCGGGGAGAACCTCCAGCCGCCTCCCGCCGGCCGGGCAGCACTTTGATCCCGCCGGTATTCCACCCTGCCCCCGCAGCGGAACCGCGCGCCTGAACTCGTCCCGCGCGCGCGATTGCCGCCCGGAAAACGACCCCTTCCGGTCGGGCCCTGCAAACCGGAGCGTCGCTGAACGGCTGGCGGTCGGTCGCCAGGGGATTTGACAAGGGATCCGGTTCCAAGTTAGCGTTCAGGCAATGATTAAAAAACTTCCCCACCTTCCCGTCCTCTTGGAGGACAAACAACCGGGGACACCCCTGCGCAAGTGGATGGCCGGCCTCTCCGCGGGTTGGCTCTTGGCCGGCGGCGTCCGCGTCACCGCGCTCGCCCAACCCGCGCTGGGGGTCGCGCTCCAGCCGGGTCACACGATCCGGGTGAGCTGGCCGCGAAGCGCCAGCACGTACACTTTGGAAAGCGCCGTAGAAGTGGGTCAGGCGGCCCTGTGGCGAAGGCTGGACCTTCCCGAGACCGTCACCGAAGCAGAGGTGATGGTTACCGTCTCGCCCGGCGCCGCCACACGGTTCTTCCGTCTCCGGGAAACCGGGCTGACGCGGCTGGTCAGCGTCTCGCCGGACGACGGTGAACCCGGCGTTTCGGTCACGCGCGAAACGATCCTGCACTTCGACCGCCCGCTGGCCGCGG
>JBBIJZ010000056.1:18597-27934 GCA_037445715.1 Verrucomicrobiales bacterium | reverse complement strand
GCCCCCGCGCCCTGACCGCGCCCGCCGGGGCGGCGGCGCCGGAGGACCAACGCACGCGCCCGGAGCCGGTGCGCGATTTCGTCGCGGAGGTGTTTGTCGGCCCGCAGGGCAGCGCCGCGGGCGAGGGTTCGCGCGCGCGACCGCTGGCCACGTTGACCCAGGCCCGGGACCGGGTGCGGCAGTTGCGCGCCGGTGGACTGACCGGGGCGGTGGCCGTGACGGTCCTGCCGGGCGAATACCCGGTCACGGAAACCTTCGAGCTGGGGCCGGAAGACTCCGGCCGGCCGGGGGCGCCGGTGGTGTACCGCGCGGCGGAGCCGGGGCGGGCGGTGTTTTACGGCGGGCTGCGGTTGCGGGACTTCGCGCCGGTGCGCGACCCGGCCGTGCGGGCGCGGCTGCCGGCGGAGAGCCGTGACCGGGTCTGGGAATGCGACCTGCGGGCTCTGGGCGTGACCAACTTTGGCGAGTTGCGCGTGCGCGGGTTCGGGCAGCCGCCCTCGCCGCCGACGCTGGAGGTGTTTGCCGACGGCGCGCCCCTGCCGCCGGCGCGCTGGCCCAACGAGGGCTTCGTCCGCGCGCGGCGCGTGGTCGAGCCGGGCTCGGCCCGGGAACGGCGGCCGTCGGTCTTCGAGTACGACGCGGACCGCCACGCGCGCTGGCAGGGGGTGAGCAACGTCTGGTTGTTCGGGTACTTCCGCTACCTGTGGGCCGACGCGGCGTTGCCGGTGGCCGCGATTGATCCGCAACGGCGCACCGTGACCACCGCCGAGCCCTACAACTACGGCGGGGGCCTGAGCGACCAGCAGGGGCTGATCTACTACGTGTTCAACCTGCTCGAAGAACTTGACGCCCCGGGCGAGTGGTATCTGGACCGCGCGCGCGGCCGGCTTTACCTGTACCCGCCCGCGCCCCCGGACCGGGTCCGGATCGAGATCGGGCTGTGGGACCGTCCGTTGGCGGTGCTGCGGCAGGTGGCGCACGTGCGCTTCGAGGGGCTGACCTTCGACCTGGCCCGCTTCAACGGCCTGGGGCTCGAGAATTGCGAGGAGTGCGTGCTGGCCGGTTGCACGGTGAGCCGCCTGGCCGGCAACGGCATCACCCTCCAGGGCGGCCGCGCCAACCGCGTGCTGGGATGCGACGTCCACACGCTGGGCCGGCGGGGCATCGAGGTCTTCGGCGGTGACCGCGCCACGCTCAGTCCCGGCGGGCACGTGGTGGAAAACTGCCACATCCACCACATCGGCCGGCTGGACCGCACGTACACGCCGGCGATCCACCTCGAGGGCGTGGGCCACCGCGCGGCGCACAACCTCCTGCATCACGCCCCCAGCAGCGTGATGCGCCTGGAGGGCAACGACCACCTGGTCGAGTTCAACGATGTCCACACCGCCGTGTTCGAGTCCGACGACCAGGGCGCGATGGAACTGTTCGGCAACCCCACCTACCGCGGGGTGATTTTCCGCTACAACCGCTTCCGGGACATCGGCAAGACCGGTTCCGAGCCGTGGGTCCACGGCCAGGCCGCGCTGCGCTTCGACGACGCCATCAGCGGGATGCTCGTGTACGGCAACCTGTTCCTCCGCGCCGCCCGCGGCAACTTCGGCGCCATCCAGATCAACGGCGGCCGGGACAACCTCGTGGACAACAACCTCTTCGTGGACTGCGCGCGCGGGCTCACCGGCGGGTGGTACCCGGACAACGCGGTCTGGCGCCGCCTGCGCCAGGGGCAGGCGCCGCCGGGATTCTTCACCAACGACCTCTACCGCGCCCGTTACCCCGAGCTGGCGCAGATGCTCGAGCCCCACGGCCTCAATCGCGTCTGGCGCAATGTCTTTTACCGCTGCGGCACGTTGGCCGGCGGCAACCGCGCCCACTGGGAGCTGCTGGACAACGTCGAGTACCAGGACGCCGACCCCGGCTTTGTGGACGCGGCGCACGGCGACTTCCGTCTTCGCCCGGACGCACCGGTGCTGTCCCGCCTCCCCTTCCGGCCCCTCCCGCTCGAGGCCATCGGCCTCTATCCGGACCCGTACCGGGCCCGCTGGCCGGTGGAAAGTCCGCCGGTGCCTCCCCCGGAAACGGGCCCCGGGCGCTGACCATGATTCGCGAGGACTACCTCATCGGCTGGATCCAACGCTACCTGCGCTGGCTGGCGGAGATCGCCGGCTTCCTCCAGACCCGGGATTACGAGGCCGCCGCGCGCCGGGCGGACCTGGCCCTGCGCGAACTGCTCGGCCTGGGGGCCGACTCGGTGGTCTCGCTCACCGAGGGCGAATTGCTGGCGCGGTTGGCCGTGGACGAGCCACCCCCGGTGGTGCGCGACAAGTGCCTCCTGCTCGCCGCACTGCTGGCGGCCCTGGGCCGGACCGCCGCCGCGCAGAACCACCCGGACCGCGCCCGCGACTGCCGGCTCAAGGCGCTGCAGGTCGTCCTGGGCGCCACCTTCCAGGGCGGCACCAACCTGCCCGAGTTCGCCCCGCGCGTCGAAGACCTGTTGCTCGAACTGGGCGAGGCGCCGCTGCCGCCCCGCACCGAGGCGGCCCTGATGCTCTACCACGAAAACCGCGGCGACTACGCCCGGGCCGAGGACGCGCTGTTCCGCTACCTGGACGCCTGCGAGAACGCCCCCGGGGCGCTCGAGATCGGCCGGGCATTTTACCATCGGTTGCGCGCCCTCAGTGACGAGGTCCTGGTCCTGGGCGGCCTGTCACGGGCCGAGATTGAAGAGGGCCTCTTGGCGCTGGAACGGCGGCAACCCGCCGGCAACCCGTAGCGCCCAATCAACGGGGTGCCTGGCTGAAGAGCCCTTCGCCGCAGTTTCGAGACCCGGGTGAACCGGCAATTGGATTGCCCTCGCGGCCAACCTGCCGCCCATCCCCCTCGTGTGAGGCACGCGCCACGCGTGCTTCCGCCTTCTGACTCCTGACTCCTGACTCCCGCCCCCGCGGGCACGAATCACTCGTACCGAATCACCAGGTCGCCCGCCTCGCGGGTGATGCCGAGCACGCGCGTGGGCCGGCAGGCGCTCATGCGGAAAAACGCCGGACGATCCGGGGCGGGCACCCGCAGGGCCTGCACCTCGGGGTCCACCGTGGCGACGACGTTGGTGTACGGGCCGGTCACCTCGGCGGCCATCTGGAGTTCGGGCGGGTCGGGCGGATTGGAGTTGGCGGCGATGACCGCTTCGATCCACTCGCGGCGGGCGGCAACGCGCGAGGCGTACCAGGCGGCGGGTTGCGGGCCTTCCGTGGCCACTACCAGCGCCCAACCGGACTCGCCCTTTTCAAACAACCCGGTCTTGTCGAACAGCGCGGCGTGGAAGTCCTCGCCGTCCGCGGTGAACCGGAACGGCCCGTCCACGGCCAGGGCGATGCCGGCCAGTTCCCAGCGGCCCTCGTGTCGGATGAAGACCCCGCCGCCGGAGTCGCCGCCGGAGAGCATGGCCTCATCGGGCTCGCCGTCGGCGTCGAACGTGCCGGCGAGAGCGTTTTCCGGGTGACCGCCGTAGTTGGCCAGGGTGGTGATGTGGTTCACGCCCCAGCGCAGGGTGCCGGCGCCGCCGCCCCAGAGCCAGCCGGCCAGGCGGGTTTCGCCCGGTTCGTTGGTGACCACCACCTCCGCGCCGCGGGCGCGGCCGCGGCCGAAGAGCACGCAGGGCCGGCCGACCTCGTCCGTGCCGCTGTACAGCGGGGCGTAGGTGGGGAACTCGCCGCACACGCGCCAGAGGGCCAGGTCGCTGGCGTCGTCATAAAAGCGCGCGGTGGTGCGCCAGGCGCGACCGGCGAAGTGGAATTCCTCGCCGACACTGCCGCCGAGGTGGCGGGCGGTGAGGAACCATTGCGGGGCGATGGGGGTGCCGGCGAAGCCGCGCCAGTTGCCCTGCCACTGCCAGCCGCTGTCGGCCAGGTCGCCCGTGGGCGGGGTGGTGTTGTGGGCCGGGTCGTCCGTGCCCAGGAAGATCATCGCCCGCGCGGCCACGGCGCCCAGGGCCAGCAGGGCCGGCCAGCCGAGGCAGACACGCGCGGGCGCGGGCACGGCTCAGAGTCCCTGCAGGGCGTCGTCCATGGCCGCGTAGAGGGCGTTCATCGTGGCCTCGGTCTCGTCGCCCATGTTCGAGATGCGGAAGGTGGTGCCCTTGATCTTGCCGTAGCCGCCGTCAATGAGGAAGCCGCGGTCCTTCACCCGTTTCTGGAACTCGGGCACGTTGATGACCCGGCCGCCGGGCTTGGCGCCGTTGTTTACGCAGGTCAGCGTGTGCGACTCGTAGCCGGGCTCGGGGAAGAGGGTGAAGCCGTGGCGCGCGGCCCACTCGCGGGTCATACGGGCCAGTCGGGCGTGGCGGGCGTAACGGGCCTCGAGACCCTCGGTGAAGATGTCCTCCAGCTTGGACTCGAGCGCGTACACGTGGGCGATGCTCGGCGTGCTGGGCGTCATGTTTTGCTCCGCGTTTTTCTGGAACTCGACGAAGTCGAAGTAGTACCCCCGGTCCTTGACGGTGGCGGCCCGGGCCAGGGCGGCGGGCGAGCACACGAAAATGCTCATGCCCGGCGGCAGGGCCAGGGCCTTCTGGGTACCGGCCAGCACCACGTCCACCCCCAGCTTGTCGAACTCGACCGGCACGGCGGTGAGCGAGCTGACGCAGTCCACGATGAACATCACGTCGGGATACCTGGCCTTGAGGGCGGCGACCTCGGCCAGGGGCGACATGACGCCGGTGGAGGTTTCGTTGTGGATGAAGGTCAGGGCATCGAACTGGCCGGTGGCGAGCCGGGCGTCCACGGCCTCGGCCCGGATGGGGGAGCCCCAGGGCACCTGCAACGGCTCGGCCGCCTTGCCGCAGCGTTTGGCCACGTCGTACCACTTGTCCGAAAAGGCGCCGCACATGCAGTTGAGGACCTTTTGGGTGCACAGGTTCCGCAGGGCGCCCTCCATGACCCCCCAGGCCGAGGAGGTGGACAAAAAGACCAGTTGCCGGGTGGACAACAGGGCCTGGAGTCGGGGCTGGATGCGGGCGTAGAGGTCTTTGAAGCCCTGCCCGCGGTGCCCGATCATGGGCTGGCAGAACGCGCGGAAGGTCTTCTCGCTGACCTCGACCGGACCGGGGATGTGCAACTTGACGTGTGCCATATTCGGGCCGGTCAACTTGCCCGGTGAACCCCGGCGTGGCAAGCCGTGTTTTGGGCGGCGCGAGGGCCGCTTCCCCGCCCGCGGCCGGCGCGCGAAACGGAGGTCAGTCCCTCAGTTCAGTTCGCGGATGAAGACGTTCTTGAACTGCACCAGGCTGGGCGGGCTGTTCCAGTTCCCGTTGCGGTCCTTGCCGCCGTGGTGCTGAAAGGCGATGCGCCCGCGCGGGGGCAGGTCGGGGATGGTGGCGCCGGGGATGACGGTCACGCCGTTGAGGACCACGGTCACGGTCTTGCCGCGCACGGTGATCTCGAAGCGGTTCCACTCGCCCACCGGTTTGTCGGCCTGGTGGCGCGGGGTGACGGCGGCGCGCAGTTCGGGCGAGGTCTTCGGGTCGGTGCGCACACCGTACATTTCGCCCGAGCCAATGGGCCAGCACCAGATGTTGACCTGGAAACGTCCTTCGCCGCGCAGGAAAATGCCCGAATCCGAGTCCGGCAGTGCGAAGCGGTGTTCCCTGCCGGTGATGTCCCGGGCGTGGGTGCCGTCGGGCAGGATGTAGGGGACGTTCGGGTTTACGTAGGGGGTGGCCTTGATGCGCCAGTCCACGCGCAGCTCGAAGTCGCCGAACTCGCGCTCGCTCCAGAGCGATTTGTCGCCGGGTGCCTCGCTCTCGGCGTCGTAGTCAATGACGCCGTCCACGACCTTCCAGTGGCCGTTGTCGCCGGCGGGCACCCGCCAACCGGAAAAGTCCCGGCCATTGAACAGCGGGGTGAAACCCGGCGGGACCGCGGCATCGCCCGCGTGCAGCGGGACGGTGACCAGACTCAGGATCAGGAGGGAGGACCAGGACGTTTTCATGTTGGCAATGACGCTGTGGTGCCCGCTCATGGCGCGGCCGGCGCGCGGATTTGGCAAGCCGGAAATCGCCGGTCCACCCGCCCGGCGCACATCTCGGTTTCTTGCCGTGGCCGGATTGGCCGTGGCGCAGACTCCCCGGGCCGGCTGGCTCTTGGAGTGCGGCGGGCTCACCGCCGGGTCCCTACCGGCGCATCCCCGGACCAGGGTTGGTGCCGGACTTCAGGTATTCGGGTCAGGGCTGAACGCGGTAGTATCGCCGGGGGTGGAGGGCCGACTCCCAGTCCACGAACCGGTACGGGCTGTAGGGCAACACGAGGTTGGTGAGCGGATGCCAGGTTTGCAGGTCATCGGACCATTCCACGCGCAGAGCGGTACCGGGAGGGTTCTCGAGCGTAAGGCCGGCGACCATTTGCAAGTCCAGCACCCGGATGGCCACGGTGGCGATCTCACTGCGGGCGACGCCGTACGGATTTCGCAACTCGACCTGGTAAGCGCCGCAGTCGGCGAGCTGGATGTTGGTGAGCGTGAGGGAGGGACCGGTGCCCCAGGGCACGGGCTGGCCGTTCAAGTACCACTGCCAGGTCAGCGGAGGCGTGCCGTTGCCCGAGGCGACCAGGGTAATCGTTTCCCCCGTGCTGACCAGGCGACCGGCGGGTTGGCCCACCAGGATGGGCGGCAGCGTCTCGATGATGGCCAGGCTGTACTGGTTGGCGGCTGCAATGGCCCGCACCGCCCCCAACGGGTCCGGTGGCGTGCACTGACCGGCCGCGTTGTAGCCCCAGCCCACCACCCGGTAATCCGCGGTCAGCGCCAGACTGTGGTGTTGGCCCGCGGCCAGAGCAGTGACGCGCGGCAGATCGGCGGGAACTTCACACTTGTGCCAGGTGTTGTTTCCCCAGGCGATGACCGTTCCGTCCTCGCGCAGCGCCAGACAATGCGTGGTGTCCACCGACCCGCCCACCACCGTGCCCAGGGCGATGGCGACCACGTTGGTCAGATTGGCCGGGGGCGGCATGACGGTGCCGGTGCTGCCGTACCCCCAGAAGACCACGGTGCCGTCCGCACGCAGCGCCAGATTCTGCGAATGGCCGGCAGCGATGGCGATGACATTGGTCAGGTCCGGCGGCACGTCCAGGCAGCCAAAATTCTGCTGCCCCCAAGCGACCACCGTGCCACCGCTCTTCAGGGCCAGGGCGTGGTCGTAACCGGCCGCGATGGCCACGACCTCTTGCAGTTCGCCGGGCAGCTTGGAAACCGCGGGAGAGCTGCCCCAGCCCCGGACCGTGCCGTCCTGTCGAAGGGCCAGACTGTAGTTGTAACCGGCAGCCACCGCGCTCACCTCGCCCAGATCCCCGGGCACATTCAGCCCGCTGCCGTAACCCCAGGCCACGACGCTTCCGTCTCCGCGCAGCGCCACGGCGTGCTGGGGTCCGGCGGCCACGGCGGTCACATTGGTCAAGTCCGCGGGCAAATTTGCGATCGGATAGCCCGAGCCCCAGCCCACCACGCGCCCGCCAACCGAACCGGCACCCAGCGTTACCGGGCCGGCCAGCACGGCGAGGCCCAGCACGACGCCGCGCAAAAACACGGGTGCATGACTGATCGAAAACGGAGGAGAGAACACCAGTGCTTTCATGAAATTTACTTTGCATCGCGAGCGGAATCAGATCAATGCCTTTTTCATTCCCCGATCCCTGAGCCTTGCCGGAGACGTTCGGAAAACGTGGCTGAACAAGGGCCGGCGGCGCGCCCGCCCGTCTTTTGGATCAGGCCGCGTGGTCCAGGGAGAGGCTTCAGGCTTCAAGTCAGATGCGGCAGTCAAGCACGCCCTTCCCCGGTGTGGCCCCGGCCAGACTCCGAGTTCCGGTTACCGGTGCGGTCTGCTCGACCGCGTGCCCTCCTCTGCCCGCCCCCTCCAACCCCGCCGCTGTGGCGCAGGCTTGGCTTTGCGGGCCGGCGGATTAACTTGTCGCCATGAAAGTGTTTTTACCCCTGCTCGGCCTGACCGGGGGGTTGCTGGCCGGGTGCGGCGGCAAGCCCGCGCCAGCCGCGCCGGCCGCCGCCACCAACACCGCCTCCGGCAACCCCCTCACCGCCCCCGCGGATTACGTGGGCGCCATCGGCCAGGCCCAGAAACAGGCGGCCAAGGTGGTCGAGCTGGTCCAGGTCCAGCAAGCCATCCGGCAGTTTCAGGCCGCCGAAGACCGGTACCCGAAGACCCTGGACGAACTGGTCAAGGAGGGCTACCTGCCGGCTTTGCCGCGCCTGCCTGCCGGCATGAAGTTTGAGTACAATCCCGCCACCGGACAGGTGCGGGCCGTGCCCTCCCAGTGAAGCCCGCCCGCCGTGATGCGCACCCGCCCTGCCCCGGCACGAGACCTGCCTGAATCCCGGACATGCCCTTCAAGAAAATCATCGTGACCGTGGTCGGGGGCACGCTCCTGCTGTTTGGCATCGCGCTGTTGGTGTTGCCGGGGCCGGCCTTTGTGGTCATCCCCTTGGGTCTGGCCGTCCTGGCCACGGAGTTTGTGTGGGCCCGACGCTGGCTGCGGCGGGCCAAGGGCATGGTACACAAGCACCGGGCGCGGCGCACCCTGGCTGCCCTGCGCTTCTCGGTGCGGCGCAAGTGGCATCGGCTGCGGGTCCGGTTGTTCGGCCACAAAGGGCGCCCGCCGCGTCGTTCCGCGGCAATCCCCCTGCCTTTCGCCCCGGCAGCACCGGCCCCGGCAGGTCCGCCTCCATCCCCCACTCCGCCGGCGCAAAGTTCCGGCCGGCCAACTCTCCCGGATTCGGCGCCCGTCAACTGAGCTGCCGGCATGAACCACCTTTTCCCCCTGACTCGCGCCCTGCCGGGGCGCACGGGAGCGGGAAATTCGCGTTGGTGGTGCGTCCTCCTGAGCGCCGGCTGGCTGAACGCTCTCGTGGCCGGCGAAGTGCAGTGGTTCGGCGTGGTCAAGCTGCACCAGTTCACGCAGCTCCCCGGCCAGTCCCCCGGCCCCGTGCCCGGCCAACCTTACTCCTTTCTGGCCCTCGTCCTGGGCCAGGCCCCACAGAGCCTGGTCTCCGGCACCGTGCAGCCGCCCGGCGGCGGCCCGGCGCTCCCGCTCGAAGCGGTCACCAACGGCCTGGCCCTGTTCTTCGAGCAACGGTTCGCGACCGCCACGGCCTTGGACGCGGCCTACCCGCACGGCAGCTTGTTGAATCCCACCAGCTACAGTTTCCACCTCCGCACCCGCACGGGTGAGCAAAGCGGCACGGTCAGCTATGCCGGCGTCCTGGGACCGCCGCCGGTGCCCGAGGTGATCAACCTCGAGGCGGCGGCGGCGGTGGACCCCACCCTGCCGTTCACCCT
>JBBIJZ010000056.1:0-18497 GCA_037445715.1 Verrucomicrobiales bacterium | reverse complement strand
TCGCCGCGCTGGCCCGGGAAACGAGTTTTCCCCTGGCCACCCGCCCGCGGCCGGCGCCGCCGCGCCTGGAATGGAAAGCCGGCACCGGCGAGGGCCTTGTCTGGCGGCTTTGGGCGCCTTCCCACCGCACCGTGGTGCTTCAAACCAGCGAGGACCTGCGGACATGGATTGAAGTGATGACCACCAACCTCCCCGCCGGGGTGGGCGAAGTCCCTGACCCGGAGACGAAGGCACGGCCGCGGCGCTTTTACCGGGCGGTGCTGCCTTGAAGGACGGGAAGTACGCAACCCGGCTATGCGGCCAACCGCGAGGGACGTTGGTTTCGGCGGCGCCGACTCAGTCGGCAACGGGGATGGCGAGCAGTTCGGCCGCGGTCCAGTTCTGGCCCCGCGAAGCGGTGGCCGCGCGGATGCCCTTGACCTGGGCGGGCGTGGCGGGACCGGCGTTGTTGCCCCAGTCCTTGTTGCCGCGGACGTAGGTGACCACGGCCGCAATGTCTTCATCCGAGAGCTGGTCCCGCCAGGGCAGCATGACGTTGTTGAACTCGACGCCGTTGACCGTGATCGGCCCCTGCAAGCCGTCCAGCACGATGCGGATGATGCGGTTGGGCCCCTCGGTCAGGACCCAGTCCGAACCGGCCAGCGGGGGGAACTGGCCGGGCAGACCGCGGCCATTGGGCTGATGACAGGCCGAACAGTAGGTGTTGAACACCAGCCGACCCCGCGCCAGCAGCGCATCCGCCTCCGAGCGCGGCACGCGCGCCTCGACATCGGCCAGGAGTTCACCGGGGGTGAAGACCAGCGGGTTGAAGCCGCCCCCGTGCCGGTCCACGTACAGCGTGGCCCAGTACAAGGCCACGCCAAAGAGCGCCACCAGCCAGATCGGCGTGTAAAACGCCGCACCGTTCCGCGGCTCGGCCGGCTCGGGTCCGGGGGCGAGGTCCGCGACGGCGGGCACCAACGCCGCGGGCGCTGAGGGTTGGGGACGGGTCTCCAAATTCATGGCTGCGGCGGGGGCGCCGGCGCGTTGGGGGCCGGGGCATTCGTGGCCGTCGCGGCCACCGGGCCGGCAGCAGTGGGTTGCGCGGCGGATGGTCGCGGCAGGTAGGTCTCGTAGAAGAGCGTGTCCGCTTTCAGGCTCAACAGGTAGGCCACCAGTTGGCGGGCCTCGGGGCGGGGCACAATCTCGACGCCGGGCGGCGGCTCGAAGCCGAAGCCGCGCAGCGCGTCGGGCGAGGGTTGCACGCCGGGCCGCAGGCGGCGTTCCTCGAACAGAAAGGGGTAGCGGGGCATGGTCGAGCCGGGCATCTCGAGGCGGGCATTGTACAACTTGAGGTACAGCCGCGTGGCGTTGGTCTGCCGCGCGCCGAGGTTGGCGAGGTCCGGCCCGTAGCGCACCTGGCCGAGCAGGACCGGGTGGTCGCGCAGATAGTCGCGGGCCACGGTGCGGCGCGGACCCCAGCCGCGGGCGATGTCGGCCCCCAGGTTGGCCAGTTTCAACTCGACCTTTGCCCCGGCGTTGGTGAGGCGGCGCAAGGCGGTCTCCGCCGCGGCGTACGGCACGTCCGCCAGCAACGGCCGGGGCAGTTCCGCGGGCAGGCGGCTGCCGTCCACACCGGCCAGGTCACGCCGCAGCGAGGCCACCACGGCGCGCGCCTCGACCGCGTTGGTGCCGAGGTCGGTCACGGTCAGGTCGGCCAGGAGGGGTTCCTGGCGGACCTGCCGGGAGTGGCAGTAGTTGCAGCCCAGCGAGCGGTAGATTTCCGCCCCCTGCTTGGCCTCGCCGGAGCGGTCCACCGGGTACTGGATGCCCAGTTCCTCGATGAGGATGGGCTCCTCGCTGCCGATCTGAAAATGCGGCGCCACGACGCTGATCAGCCACGAGGCCAGCACCACGCCGAGCACGCCCAGAAACAGCAACGGCCCGTGCTTCATGGCTTCACCTCCGCCGGTTGCGGCGCCGCGGCCGGAGCCGCCGTGGTCCACGCCACCAGCACCGGCTGCGCGGCCTGGCGGCAGCACTGCACCAGCGCCAGGAGCAGGTTGAACGCGAAGAGAACCGCCCCCGCCAGCCCCAGCAGATGGGCCAGGGTACCGGTCGAGGCGAACGGCAGGTAACGCTTCACCACCTGAATGAACCCGATTTGCGGGTCATTCAACGCCGCCCCGTGCACCAGCCCGCCGACGAGCGCCGCCCCGCCCCCCACGAGCACGGCCGCCGCGGCGAGGTACACGTGCACCCGCGCCAGCGCCGGCGCCGGCCAGGACCGGCCCAAGAGCCGCGGTACCATGAAATAAAGCGCGCCCAACAGGGCCGGGCCGCAGACGCCCAGCAGGGTCAACTGGTCCAATCCCGGCGTCAGCAGGGTAAACTGGGTCCACTGCCGCACCGCGATGAGCGAATTGACCGCGCCGACCACCCCGGCCACCAGGAAAACCAGCCAGGCCAGGGCGACAAACTGCAGCACCACACTTGCGCGCACCCGGGCCCCCTGGCCGCGCAACACCCCGCCCACATTCACGGCCACCGCGTACACGCCAAAGAGGGTCAGGACCCCCGCCGCCGCGGCCACGCTGGTCATCCACGCCGGGAACGGTCCGCCCGCGTACCGGGTCATGCCGGCCAGGCTGCCGAAGCCCAGCAACGTCCAGAACCCGAACCGCGCCAGACTGCGACTGGGCAGGGCCACGCCGGTGAGTTTGGGCACGAAGTAAAACACCGCCGCCAGGCCGAGAAAACCCAGCCAGAGCAGTTGCAGGTTCTGGAGGTACCACGCCTGCGCCGCCGCCTGCAGCACGCCCCGCAACGGCAGGAAAACCCCGGCCAGGTGGGCCGCGGCGAACACCCACGGAAATACCAGCAGCGCGGCCAGCAGATGCCACTGCGCCACGTACGCCTCGGGCTCGACCCGCCGGGCAAAGGTCAGCAGCGCCCACGGCGCCATGAGCAGGTACCCGAGCAGGAGCAGGGGCGAGGCGTACGGCGGCAGTTCCAGGCCCTCCAGACCGGTCGAATCCCCGGCCAGGATGCCGAGCAGGCCCAGTTTCAATCCCAGATGCCAGACCAGCGCGCCCGGGATGATGAAACCGCCGCCGCGCAAGGGGGCGCCGCTGAGGCGGGCGGTCATCCACAGCGCCAGGGCCAGGCCGGCGAGCGAGGCGAACCCGAACACCAGCGCGTTCCACGCGGCCGGTTGGACGCGGCCGTAGGTGAGCCAGGCGTGCTGGGCCAGCAGCCCCGGCGCGTGAAGTTTCACCGCGGCCAGCACGGCCAGGAGGCCGCCGGTCACCAACCAACCCGCCGCCAGGACCACCAGCACCATGACCGGCCAGCGACACGACCGGTCAATCGCCTCGAGTGGGGCGCGGGCCGGGGTCGCGCTCGGGGCGCACGCGGGAACGGGCGGGGCTTCCGGGACACTCATCGGGCGGAACCGGGCGCGGTGGGTGCGAGAGCGGGCGGCTTACTCGTACTCACTGGGTTTCTCCGGCGGCTTGGCGGTGGCCTTTTCGAGGCGCTGGAGCAGGTCGGCCCGGCCGGCGGCGGGGTCCTGCCAGAGGCGGAGCAGGAGCTCCATCGCGTTGGTGATGGGGATGCGGTAAATGCCCCTGGCCTTGTCAATGGGCTCGGCGGTGGTCAGGGCGGTGTGCGCGGCGGCGCGGATTTCGGCGAGGTTGCTGTAGCGCAGCGCGGCGCGGGCGGTGTCCACGCCGGGGGGCCGGGTGCGCGCAAAGACCCACCAGGCCAGGCCGCCCACCAGCAGGAGCGTGCCCGCCGCGCCCACGAACCACGCCCCGGTCTTGGCGGCGTCCCAACCGCCGCAACAGCGTTCCCAGAGTTTCATCGGCCACCTCCGTTGGTTTCCGGCGCCCGGTCCAGTTCGTCCACTTCATCCAGGTCGCCGCCGGAAATCGGCGAAGGATGCACCAGGATGATCCCCATGGCCTCGTGCAGGCGGGGGTCCTTGAGCGGGAAGGGGGGATGCGCGGCGAAGTCCTTGAGGAACGCCTTCGCGAGCAGTCCGCCCATCAACGCGGCGCAGGCCAGGTCCAGCCAGGCCCATTGGAAGGGGTAGCCGTCCGGATGGAGGGTGGGATGGACGTTGAAGGCCAGGTCCACGTAGTGCATCACCCAGGTCCAGGCGCAGAGCGGGGTCATCCAGGCGAAGCTCAGCTTGAGGTCAATCCGCAGCATGGCCAGGAAGGGCAGGAAGAAATGGCCGAAGATCAACGCCAGCCCGACGTACCACCAGGCGCCCTTTTCGCGCAGCACGTACCAGAAGGTCTCCTCGGGCAGGTTGGCGTTCCAGATGATGAAGTACTGGGAGAAGTGGATGTAGGCGTAGAAGACCGTGAAGGCGAACATCAGCGAGCCCAGGAAGTAGAACTGGTGCTCGTGGAGCACCGCGGTGAGCGTGCCGTTGCGCTGGAGCACCATCGTGATGAAGTACACCGTGCCCAGGGTCATCCAGACGCTGCCGGCAAAGTAGTACACGCCGTACATCGTCGAGAACCACTCGTACATCAGGCCCTTCATCCACAGGATGGCCGCCAGGGTCAGGGTAATGGCAAACAGGAAGATTCCGCCCGCTGCCAGCCGGCGCATCCGGTGGGTGTGGTGCGCCGCGCCGTCGGCATCCTGGGCCAGCGAGGCCGCCCGCAGGCGGCGCGCCAGCCAGGTCCAGATGACAAAGCAAAGGGCGGCGACCAGGTAGAAACCGGGCTTGGTGAAGAGCGGCAACTTGGCGTGCAGGGCGTGGTCCGCGTGCGGGTCGGCCACCTGCATCCAGCCGTAGAGCCGCGGGGCCAGCAGCGCGATGGGCAGGAAGAACACCAGCAGCCAGGGAAACACCAGGTTGGCCAGATGCTCGCAAAACCGGCGGTGCGGCACGGACCACCCGGCGTCGAACAGGTGGTGCACCATCACCAGGAACAGCGCCCCCAGGCCCAGGCTCAGGAAAAACATGAAGCTCACCAGCCAGGAGTACCCGAACTGGACCGGCCGCAGGAGCAGTCCCAGGAGCGCCCCGAGGGCGCCGACCGCGATGAGCACGTTCGGCAGGTTGCGCCAGCGGCTCAGGTCCAGCGGCGCGGGGGCGGGAGGAGCGGAAGCGTGGGCGGCACTCATGAGCTATTTCCTCAGGGCGGCCTGCTGGTCGGCCGGCACTTCTTCCAACGTGGCCAGATGGCTCAGTTGCAGGGCGCGGACGTAGCTGATCACGGCCCAGCGGTCGCGCGGTTCGATGGTGGCGGCGTAGCCCTGCATCAGGTTGCGACCGTGCGTGATCACGTGAAAGAGCTCCCCGTCCGGCTGCCGCACGATGCGCGGATCATGGAGGTTGCCAATCACGGTCATGCCGTACTTGGTGGTGACCCCCTTGCCATCACCGGCCGCGCCGTGACAGAGCTGGCAGTGAATGCTGAAGACCTGTCGTCCCCGCGCCAGCAGTTCGGCGGTGATGGGCAGCGGATTGACCTCGACGAAGTTGGTGGCGCCCGGCGGCGTGCCCGGCACCATGCCGGTGAAGACCGGATGGTCCTCGAAGGGATACACCGGCGCGTCGCCAACCCGCAGCGGCTGGCTGCGCGGGATGGTGTTGGCCGGGTGCGGCCGCGAACTGAGGCGGTCCGCGAAAAACGCGTTCGCCGACTGGGGCCGCAGCTTGGGCTGGCGGTCCATGTCCGAGAACAGCTCGATGGGCGGCCGGCGCGACATCCCGCCGCGAAAGCCGGCGATGCTCACCACCACCAGGCACAACAGAACAAAAGCGGCCAGCAAGTAGCGCATCGTCACTCCTCCACGGTTTCCACGCGCACGCTGCCCAGCGACTCCAGGAGCTGGGGGGTGGCGTCCGGCCGGTATTGCGGGTCGGCGGTCTCGATCACGATGAAAAAGCGGTCATGGCTGGCCAGCGCGAAGCGCCGGTGCTTGAGCAACGGGTGGTGGAGGCGGGGCAGGCGGTTGAGGAACAACATGCCGAACAACGCCCCGAACGCCCCGAAAAGGATGGTCAGCTCGTACGAGGGCGGGAAGGCCGAGAAGGGGCTGAAGAACGGCTTGCCCCCCACCACGATCGGGTAGTCCACGGCGTTCATCCACCAGATCATCAACATGCCGGTGGTGTAGCCGGTCACCCCGCCCAGGAAGGAAAACCAGCCCACCTTCGAGTTCTTGAGCCCCATCGCCTGGTCCATGCCGTGGATCGGGTAGGGCGAAAACACGTCCCAGCGTTGAAACCCCAGGTCGCGCAGCCGCTCGGCGGCGCGCATGGTGGCCGCCGGGGTGTCGAACTCGGCGATCAGGCCGTAAACATTCGCGCCGGACTGGTTCATCCGTGGTGTCCTCCTTCCCTGGCGCCCCCCAGCGGGTGATGCGGGTCGGCCTGCGGGGTGACCCCCTTGACCTCCGCAATGGCGATCACCGGCAGGAAGCGCATGAACAGCAGGAAAAACGTGAAGAACAGGCCGAAGGTGCCCAGGTAGGTGCAGATGTCCACCCAGGTGGGCGTGTAGAAACCCCAGTTGGCCGGCAGGAACTCCCGCGCCAGGGTGGTGACCACGATCACGAAGCGCTCGAACCACATCCCCACGTTCACCAGCACCGAGAGCACCCAGACCAGCACCAGGTTGTGCCGCACCCGGCGGAACCAGAACAGTTGCGGGAGCACCACGTTGCACAGGATCATGATCCAGTACGCCCACCAGTACGGCCCGAAGGCCCGGTTCCAAAAGGCAAACCGCTCGTACGGATTGCCGCTGTACCAGGCGATGAACATCTCCATGCCATAGGCGTAGCCCACGATCGAACCGGTCGCCAGGGTCACCTTGCACATCAGGTCCACGTGCCGCACGGTGATGATGTCCTCCAGCCCGCACAGCTTGCGGATCGGGATCAGGAGCGTCAGCACCATGCCGAAGCCGGAGAAGATGGCCCCCGCCACGAAATACGGGGGGAAGATGGTGGTGTGCCAGCCGGGGAGTTGCGAGACCGCGAAGTCCAGGGACACGATCGAGTGCACCGAAAGCACCAGCGGCGTGCTCAGGCCGGCCAGGATGAGGTAGGCCTTCTCGTAGTTGCTCCAGTGGCGGTTGGACCCGGTCCAGCCCAGCGCAAACAGGCCGTAGAAAAACTTCCGCAGCTTCGTCCGAGCCCGGTCGCGGTACACCGCCAGGTCGGGGATCAGCCCCATGTACCAGAACAGGACCGACACGGTGAAATAGGTCGAGACGGCGAACACGTCCCACATCAGCGGCGAGCGGAACTGCGGCCAGATGCTGTTGGCGTTCGGGATGGGGAACAACCACCACGCCAGCCAGATGCGCCCCACGTGGATGACCGGGAAAATGCCCGCGCACATGACCGCGAAGATGGTCATGGCCTCCGCCGCCCGGTTCACCGCCGTGCGCCAGCGCTGGCGCAACAGGAACAGGATGGCCGAGATGAGCGTGCCGGCGTGGCCGATGCCGATCCACCACACGAAGTTCACGATCGCCCAGCCCCACATCACCGGATGCCCCAGGCCCCAGACGCCCACGCCGGTGGACATCAGGTAGGCGATCATCGCGAAGCAGACCAGCATCATCGTGAAGCTGATCCCGAAGGCGAGCCACCACCAGGTCGGCGTCTTGATCTCGGAAATCCGCGCCACCGCGTCGGAAATCCAGCCCAGCGGGCGCTGGTTGGCCACCAGCGGCGGGCGCGCCAGCTCGGGCGGGGGCACGGGCACGTCCACTTTCACCGCGGCGCCCATCAGTGCTGCCCTCCTTTCGCGGGCTCAGGGCCGTGGGCGGCCGGGCCGTGCGCGTGCGCGGCGTCGTGCAACAGGCCGCCGTGCTCGAGATACTCGCGCGTGCTCAGCGGCGCGTCGTGATAATCGGGCATGTCGGGATTGGGATTGCGAATGCGGGCCAGGTAGGTCACCCGCGGCTTGGTCGCCAGGTAATCCAGCACCACGTAGCTGCGCTCGTGCGCCCGCGCTTTGGCCACGGCGCTGTCCGGGTCCTTGAGGTTGCCGAAAACGATGGCCTCCGCCGGGCAGACCTGTTGGCAGGCGGTCTGGACCGCACCTTCCCTGACCACGATGTCTCCGGAAGCACCGGCCTTGACCTTTTGAGCGATCTTGGCCTGCTCGATGCGCTGGAGGCAGAAGGTGCATTTCTCCATCACCCCGCGCATCCGCACGGTCACATCCGGGTTGCGGGCCAGTTTCATCAGGTCCCACTCGTCCTGGGCGCGGCTGCCGCGGTCGCGGTTCTTGAACCAGCGCTTGAGCTCCCACTCGCCGTCGTTGAAGGAGGTCAGCGGGCTGCGATAAAGCTGGTCCAGCGGCCGGCGGTTGTAGTCGAAGAAATTGAAGCGGCGGACCTTGTAGGGGCAGTTGTTCGAGCAGTACCGCGTGCCCACGCAGCGGTTGTACACCATCAGGTTCAGCCCCTCCTGGTCGTGCACGGTGGCGTTGACCGGGCAGACGTTCTCGCACGGCGCCGCCTCGCAATGCTGACAGAGCATGGGCTGCTGCGCCACCTGCGGGTCCTCCTCCGGCCCCAGGTAGTAGCGGTCCAGGCGCATCCAGTGCATCTCCCGGTTGCGGCTGACCTGTTCCTTGCCGACGATGGGAATGTTGTTCTCGCTCTGGCAGGCGAGGACGCACGCCGCGCAGCCCACGCAGGCGCTCAGGTCAATCGCCATGGCCCACTGGTGCGGCGCGTGTTTGACCAGTTCGTCCAGCGGGTTCGGGTACAGCGGTGCCGCCCCGCCCGGGGGCTCGGGCGTGTCCATCGCCCGGGCAAAGCGCGGGTTTTTGGCGTACTCGGCGAGGTTGGCCTCGCGAATGATGGGCCGGCCCTTCATGGCCCAGTGGTTCTGGGTCGTGGCCAGCTCGTAGTCCCGGCCCGCGGCCGTGAGTTTGGCCCCCGGCGCGATGTAGGGCGCGGCGGTGGTGCGCAGGACGTAGGCGTTGTAGCCGGCGCCCTTGCCCACCCGGCCGGTGCGCGGGCGCCCGTAGCCGAGCACCAGTCCCGCCACGTGGTCGGCCATGCCGGGCTGGACCCACACCGGCGCCTCGATGCGACGGCCGTCCAGTTCGATCCGCACCACCGGCACCCGGGTCTTCAGGGCCTTGGGATTGCCCTGGTACCCCTCCTGCACGCGGTACACGCCCAGCGCCTTCGCCGTGGCCGGGCTGAGCAACACGGCGTTGTCCCAGGTCAACTTGGTCACCGGGTCGGGCAGTTCCTGGAGCCAGCCGTTGTTGTTGAAGCGGCCGTCGTCGAGCTTGGCGTCGCGCAGAAAGACCACCTCGATCCCCTGACCGGTGGGCACCGGCGGCGGCTGGTGCGCCAAAATCTCCGGCGCCACCGCTGACCAGACCACCTCGCCCGGCGTGACCGCCGGGGCCGCGGAATCGGCGAGGTAGCCGTCATGCAGGAAGCGCTTCCACTTTTCCTCCCAACCGTCCCCGCCGACCAACCCCTGGAAGGTTTCGCGCACCAGGTCGTAGGGCTTGACCCGCGGAAGCCCGGCCAGCCGGGCCAGCACTTCGAGGGCGGTCAGGCCGCCGAAGAGCGGTTCGATCAACGGCTGCACCGGCACCAGCGTGCCGTCGAGGGTGCGCGCGTCGCCCCACGATTCGAGGTAATGCGCCTCGGGCAGATGCCAGTCGCAGAGCGCCGCGGTTTCGTCTTCGTGGTAGCCGAGGCGGAAAATGGTCCGGGCCTTGCGCTGCGTGGCGGCCCAGTCCACGTCGGCCGGCGCGTCATAGACCGGGTTGCCGCCCAGGATGAGCAGGGTCTCGACCTCGCCGGCGTGGAGGGCGCGGGCCAGGTCCTGGAGGGACCCTTCTCCGGGCTCCGGCGTGGCCAGCCAGCTCACCGTCCGGCCGGTCCCCCGGAGGTAAAAGTTCAGCGCCTGGACCAGCAGGTGCACCGCCAGGGGTTGCCGGTGGCCGGCCAGGACGAGGGTTTCGCCGGGGTGAGCCGTCAGGTCCTTGAGGCAGGTGGAGGCCCAGCGGCGCGCCTCGGCGGACAGGGTCCGGGCGCGCTCCTGGAGGGCGGCGGCAAATTCACTCGCCCCGGCCACGCTCTGGGTGGCGCCGGACTGGTCCATCAACTCGGCAAACATCGCCGCCACCAGCGCGAAGACCTGCCCCGCCGGCAGGCGCAGGCGATGGTCGGCGTTGGTGCCGGTCAGGCTCATTACCGCCTCGACCACGTACAGTCGGCTCATCGGGTCCCGGGGCGATTGCAGCCGGCGGCCGCGGGCGAAGCCTCCGGTCCAGTGCCAGGCGTCCTGCTCAACGCCGAGGAAGTCGCAGTCCAGGGCCAGGATGCGGCGGGCGTTTTCCAAGTGATAGCGCGGGGCCAGGGGCTGGCCGAACAGCCGCGTGGCCGCCTGGCGGTGGATGTCGAAATCCACGGCCTCGTACACGTAACCGCGGGCCTCGGGGAAGCGCCGGCGCAGTTCCTCCACCAGACGCTGCTGGGTGGGCGAACTGGTGCGGCCGCTCAACCAGGCCAGGCCCTTGCCCTGACGGGCCGCCGCGGCGCGGCCGGCCGCCGCCAGCGCATCCAGCGCCTTTTCCCGCGCGACGTTTTCGCCCTTGTAGGTGAAGCGCTGGGCGCGGTCGGGGTCGTAAAGGTTCAGCAAAGACGCCTGGGTGAGGGCATCGGTGGGGCCGTGGGCAGGACCGCCGGCACGACGGTTGAGCGGGTGGTCGGGATTGCCCTCCAGCTTGATGGGCCGGCCGTCGTAGGACTTGACCAGCAGCGGCACCGCCCGGTCGCGCAGCGGCATGGCCGTGGCGAAGTACTGCGGCACGCCGTGGACGTAGCCCGGGGGCTGCTTGCTGAAAGGCAGAATCCGCTCTTCCGGTCGCCGGCAACCGGTGGTCAGCCCCAGGCCCATCAGGGCGAAGGAGGCGGACATGATCCGCACGAAGTGCCGACGCGAGACCGGGTCGGTCAGCTCGCTGGCGCCGTCCGGAAATTCCCGCTCCAGCCATTCCTGGAAGTCCGGGGTGTCGGCCAGTTCTTCGAGACTGCGCCAGTACCGGGGGCCGGTCTCCGGGTGGGGACAGGGAGGGGGCACGGTCTTCATCGGTGACAGGCGGAGCAGTTCTCGAGTTTCTCGACCTTCCACTCGCGCACCAGGCGGGCGCCGTCGGCGAGCTGTTTGGTCTGGCTTTCGGGCTGCCAGTTGAGGTTGAAGACCTGTTCGGGCGGGCGGATGAACGCCTCGGGCTGACGGTGGCAGTCCAGGCAGAAGGTCATACTCAGAGGTTTTTCGTGCCGGACCTCGTCCAAGAGGTTGATCTGGCCGTGGCAATGGACGCAGGAGATGCCGCGGTTGACGTGCACGGCGTGGTTGAAGAAGACGAAGTCGGGGGTCTTGTGAATCCACACCCAGGGGATGGGCTCGCCGGTGGCGGCGCTTTCGCGCACCCGGGCCAGGCGGGGGTCATCCTTGAGCACCTGGTTGTGGCAGTTCATGCACAGGCTGCTGGCCGGGATGTTCGAGTGGTAGGACTTCTCGACCCCGCTGTGGCAGTAGCGGCAGTCCATGCCCAACTGCTCGACGTGGATGTGGTGGGAGAAGCTCACCGGCTGGATCGGCTGGTACCCCACCCGCGTGTACTTGGGGGTGAAGTAGTACCAGACCCCGGCGACGACCGCCGTCCCCATCAACGCCCCCGTGGCCAGGATGTAGCCCGGAAGCTTGTTGGTCCATTTCGGAAAAATGTCCGACATGCAAATCGCGCCAAAGTGAGCCGGGCCACGCACCGGGCGTCAACCGGCATTTGCCCTCTGCGTCACGCGGGGTGCCCTCCGCCGCCCGTCCGGCGACCGGCGCCCGGACGGGCTGGCCCGCAAACAATAAGGCGTGTTTGTCTCGCAAACACGCGCGGCAATTTTGGGGGCCGACCCGTCCGACGACAAGTCCCGAGCCGGTTTTGCGCGAAGTTTTCCGGCAGCTTAATTGCGCCAATAAGACCTGCGCCGCCCGCCCGCCCCCGCGCGGATTCTCAGGGCCACGTCCCGCGCACCAGCGCCGCAAACCGCTCCAGGTCCGCGTACCGCTGCTGCCAGGTGGTGTACATGACCCCCTCGACGCCGGCGTGGGGCCGCGCCGCCGCCAGCCAGTCCCGCACCCGCTCGGGCGCGGCATCGTAGTAGGCGGCGATGAGCTGGCGATGGCCGCGCCCGGCGAACCAGGCCAGGCTTTCGGCCCGCTTCTCGAAATACCAGGGGACCACGATGACCTCCGGGTCCAGGCCCTCCCAGGAACCGCGCAGGTCGCCGCGCACCAGGTAGTAATCCGGCCGGGCGTTGTGGTGCGGATCGAACATGTCGCTCCACACGTAGATGCGGCCGCCGGGGTTGACCTCGCGCAGGATTCGGAGGCAGGCGCGCACGTGGTCCGCCAGCAACGCCCCGGCGTCCAGCCCGCGCCGCCGGCAGGCCGCGCACCAGTTGAGCACGCGGATTTCGTCGTGGCTCATGAAATAGCCGCGCGCCCCCCAGGCGGCGTGCATCCGCCGGGCCTGGTCCCGGAGCAACTCGAGGGTGCGGGGCTCGGACGGGCAGATCATCGCCTGGCCGTCATAGACCGTCACGGCGTGGTAGTACGACACGCGCAGCCGGGTGCCGTCCGGCAACCGGGTGCGGATCGGCGGCGGCTCGTGGAAAACCTCGTAGGCGCCGTTCCATGGTTGGTTGCCCATCCGCGGGTCGCGCACCGGCTCGAAGTCCCGGCCCTCGACAAGGAGGTCGCCCGCCTCGGTCCGGATTTCCAGCGGCGCGCCGTCGCGGCGGATCACGTTGAGCAGGCCGACTTCCTCGATGCGGGCGTCGTCCCACCAGAGCGTGCCGGAGCGGCCGTCCCAGCAGCCGAAGTACACGGCCACTTCGGGGTGCTCGAGCGAGTTGAACACCACGTGATGGGTCTGCCAGTCCTGGGTGGACCGCACGCCCAGCGGGTTGAATTGCAGCTCGCGGTTGCCCGCCAGCACCTTGATCTCCGGCGTGCCCCGGAACTCCTGCGTCTTCACCCGCACCTGGATGTGGTATTGCCGGAACGGCCGCACCGCGAGCCGGGCCACGAGGCGGGCGTTGCGCCCGGCGGGGTCGCGCACCCGCGCCGTGCCGTGGTCCGGCACCACGATGTCGTCCTTCCAACTCCATCGGGACAAATCCTCGAAATCGCCGCCGGCAAAGGCCACGGGCGGGTCGGCGACCAGGCGCGCTGCTCCGCCCTGCACCCCAAACAGGGCGTTGGTCACCGGCAAGCCCTCGATCAGGTTCGGGTCGTGCCACAGCAGGTCGTTCGAGTACCCCACGCTGAAGAGGGCGGGCACGATCTCGATTTGGTGCTGCGCGGCGGCGCGCTTGACCCGTTCGAGGTTGGCGAAGTAGCGCGCGTCCATGTCACCCAGCCGGGCGAACTTCGAGTCGGCCAGCAGCACATGCGTGTAACCGGCCGCGCCGGCGCGGGCCAGGAGCTGTTCGAGTGCCGTCACGTTGGCGTCCACCCAGAGATTCTGGGCGGCGTAGAACCAGAGCTGACGCGGCCCGTCTGTTTGCGCCCTGGCTTCCGCACCGGACAGGCCCAGCACCAGGCCGCCCACCAGGAACACGCCCGGCCAAAACGAGGGTTGCATGGCGCGAGTTTCCCGCAGTTTTTCCGGCGCCGCAATCACCGGGTAGGCCCGGACCGGGCCACCGGACGGGGCGCGATTGCCATTGCCGCGCGCGGCCGGTTGGGGCATTTAGCCGGCATGGAACCCCTCTACGCGGCGCTGATCGGTCTGTGCGGCGGGCTGGCCAGCGGGTTGTTCGGCGTGGGCGGCGGCATCGTGATGGTGCCGGCCTTTGTGCTGTTGCTGGGACGCGACATCAAAACCGCCATCGGCGTCTCGCTCACGGTCATCGTGCCGGCCGCCTGCATCGGCGTGTTCCAGCATCACCGTTTCGGGCACGTGGACTGGCGGTTGACCGCGGCGGTGGTGCCGCTGGCGCTGGTGGGCGGCTTTTGCGGGGCGTGGCTGGCCAAGGTGTTGCCGGCCGCCACGCTGGGACGACTCTTCGGCGGGTTCCTGATCCTGGTGGGGCTGTACCTGCTGTGGCGAAAACCCTGAACCGGCCGCGCCGGCGCGGCGGGGCGGCCGCCGAACCGCCGGCTCAGGCCGAGAAACTTTCGCCGCAGGAACAGGTGCTGGCCGCGTTCGGGTTCTTGATCTTGAACCCGCCGCCCTGAAGGGCCTCGACGTAATCCAGCTCCGCCCCGGTCACGTACAGCGCGCTGCGGGCGTCCACCGCCACGCGCGCGCCGCCGCTCTCGACCAAAAAATCGCCGGCGGCCGGCGCGGCCGTCAGATCCATCTGATACTGGAGCCCCGAGCACCCCCCGCCCACCACCGCCACGCGCAGGACGCCCCCCGCCAGGCCGCGCCGGGTGAGCAGGGCCTGAATGCGGGCCGCCGCGGCGGGCGTGACCTTCAGGAGACGTTCATCGGCCGCGCGCACGGCGGCGGGCGTGGCGGCGGTTGCTTGAAGTGAAGCCAGCATGGAAAATCTTTCTGCGCGGCCAAGGGTAGTCGCCGGGACCCGCACCGTCAAACGACCCGACCGCCCGGCCGGCGTCCGGGGACCGCAGAGGAGACCGCCGGGTACCGACCCGCCGGGGCCGCGCGGGTGGTCCCGGCAGCGACCCGCCCGGCCCGCCGCTGGAAGCGTGCAGACTGCCAACCAGGACACCTACCCGGCCTACCGGGTGCTGGCCCGGACCGGAGAATTGCAGCGCCGCGCGGCGGCGGCGCGCGCGGCCCTGCGACGGTGCCGGGTGTGTCCGCACGCCTGCGGTGTCAACCGCCTGGAGGACCAGACCGGCATCTGCGGCGTGGGGTCCCGGGCGCGGGTGGCCAGTTGGTTCCCGCACCACGGCGAGGAGGATTGCCTGCGGGGCTGGCGCGGCTCGGGCACAATCTTTCTGGCGGGCTGCAATCTGCGGTGCGTGTTCTGCCAGAACTACGACATCAGCCACGCGCCGGCGGGCACGCCGGTCACCGCGGACCGGTTGGCGGACCTGATGCTCGAACTCCAGGCCGCCGGCTGCCACAACCTGAACTGGGTTACCCCCTCGCACGTGGTGCCGCAACTGCTCGAGGCCCTCGCCCGCGGGGCCGCGCGCGGCTTGCGCCTGCCGATCGTCTATAACACCAGCGCCTACGACGCCGTGGACACCCTGCGCTGGCTCGACGGCGTGGTGGACATTTACCTGCCCGATTTCAAGTTCTGGGACCCGACCGTGGCCGCGCGCCTGACCCGTGCCCCGGATTATCCCGCCGTGGCCCGGGCCGCGTTGCGCGAAATGTACCGGCAGGTGGGCGACCTGGTGTGCGACGAGTCGGGCCTGGCCCGGCGCGGCCTGCTGGTGCGGCACCTGGTCATGCCCGGAGGGCTGGCCGGCACGGCGTCGGTGGCGGCCTGGCTGGCCCGGGAAATTTCCCCGCACACCTGCCTCAACGTGATGGCGCAATACCGCCCCGCCGGCGCCGTGCGGCGGGTGCTCGGGTCCTTCCCGGACCTGGCGCGCCCGCTCGATGCCGATGAACACGCCGTCGCGTTGGCCGAGGCCCGGGCTGCCGGCCTGCAGCGCTTCGTCTGAATTTTCCCGAACTCTTCCCGCCGGTGGAACGCGCCACCCGGCACCCTTCGCGCTTGGCCGGGATGACCGCGACGACTAAACCAGGCCGCATGAACTTGACCACCCCGCCGCCCACCCCGCGTTTTGCCCTGGCCCAACTGGACGCCCTGCCGGGCATGGATTGCCCGTGCGGCGTGGCGCGGCGCGCCTTTGCCGAGCTGCCCGGCGCCCCGGCCAGCGTGCACCTGACGGAGATTCAGAGCGAGGCCCGCACCCATTATCACCGGCGGATGACCGAGATTTACGTCGTGCTCGAGGGGACGGGAGAGATCGAGCTGGACGGCCGGCGCTTTCCGCTGCGCCCACTGACCGCCGTGCTCATCCGGCCCGGCTGCCGGCATCGGGCGCTGGGGCAACTGCGCCTTCTGAACATCCCCATCCCGGCGTTCGACCCGGCGGATGAGTGGTTCGATTAAACCGCGGGCCGGTCCCGCACCCGCGACGCGGCGCGCCCCGGTGCGCCCGGTGGAAATCCGCTCCGGCGGCCAGACCGGGGTGGACCGCGCGGCGCTCGATTTCGCGCTCGCCCGGGGCCTGCCGCACGGCGGGTGGTGTCCGCGCGGTCGCCGGGCCGAGGACGGCGTCATCCCGGCGCGCTATCGCCTGCGGGAAACGGCTTCGGCGGCTTACGAAGAACGCACGCGCCGCAACGTGCGGGACAGCGACGCCACAGTGATCTTCTCCCCGGGCCGGGCGCTGGCGGGCGGCACCCGGCTGACGCGGGAAATCGCGCGGGCGCTGGACCGGCCGCTGTTGCACCTCACCGCCGCGGGCGCCGTGGCGCGGGCGGCGGCCCGGTTGCGTGCGTTTATCCGGCGGCATCGGGTGCGCCGGCTCAACGTGGCCGGGCCGCGGGCCTCGGAGACGCCGGGGTTGGAGGTTTTTGTCCGGGCGGTGCTCGAGCGGGCTCTCCCGCCAAGTCCGCCGGGGGCGAAACGGCCGGGCGCGGGCGGCGGGCAAGGCGTCAGCCGGCCGGGGGCCGGTGCCCCGACGGGTCAGCGTTGACCGGGGCGGGGCGGCGGGAAGGGCAGCGTGTCGGGCTCGACGCGCACGGCAGTGGTCAGTTTGAGCGGCGCCGGGCCGCCCAGGTCGTAGGTCAGTTCCACCAGGTAGGCGGTCCAGCCCTTGCCGGGGCGCTCGACGCGCCCCACGTAGCGGCCGCCGCCCTCGTCGCGCAGCACGGTCGAGGTCCACACCGGACCGAGGGTCTCGAGGCGGAAGTCGCGGGCGTTGGGATTGGTGGCCTGCCAGAGCCGCACCTCGCGCGGGGTGTCGCGGGTGGTGACTTCGATCGCGCCGTCGGCGGCGAACTGCCAGTCGAAGCGCGGCAGCGGGCGGTGGTTCAGGAGGGCGTCCTGCCAGGCCAGCAGGGTGTACCAGGCGTCGCTGTCCCGGAGGCTGTGGTCGGCGTTGGGCACGTAGCGGAGGTATTTCACGCCCCGGAGCCGGTCGAAATAAAACCGGGACGAATCGGGCAGGAAGAACTGGTCGCCGCAGGCGTTGAGCAGCAGCTTGGGCAGGGTGAGGCGGTCGCGGTACGAAAAGGGCTCCACGATCCGCAGCAGCCGCGCGAACTGCGGCGTGTCCATCCAGTCCATGATGCCGTGGTGCACGTAGTCGCCCACCGCCGGTGCGTAGAAGCCGTAGGCGCGGTAGTGGTGGACGAAGGACGGTTTGAGATTGAGCAGGTCAATGACAATGGGCGCGATGCCCACCACCCGCCGGTCCACCGCCGCGGTGGTCCAGGTGGTCCAGCCGCGCTTGGAACCGCCGGAGACGATGAACTGCTCGACCCTGGCCCCGCCGCCGTCCGGACTGGCGCAAAAGGCGGTCACCGTGTCCATCGCCCGCACCGCGGCCTTGGTCATGGGCAGGCGCGCCAGCCAGCGTTCATCGCCGGTGCGCAAAAAATGCGTCCAGCCGTAGGCGATGAGGTCGTCCTCGGACCGCTCGACGCCGTCGCCGTGGAACACCAGCGGCTGGTTGGGCACCTGTTTGAGCTCGGCCACGACGGACCGGGTCTGGCGGGCGATCTCGACCAACTGCCCGCCGGGCCGGGGCGGGCGGGTGTCCTTGTTGCTGCCGCCGGAGATGAACAGCAGGCCGGTCGCATGGGCGACCTCGGGCGGGCGCACCACCAGCAGCCAGTGGCGCCATTCGGGGCGGTTGACCTCGGCCGGGGTGAGCCAGGTCTGCGACACCATCTCGAGTGCGTGCACGGTGCACCCGCCGAGGTTGGTGCGGGAGACCTCCCGCCACTGGTACGCCGGGTCGGGCGCGGCCACGTAGCGGTCCAGCGGAGTGCGCAGCGCGCGCAAGTGGCCCGGCGGCGTGGTGGCACAGCCGGTGGCCAGCCCCAGCAGTCCGGGGATGAGGAGGGCACGAAACGAACGGTAAACGGGGGAACCTGGCAGGGACTTCATGCGCAAAGTGCGCGCAGCAAACGCCGGTGGAGGCGGTTTGTCAACGCCGCGGTCGGGCGCGGGCGGTCCGTTCACAAGCCGCTGGGGTGGTCGAGAAACGACCAGGGCAGCCCGAACTTCCGCGCCAGGTGGGCCGTCAGCGCCTTCACCCCGAAGGTCTCGGTCGCGTAGTGCCCGGCGTAAAACACGTTCACCCCCAGCTCTTCGGCCAGCGCAAAGGTCCAGTGCGGGCCTTCCCCGGTGATGAAGGTGTCCACGCCCGCCGCCGCCACGCGCGCCAGCTCCGCCCCGGCGGCGCCGCTGACCACCCCCACGCGCCGGCACACGGCCGGCCCGGCGGGGATCAACTTCACCGCGCCGCCCACGGCCCGGCGC
>JBBIJZ010000055.1:14020-27948 GCA_037445715.1 Verrucomicrobiales bacterium | reverse complement strand
CAGGCGGAAGTGCTTTCCGCGGAATGGGCGCTGGGTTGAGGTCCCGGCCACCGGCGGCGCGACCCGCAGCGCTTCCTCGCGGCCAAATGGGCTTTCCGTTCTCGCCCGACTGCACCAGACTCGGCGCTGTTGAACACTGCGGGTAATCAATCCGGCGCGCCCCGGTCCGCGCCCGCTGCCGTGCGGCTGGACAAGTGGCTGTGGGCGGTGCGGCTGTTCAAGACCCGCGGCCTGGCCACCCAGGCCTGCACCGCGGGGCACGTGAAGATCCAGGGCGCCCGCGTCAAGCCTGCCCACACTGTCCGCCCTGGCGAGGTGATCGAGGTGCAGTTCCCCGAAGGGTGGTTGCGCCGGGTGAAGGTGCTGGGCCTTTTGGACCGCCGCGTGGGCGCGCGCCTGGTGCCGCAGTACCTCGAGGACCTTTCCCCGCCCCGCCCGCCCACGGCCGCACCGACGCCGGCGCTCGAACCGCTGTTTCACCGGCCCAAGGGCAGCGGCCGGCCCACCAAGCGCGACCGCCGCCAGCTCCGCCGTCTGGGGCTGCTGCCGCCCGAGGATTGACCGGGCGAACCACCTTGGCGGCCCGGCGGTGTTTGCCTACGTTGTGCGCGTGAAATTCTGGACGGCTCCCCGTTCCGCGGTTTGCCCGCCCGGTGTGTTTCGCCTCGCCGGGCCGGGCCTCGCCGTGTGCCTGCTCCTGAGCGCGGGGGCGCTCCCGGCCGCCGGCGCCCCGGCCGGGTCGGACCCGGCCGGGCTGGACTGGCGCGTGGGCGAGGACCGGGTGAGCGCGCAAATTGACGGCTGGAGCCTGGATCGCCTGCTCGAAACGGTCGCCCGGCTCACACACTGGCAGGTGTACCTGGACCCCGCGGCCGAGCACGTGGTGAACGCGAAGTTCCGCGCGCGGCCCACCGGCGAGGCGTTGCGGCGGCTGCTGGGACCGCTGAACTTCGCCCTGTTGCCCGGCACCAACGGCGCGCCCGCCCGGTTGTACGTGTTTCGCGACGCCCGCCAGGCCGCCACGCTGCGCATCGCCGTGCCCGACGACGCCTCCGCGTCCGGCCGGCGGCTCGCGGATGAGTGGATCGTGACCCTGCCCGCCGGGCACCCGGAAAGCATCGAGGCCCTGGCCCACCGTCTGGGCGCGACCGTGCTGGGCCGGGCCGAAGACCTGCGGGCCTACCGGCTGAAATTCGACAGCGCCGCCAGCGCCGAGGCGGCGCGCCGGGAACTCGAGGCGGCCGGGGCACGGGTGGATTTCAACGACCTGGTCGAGCGCCCCAACACGGCAGAGGTGCCCCTGGCCGGCGGCGGTTTCAACCTCGGGCTCAAACCGCAAGCCGCCGGCGCCGGTTCGGGCGTGGTCGTGGCGGTGGTGGACACCGCGGTGCAGGGCCGCGCGGCCGGCCTCGAGGAGTTCCTGCTGCCGGCGGTGACCGTGGCCGGGCCGGCCCAGGTGCCGGAGGACCAGTTGACGCACGGCACCAGCATGAGCGCCACGCTGCTGCGCGGGCTGGCGTCGCTGGCCGGCGCCGGAGCGGAGACACCGGTGCGGCTCCTGCCGGTGGACGTGTACGGCAGCCAGGACGCGACCACGAGCTTCGAGATGGCCCTGGGCATCCAGGCCGCGATCAACCAGGGCGCCCAGATCGTGAACCTGAGCCTGGGCGGGGCGGACCCCAACCCGTTTGTGCACCGGCTCATTCAGGCCGGACGCGAGCGGGGCGTGGTCTTTCTGGCCGCGGCGGGCAACGCGCCGGTGACCGACCCCACCTACCCGGCCGCCTACCCGGAGGTCATCGCCGTGACGGCCCTGAACCGCCGTGGCGAGGTCGCCGCCTACGCCAACCGCGGCGACTTCGTGGACGTGGGCGCGCCGGGCGCGAGTGTGGTGGTCTTTCAGGGGCAACCTTACCTGGTGGTGGGCACCTCCCCAGCCACGGCCAACGCCTCGGCCCTGGCCGCGTACCTGGCCGCCACCTCCGGGCTGCGCGGGGCGGAGCTGGACGCCGCGGTGCGAGCGCGCCTGGCGCTCGAGGCGGCGGCCCCGGGCCGGCCCTGAACCGGGCCCGGCCTCAGTCCCGGGCCTGCCGGTGCACGCGCACGGCCACGTAGCGGGTCTCCGGCAGGATGAACTTCTTCACCTCGACCGTCACGGCGCGGGGCCGGAATTCTCGGAGCAGCGTCTCGGCGATTTCCACCGCGAGGGTCTCGATCAACTTCCAACTCCGCCCCTCGCCCAGGCCCTGCAAGCGCCGGCAGACCGCGTGGTAGTCAATCGTGGCGTCGAGTTGGTCGTGCGCGGCGGCGGCGGTGAAGTCCAGCGCCAGCTCGAGGGTGAGCAGGAGCCGCTGCGGCTGCGCGCGCTCGGCCTCGGGCACGCCCACGCGGAAGAACACCTCGAGGTCGGCGATGGTGATGGTGTCCATGTCAGGCGGGCAACCCGCCGCGGGCGCGCACGACCTCGAGGAGCGTGCGCGTGGGCTGGTTGAGGTCCTCGGCCAGGGCGGCTTCCAGCGCCACCCAGCGGTGGGCCTGGGCCTCGTCGTTGAGGCGCACCTGCGGTTCGCCCGCGCAGCGGCAGGTGTAGTTGAGCAGCAGAAAATGCGCGTCGCGGTAAAACTCCGGCGGCCGGATGCAGTCCTGCACCAGCACCAGGCGGATGTCCGTGACCGCCAGGCCGGTTTCCTCGAACAACTCGCGGCGCAGGGCCGCCTCGGCCGTCTCGCCGGGCTTGATCTTGCCGCCGGGGATGCCCCAGCGGTTGGACCATTTGCGGGTGCGGACCAGCAGGACCTGGCCGGCAGCGTTGAAGATGAGCGCGCCGACCGTGGGCACCGGTGCGGCGTCGGGTTCGGCCGCGGCCGGGCGGGGCACCTCGCCGAACGAGCGCCGGAGCAGGTCGCGCAGCTCGCCCAGGTGCTCGACCACCAGATCGGGGGCGCAGGCGCGCAACTGGTCGGGCCCGTTGTAGCCGGTGAGCACCGCGCAGGACCAGACGCCGCCGTGGTGGGCGGTCTCGATGTCGTGGGCCATGTCGCCGACGAAGAGCGTCTCGGCGGGGTCGAGGCGGTGGGTGTCGAGCAGTTCGTGGATTTTGGCGGTCTTGTCCCAGACCTCGAGGTACGGGTGATCAATGAAGGCGCCGAAGCCGGTGGAGGCGGCCTGGACCGCGTAGTGGCTGCGGTGCACACTGCTCAACACGAAGGTGCGCCAGCGGCGGGCGCGGCAGAATTCGAGAAACTCGCGGGCGTGCGGCAGCGGGGCCACGCGGTCCTGACAGCGGCGGAAGGCCTCGTGGAACCATGCCTCGAGGTCGGCCAGCGGGACGTGCGGGACGTAACGGTCGTAGAAGCGCTTGAAGGGGAGGCAAAATTCGGCGCGAAACTGCGCCAGGGTCAGTTCCGGGACGCCGGCCTTGCGGAAGACGTGATTGCTGGCCTCGAGCACCGCGGGCAGGTCGTCCACGAGGGTGCCGGACCAGTCGAAGATCACGTTACGGATCACGCGTCGAGTCTAACGGGCGGCCCGGGCAAGGTGCAACGCCGCGGGCGGCGCGCGGGACGCCGACTCAGGCCCTGGCGGCGGTGCGGGAGGCGATGGCTTCGGCCAACAGCCCGAGGGCCTCGGCCCGGACCAACGTGCCGACCAGGCGGCGGTCCCGGCGGTTGTCCACCACGGGGACGTGCCGCAGGTCGGTGGTCAGCAACACGGGCAGGGCTTCGTGCAGGCGCTGGCCGGGGGTGAGCAGCGGCGGGGGCGGGCGCATCACGTCATAGGCGATGATGGCCTCGAAGCCCGGGCCGGCATTGAGGTAGGCCTTGAGGTCCTGCAAGGCCACCAGGCCAGTGAGCCGGCCCTGGGCGTCCACCACGGGCAGGTAGTTGAGGGAGCTGGTCAAAAAGCGCTGGCCGATTTCGCGCAGGGTGGCGGTCTCGAGCACCGGCGGCACCGGCTCGTGCAGGAGGTCGCCCACGGTTTGCTGCGCGGCGGCGCCGAAACGCTCGGCCTCGGCCTCCTCGAGCAGGCCCTTTTGGCGGAGCGGCTCGGTGTACACGGACGCCGGGTGCAGTCGGCGGCTGACCAGCGTGGCCACCACGCAGGCCAGCATCACCGCGGGCATGAGCGAGTAGTTCAGGGAAATCTCGAACACCAGGATCATGGCCATGAGCGGGGCGTGCGTGGTGGCGGCCAGTACACTGCCCATGCCCGCCAGCGCAAAGGCCGCCTGGGGCAGGGGCGCCGCCAACCCGGCATGATGCAGGCCGGAGCCAACCACACTGCCCAACGCCGCGCCCAGGAAAAGCGTGGGGGTCAGTACCCCGCCCACCGTGCCGGCCCCGACCGACAAGACGGTGGCGACGAATTTGGCCAGCAGCAGCCCGGCCAGGAGCCACAGGTCGTAGCGGGGCGGGCTTTCCAAAATGCGGGAGGTGACCGCATAGCCGTTGCCCCAAACCTCGGGTACCAGCACCGAAAGCGCCCCCACGCCCAACCCGGCCAGCATCAGGCGCACAAACACGGGTCCCTGGATGCCGCGAAACCCCTCTTCACAGCGCTGGAGCAGCCGCAAGAACGCGGCGCCCAGGCCGCCGGCCAGCGCCCCGAGCACGAGGAACCAGGGCAGTTGCGCCACGCGGGTGAACTCGAAACCCGGCACGCGGTACAACGGTTCGAGACCGAAGAAGCTGCGCGAGACCACGGCCGCAATGACCGAGGCGCACACCAGGGGCGCAAAGAGGTTCATGGCGAAGTTGCCCAACACAATCTGCGCTGCGAACACGGCCCCCGCGATGGGTGCGTTGTAGGCCGCCGCCAGGCCGGCCGCCGCGCCACACGCGACGAGCAGGCGCAATCGGTAGGGCGGCGCCTGCACCCATTGGCCGCCCTTGCTGGCGAGCGTGGCGCTCAGTTGCACGATCGGCCCTTCCCGGCCTACCGAGGCGCCGGTGGCCACGCTCAGGAGCGAGGACAGGGTCTTGACCAGGTTGGCGCGAAAAGGCAGGCGGCCATCGCCGGCCACAACGACCTCGAGCAGGTTGGTGGAACCGCCGCGGCCGGCGAGGCGCAGTCCCCAGTGCAGCACCAGCCCCGCCCCCAGGCCGCCCAGGGCCGGCACGGCGAAGCGCAGCCAGGGGTTGAGCCAGGCGGCGATGTCGGCCGGGTCACCGGGCTGCCCCAGGAACAGGAGCTTCAGGGACTGGTTGACGAGGTAAAACGCCGCGTTGCACAAGCCGCCCACAATCCCCACGCCGGCGGCCAGCGCCAGATGAATGGTGTCCTCGCGGGGCTGCCAGCGACCGCGCCAGTCCAGGAGTTGCCGCCAGCGACGCGCAAGCAAGGCCTGAAGCCACGGCAGGACGTGCGTTCGGAGCGAAGCCAGCCAGCGCATGGCGCGAGGTTAGCGAGGTTGGTCAAAAAGGATGAACCGAAAACACCCCGGCCGGCCGGCACTGTTTTACGGCGCGTCCAACCCGAGGGGCACAATGGCGGTCCAGAGCCGTGTACCAAAGCGGGCGAGGAAACGCTCCCGCAGGGCCCCGGCCTGGTCTCGGGTGGCCGTCAGTGCAAACAGGGCGGAACCACTCCCGGACATCCGGCTGGCCGGGGCGCCGTTTTCCGCCAGGAAGTCGCGCGCCAGGGCCAGCCAGGGAAACTTGGTGAAGGCGGGGGCTTCAAGGCTGTTGTAGAGCAGTGTTGTGGCTTGAGCCACGTCCCCTAGCTGCAAGGTCTGCACCAGCTCCCGGGCCCGTCCCGGGCGGCCCCTGAGGGCCTCGGGGCGGCGAGCCAGGGCTCGGTACGCCCAAGCGGTCGAGATGCCAAAGCCCGGGTGAATGAGCAGCACCCAGTAACCCGTCAGGGCCGGGAAAGGGTCCAGCGGTTGAATTAGCTCACCCCGGCCGGTGGCGAGCGCCGGCTTGTCCTGAAGGAAAAAAGGTACGTCGGAGCCGAGCGCGGCCGCCAACTCGTGCAGGCGGGCGGACGGTAAAGGGCAACCGAACAATTGATTGAGCCCGCGCAGCGTGGCGGCGGCATTGGCGCTACCTCCGCCCAAGCCGGCTTCCCGAGGGACGCATTTCTCCAAATGAAGCCGCACTCCGGACCGGAGGCCCGTGGCGTCGAGGAACGCGGCAGCGGCCCGCCAAACCAGGTTGCTGGGGTCGGCGGGTAGGGTAGGGTCGCTGCAAGTCAGAACGATTCCCTGCTCCGCTGGCTCCAGGGAGAGTTCATCGAAAAGCCCGACCGGGTGCAGCAGCGTTTCCAGCTCGTGGAAGCCGTCCGGGCGACGGCCCAAGATGTTGAGCAGCAGGTTGATCTTGGCGGGCGACCGGATTTCCACGCTCCTTAAAGAAAAAGGCGCCGTTGACCGGGGCACGGCGCCGTAGGGCTTAAAGTCTGAACCTGCCCGAGACCGGGAGAGGCTCAGTAATCAAAAATGCGAAAGCGGCTTCCCGGAACAAAGGGTGCGGTGTCGCCGCCGGAAAAGCCCAGCAAGGTGTCGGTCTCAAACAGACTGTCCGCCATCCAGTTGGGCCGGTAATTGTCCGGGTAGGTGGGGCCCACGGTTGCGTCTGGGTAGAGGCGGTTCCCCGGCTTGAGCCAGGGCTCGTAGCTGGGGATGGGGAAGGTCACGACCTCGTACACACCGACCAGGGTGCGGACCACGCTGCGGTTAAACCCGTGAATGAAGCCGGCCGTGTAGCCCGCTTCCGGGCCGTCCCAAAGGGCTTTTTGCTCGATCGACCGGCGGAGTTCGCCCATCCGAGCGAATTCGGTGGCATTGATGAAGCCCCGACTCAGCTTTTTCTCCGGGCCTTTGCAGCCTACCAGCAGAGCCGTAACCAGCATCAAAGGGATTGCAGCCAGGTTCTTGAAGTTCATGGACCGTGCATTTTTTTGTGGATGGTTAACCTGTGCCCGGGGCTTGTAAAGTGCTTTTGCGGCTGCCCGCACGGTAAAGTTGCGACTACCTCACTGCCCCTGCTGGGATTAAAACGGGGTCAATTGGTCCGCATGGGCATGATGACGTACAGGAACGGGCCGTTGACCTTCAACACCCCCGGGCTCAATTCGTCCGTGAGCTCGAAAAAGACCTCGTCGGTTTCCAAGGCTCGCAGGGGATCGGACAGGTAAATCGGGTTGAAGGCAATCTGGAACTCGGTGCCCTTGTAGTTCAGACTGAGCACTTCGCGCGCTTCGCCGATTTCCGGCGCATTCGCGGTGATGACCAACTGATTCCGGGTAAAGTGCAGTTTGACCGCGTTATTTTTCTCGGTGGTCATGAGCTCAGCCCGCATCAAGGCGTGCAGGAAGTCCTCACGCGGCAAGGAGATGCGCTCACGACACTCGCGAGGGATCACTTGCTGGTAGTTGGGGTAGGTACCTTCCACCAATTTGGTGATCAAAACCACTGGACCGCAGTAGGTTGCAGCATCAGCACCTGGTTCGGGCAGCAAGGTGAATTGCGCCTGGTTCTCGGTGTGCCGCAATTCCACCGTACCGTTGTCCTGTAGGAGCCGTCCCAGCTCCGCGACAGCCTTGCTGGGTACAATGAACTCGAATTGTTCTTCCGGGTTCACTTCAGCCTCTTCCTCGGCCAAAGCCAGCCGACGGCCATCCGTGGCCACGGCCGTGACTTTGTGGTCCTTGAAGCTGATGAAAAGCCCGTTAAGCACGTACCGGCTTTCCTCGGTGGAGGCGGCGAAGGCGGTACGACGAATCAAGTTCTTGAGTTTGCTTTGCGGCAAGGTCACGGGCTTCAGTTCATGGAACGCCGGCAAGGGGGGAAACTCTTCCGCCGGGAGCCCGTTGAGCTTAAACCGTGCAGGCCCGGAGGTCAGGGTGCAGACGTTTCGATCATCCACCTCCATGTTGATCTCCTCGATCGGAGCTTCTCGCACAAATCCAACCAACAACTTTGCTGGCAATGTAGTGGCACCTTTTCGGACCACCTTGGCTTCTACTTCGCTGGTAATGCTGACGTCCAAGTCCGTCGCAAGCAGCCTCACCCGATTATCCAGCGCGTGGAGCAAAACATGCGAAAGCACCGGAAGAGAGGAACGCGAGCCAACGACGTTCTGAACCGCTTGTAGTCCCAGGGTGAACGACTGTTTGGGTATTGTCAGCTTCATTGCGGGTGCGGTTTCTGGTTGGACACTCAAGCACGTATTATTAAGGCCTGTGGATACTTCCCGGATTGCGCATTGTCAAGCCTGGCTCAACTAGTTGTGTGCAGAGAGCGTTGTGAAAAAGAGGTGACCCCAAGTCTGGTATCAAGGAGGAACAAGGGCAACCGTGGTGAACAAACACAGAAAACCGTAGAAAAAATCAGTTGCGCACTTGGCTTACTACATCAGCGAATACAGCAGCGGTGTACTCAATTTCTTCGGATGTGGTCTTTGGGCCCAAAGAAAACCGGACCAATGAAGAAGCTTCTTCTAGTGTTGCTCCCAGTGCCTGCAAGACGTGGGAGGGCTTAAGCATTCCGGTCGAACAGGCTGACCCGGCAGAAGCGCAAATGCCTGCCAAATCCAAGGCAGCCAAGAGGGTTTGGCTGTTGGTGCCGTTCACACTGAAGGCTAACGTGTTAGGCAGCCTGTATCCGTTTTCTGGTCCCCAAAATCTGACCCCAGGAATACAAAGCACGGCTTCTTTCAAGCGCTTGGATAAAAGTGCCAGTGAAGACTGCCCGAATACGGGTGGCTGCATATTCTTTTCGTAAGCCACAACCAAACCCACAATGCCAGCCAAGTTTTCAGTACCAGCGCGCTGCTCCTTTTCTTGCGCACCACCGGTTAACAAAGGTTGAAGTTGGATTGGGCTCTTGACGTAGAGTGCACCCACCCCTTTGGGTCCGAATAATTTATGGGCACAGCACGAGACCAAATCTGCTCCAAGGTCTGCTATTGTTGACACAGGAACCTTCCCAAGGAGCTGAGTGGCATCCGTGTGGAGAAGAATCCCTCTATCTCGTACGACACGAGCAATTTCCTGCAAGTGCTGTATCGTCCCCACTTCGCTGTTGGCTGCACCTACCGAGACTAAGGTCGTGTCTTTGCGCAGGGCGCCTGCGATATCTTCTGGGTCTACTAATCCATAAGCGTCAGTGTTTACTATACTACACGCGTACTGCAAGTGCTCACGCAGCCAAAAGAAAGATTTTAAAACAGAAGGATGTTCTATTGCGGTCGTAACCAAGTGGTTCCCTTTCCTCTTGGTTGCCAAAGCAGCCCCGATGATCGCCAACGAGTTAGCCTCCGTGCCACTCGACGTAAAAATGATCTCACTCGGCTTGCAGCACCACACCTTTGCCAGTTTCTCACGGTGTTCTTCCAGCGCTACTTTGGCTCTCCTTCCGACTAAATGCAGACTGGAAGGGTTTCCGTAAACCTCCGTGAGGTAAGGTAACATAGCTGCCAAGACATCCGGGTCCAACGGAGTCGTGGCGTTGTAATCCAAGTAGATGGGTAGCTTCAACAGAAAGGCGACTTCAGAAGCATGTTTAACCAGTTATAAATCAGCTATTTACTCCGCATATTTAACGGCACAACCGTACGGTTTGGTTTCCGAGACCGACACAGCTTTACCGGCCAAAAGCGCCTCGACCGCAAGCTTTACGTAATTTCTAGCGGTACGGGGATCGCCGGATGAAGTAGCGCGGTCATCTATGGCACCTTGGTAAGCGAGATTGCCAATGGGATCGATCACGAACATATGCGGCGTGGTTTTCATTCCGTAAAGCTTGCCCACCTTGCCGTCACTGTCGTCGATCCAAGCCGTCGCTTTAATGCCCTGTGCAGCAAGCTCTTTCTTGGCAGCTTCAAAAGTACGGTAGGAAGGATGTCCTTTGTGCGTTGAATTGATTAAAAGCCAAATACCACCTTTGCTGGTCACTGCTTCCTGCAGGGCTTGCATGGAACCGGTCTTGTAATGATTGGCGCAGAACGGACAGTCCAAGTTGTAGGCCTCCAAAACCACAATTTTCCCGCGGTAGTCGCTGAGGCGATGGACCTTCCCGTTAATGTCAAGGGCTGTGAAATCTGGTGCCGGGGCGCCAACTCTAACCTCTGCCAAAGCGCCGGTTACCAGCAGCAGGGAAGAGAGCACAAAACACGCAATGCTTTTCATAAAGCTGCCCGAGGTGCGTTGCTTTGCCGTTGAGCAGACGACTTCAAAATTACGTAGAATCGCCGCGTTACGCAAGTATTCACGCACCCCCGGACTGCCACTAGGCCTGCATCAGTCTGGGGGTCGGCCAAAGGCATCATGGCGCGGGGCCGTCTGCCAGGTACGAAATGAACCGGTGAGGTTACGCACGCGGAAACCGCGCTGGGCCAGCAGCCGGCAGGCGAAGTAGGAGCGTTGTCCGCTCTGGCAACTGACCACGATATCCTTGTCGCGGGGCAGTTCGGACAGCCGGGGGCGCAGTTCGGGCAGGGGAATGTGCAACGAGCCGGGGATGTGGCCGCCGCCACGTTCGGCTGCGTCGCGCACATCTAGCACAACCGTCCGGGCGGGGTCCAAGTGCGGCAATTCCCACCACTGGACGAGGCGCACGTCCCCGCGAAGGACGTTTAGCGCTGCCATGCCGGCAAGATTCACCGGGTCCTTGGCGGAGCTGAACGGCGGAGCATAGCACAGTTCGAGCTCGGCCAACTCGTTCACAGTGAGCCCTGCTCGGAGGGCCGTGGCCAGCACGTCCATGCGCTTGTCCACGCCTTCGCGTCCAACCGCCTGTGCGCCCAACAGCGCCCCGGTATCCGGGTCGAAGAGGATTTTCAAAGCGATCGGTTCAGCGCCCGGGTAGTAGTTGGCATGGGAGGCGGGGTGCAAATGAACGGCCTGGTGGGAGCGGCCCAAGCGGCGGAGCGTGGTCTCGTTGACTCCGGTACAGGCGGCAGTGAGGCGGAAGAGACGCAGCACCGCCGTGCCGAGGGTGCCGTCGTAGGTGGTGGGCCGGCCGAAGACGTTGTCGGCGGCGATGCGGCCCTGGCGGTTGGCGGGCCCGGCCAGGGGAACAAGCTGCCAACGTCCCGTGACACGGCACCGCACCTCGATGGCGTCGCCCACGGCCCAAATGGTGGGGTCACTGGTGCGCAAGTGTGCGTCCACGCGCAGGCCGCCCAGCTCCCCCAGTTCAAGGTCGGCGGCGCGGGCCAGGCTGACCTCGGGTTTGACCCCCATGCCGAGGATAACGAGGTCGGCGGGCAGGCGGGTACCGCTGCGCAGGACCACGGTGGAGGCGGCGGCGGTCTCGCCGGTCGCCGGCGGCTCGAAGGCGGCGACCGGGTCGCCCAGGTGGAGGGCCACGCCGTGGGCGCGGAGTTCGGCGTGGAGCCAGGCAGCCATTTCAGGGTCCAGCGGGGCCATGACCTGGGGCAGGGCCTCGACCAGGGTGACCTCGAGGCCGCGGCGGTGCAGCTGCTCGGCCATTTCCAAGCCGATGTAGCCGCCACCCACCACTACCGCACGGCGGACAGGCCGAGTTTGGAGCCACGCGTGGATGGCGTCAGTGTCGGGGATGGTACGGACGTGGAAATGGCCGTTGCGTTGCAGGCCGGGGATGGGCGGTCGGACCGGCACGGCGCCTGTGGCCAGAATGAGGGCATCGTAGGGTTCGTCGTATTCGCGGCCGCTGACGAGGTCACGCACGCGCACGGTGCGGTCCGCGCGATTCAGCGCCCGGGCCTCGTGGCGCACGCGCACGTCAAGGTTGAACCGGGCGCGGAGGCTCTCCGGGGTTTGGAGGAGCAGGGCGTCGCGTTCGGCGATTTCACCGCCGACGTGGTAGGGCAGGCCGCAGTTGGCGAACGAGACGTACGGGCCGCGTTCGAGCACCACGATCGAGGCGTCTTCGGACAGGCGCCGGGCGCGCGCCGCGGTGCTGGCGCCGCCGGCCACCCCGCCGATCACCACCAGGCGAAGGGGTTTCATGCGCTCAGGCGGAGCGGGTGGGGTGCAATTGTTCCCAGCGAGTGCGCAGGGCGGCATGGAGCCGCTCTCGGCAGGGGGCCGGGATTTCGATGACCTGACCTGCCTTGTAGAGGGTGATGGTCTTGCGGATGTTGTCCACGACCACCTGGCAGGGGTTGCAACCCCGGAGGTGGTGTTCCAATTCCGCGCACACGCCCGGCTCGAGGGTGCCGTCCACGTACTCGTTGAGGGCGGCCAGCAGTTCGTTGCAATTCATGACCGTTTTCATGGGTCAGGGAGCCGGGACGGTACGGGAGGTTACAGGTGCGGGCGCGGCGGGTGGCATCCGCACGCGCCCGCCGGAGGGCATCAAGACTCGCCCACGGTGACGACGGAGTTCAAACCGCCGAACGGGTTGGGCACGCTCTGGGCGGCCTCGGGGTCGTGCAACCAGACTCCGTCCACGATGAAACGGTACTCGTACACACCGGGCGGCAGTTCCAGTTCGACTTCCCAACGGCCCTCGCCGACGTGCTGCATGGGCGTGGCGGTGGGGTGCCACTGGTTGAAGGTGCCGGCCAGATAAACGGCCGAGGCCCCGGCGTGCCGGCAGGAGAAGCGCACCCGGGGCAGCTTCGGCGCGGGCGGCGGGGCCGCCGTGGTGGTCTTGCGCGCGGAGCGCGGGGTTTTGCTGGCAGTGCTCTTTTTCGGTTTCGTGGTCATGGTGCAATGTTGGTTTCAGGTGTCGGGAAACACGCGTGCGGCAGAGGTGAACCAACCAACCGGTTCGCCCCGCGGATTTGGGGCACGGCCTCCGCGACGCTGGCAATCTATTCGGGCAAGGAAAAGTTGCCAGCGTTTTTCCGTGTTTTTCGGGCTCGCCCGCCTGGCCCGTGCCGGGTGGCCGCCGGGCGCCAGGCGCGGGGCCGTGGCGTACCGGCCGCGTCAATGGGCGTGGGGCGCCAGGCGACGGGCGGGGTCACCAAAGGCCCGGGTCAGTCGTTCGCGCAACTGGAGACGGGCGCGGAGCAGGCGCACCTTGACGTTGACCTCGGTGAGGCCGAGGACCTCGGCGGTCTCGCGCACGGAGAGCCCTTGCACGTCGCGCAGCAGGAAGACCAGGCGGTGTTTCTCGTCCAGTTCGGCCAGGGCTTCTTCGATGAGCCGGCGGGTTTCGCGGTTTTGGACCAGTCGCTCCGGGCTTTCGCGCCAGTCGGCGATGTACTCGGGATGCGGGATGTGGTCCGTGTCCGGGTCGGGTCGGGTGGCTTCGTCCAGGGAGACCACGTCCAGGCCGCGGCGTTTGCGCAGGACCTTGAGGGCGGCGTGGGTGGCGATGCGCAAGAGCCAGGTGCTGAAGCGGGCTTCTTCGCGGAAGCCGGCCAGATTTTCGAGGGCGCTCAGGAAGGTTTGCTGGGTGACGTCTTCGGCGTCGTGTTCGTTGTGGAGCATCCGCAGGGCCAGGGTATAGACCCGTTGCTCGTGGCGTGCGGTCAACGCCTCGAAGGCCGGCAATTCGCCGGCCTTGGCGCGGCGCACCAGTTCGGCATCGTCCAGGGCCTGGAGCGTGTCCATGCGGCGAGCGGGAAGGCGCTTCCGGATCGGACCTCGTCCGAGTGTCCCGGCTGGCGCGCCGGTGGTCAAGGGCAACCCCGGCGGTGGCCCGGCGCTCAATCGGCCTCCAGGCGTGCCAGTTCCAGTTCCCGGCCGCGCACCAGTTCCGTGTCCCAACCCGCGCAGGTGGGGCAGGGCAGGTGCGGCTCGTCGAGGGCGAACTCGCCGCCACACGCCCGGCACCGGGCGCGGGCGGGGACCGCTTCGATTTCCAGGCGGGCTGCGGCCGCGGGGGTGCCGGCCTTGAGAGCCTCGAAGGCAAACTCCAGGGCCTCGGGCACCGCGCCGCTGAGCGTGCCGACACGGAGGCGAATGAGGTGAATCACCGTGCAACCGTGCGCGCGGGCTTGGCGGGCAGCTTCTTCGAGGACCTCTTGGATCAAGGAGGCTTCGTGCATCGG
>JBBIJZ010000055.1:0-13920 GCA_037445715.1 Verrucomicrobiales bacterium | reverse complement strand
CCAGGCCGGAGAACCTCTACGGCCCGCGCGGCATTCGGGCAAACGTTTTCAAGCCGCCGCCGACGGGAGAGCGGATCCACCGCCGGGGCAGGTCCCGGGTGTTTCGCGCGCCGACCCGCCGCCCAGGTCCCCGCCGCCCAGGTCCACCACCCAGGCCTGCGGGATGTGTCCGGCGATGACCCAGCGGACCAGGTTGAACCAGTGCCGGCAGCGGTCGAGGATGACGCTGTCGGTGGTGGCGATGATTTGCTCGGTCCCTGCCAGCACCCGGTCCGGGTTGAACACCAGGTCCACGGTCCAATCCCAACCCCGGCGGGCGGCCAGGCTCAGCAGGCGGCGTTGCAGGCGGCCGCTGTTGGACACGGGCCGGTCCAGCCACCAGCGGCAGCGGCGCACGCCCCAACCTTGCAGGGCCGTGCCGAGCAGTTCGAGGGCGGGGGCGGTTTCCGCCACCTCGTGATGGCGCGCGTACACACTGGCCAGATCGCGGCAGCAACCGTCCCCGCCCAGCAGCACCACGCCGCCGGCCAGGGCGGCCTCGAGCGCAGTCAACACGTTCAAGCCGTCCAGCCACAACTCCTGGCCGGCCAGGGCGGCGGGGGACACCTCGGCCTGGCGGCGGCGCCGGCGGGCGGCTTCCGAGCAGACGCTACGGCCCAGGGCCAGGCGTTGCCGGGCGGTGAGGGCGTAGCGGTTGCCCACCAGTTCGAGCGCCGAGCGCAGCGCATAGCCGCGGTCAAGCAACCAGCTCAGGTCCTGTGCGGCCTGGCGCAGGCCCGGCAACTGACCGGGGGCGAAGAGCGCCGCGTCTTCGGGCGCGGGGCCGCGATGGTGGCGTTTGTCGGGCATGGGCGGCGGGCGGCGAGCGGTCGCGTTCACTTTAACCCCGCCGTGCGCGGCCGGCCAGTTGGCCTGCCGGCTTGCGCGCGGGGGAAAACCGGTCTTAAGGTGGCGCCATGAAGCGAGTGGCAGTGCTCCTTTCCGGCTGCGGGGTGTTTGACGGCTCCGAAATTCATGAGTCGGTCCTGGTCCTGTTGGCACTGGACCGCGCCAACGCCCGGATCATTTGCACGGCGCCGGACGTGCCGCAGCATCATGTGGTGAACCATCTCACCCGCCAACCCGTGCCGGGCGAGACCCGCAACGTGTTGGTTGAATCCGCCCGCATCGCCCGGGGGAACATCATTCCTTTGAGCCGGCTCAACCTGGCCGAGGTGGACGCCCTCATCCTGCCCGGGGGCTTTGGCGCGGCCAAGAACCTGTGCACGTTTGCGCTGGCCGGGCCGGACTTCCAGGTCGAGCCCCAGGTGGCGCGGGTCCTGCGCGAGGCCCACCAACTGGGCAAACCGCTGGGCTTTGTCTGCATCGCCCCGGCCATTGCGGCAAAACTCTTTGGTGCCGAGCAACTCGAGTTCACCATCGGCAACGATGCGGACACGGCGCGGGCCCTGCAGGCGGCCGGGGCGCACCACGTCAACTGCACCGTCCACAACGTGGTGGTGGACCGCCGGCTCAAGATCGTCACCACCCCCGCCTACATGCTGGCCAGCCGCATCACCGAGGCCGAGGCCGGCATCAACAAACTCGTCCAGGCCGTGCTCGAGATGGCGTAGGGCACGCCCGCCGCGGGGATGGCTGGTTCAGCAAAGCCCGCCCGGTGGAAGGTCGGGCGGCATTGCGGGCAGGGTGTCGTGGGGCCGGGCTCGAGCGTCCACCGACCCGGCGGGGGGATTACCCGGTGCTGCGCGCGGGGCGGAGGCCATCCCATCTTTTGCCCAAGGGGGGCCAAAAAAACGCTTTGACGGGGCCGCTTAAGCGCTAAATTGCGGGCCACATATGCCACGCCTTGCCTGCCTGTTTGCCGCCCTGTTGGCGGGGTTGTTGGCGCCCGGGGCCGCCCGTGCGGCCACGGCGCGAGTGGGCGGGGTGGACTTTGGCCGCGAAATCCGCCCCATCCTCTCGGACAATTGTTTCGCCTGCCACGGTCCGGATGCACAACAGCGCAAGGCGGGGCTGCGCCTGGACCTGCGCAGTGGCGCGTTGGCCACGCTCAAAAACGGCCGCCAGGCCGTGGTGCCCGGTGATCCCGCCCGCAGCACCTTGCTGGCCCGTGTGACCACCGAGGACCCGGACGATGTGATGCCGCCGCCCAAGACCGGCAAGAAGCTCACGCCCGCGCAAATCCAGAAGCTCCGCGACTGGATTGCCGCCGGGGCCGAGTGGCCGGAGCACTGGGCCTTCGTGCCGCCGCGGCGGCCCGAGCCGCCGGCGGTCAAAAACACCCGCTGGCCCCGCAACGACGTGGACCGCTTCGTCCTGGCCCGCCTCGAGGCGGAAGGGCTCCGGCCCGCGCCAGAGGCCGAACGCGCCACCCTGGTGCGCCGGGCCACGCTCGATCTGACCGGACTGCCCCCCACGCTCGAGGAGGTGGATGCCTTTCTGGCCGACAAACGGCCGGACGCCTACGAACGGCTGGTGGACCGGCTGCTGAGTTCGCCCCGCTACGGCGAGCACCTGGCCCGCCAATGGCTGGACGCGGTGCGCTACGCCGACACCCACGGCTACCACATTGACGCCCGGCGGGACATCTGGGCTTACCGCGAATGGGTCATCCGCGCCTTCAACGCCAACCAGCCGTTCGACCGGTTCACCATCGAACAACTGGCCGGCGACCTCCTGCCCAACCCCACCACCGACCAGAAGGTCGCCACCGGCTACATCCGCTGCAACATGAGCACCGGCGAGGGCGGCGCCATCGAGGAGGAGTACGCCGCCAAGTACGCCTTCGACCGCGTCGAAACCACCGGCACGGCCTGGCTGGGGCTGACGCTGGTCTGCGCGCGCTGCCACACGCACAAGTACGACCCCATCACCCAGCGCGAGTACTACGGCCTGTACGGTTTCTTCAACCAGCTCGACGAGCCCGTCATGGACGGCAACCGGCCCAACCCCGACCCGTTCCTCAAGCTGCCCACGCCCGAGCAAACCGAGCGGCTGGCCTGGCTCAAAGAAAAGATCGCCGAGGCCCGCCACCGGCTCGAAGCACCGGTCGAGTCCCTCGACGCCGCGCAACAAACCTGGGCCGCGGCCTGGCACGCGCGCTTGCGCGACGGCTGGCAGACGCCCGCGCCCCGGACCGCGCGGTCGCTGAAGGAGGGCGGCGCCGAGTTGCGGGTGCTTGAGGACGGCTCCGTGTTGGCGAGTGGTCCGGCCCCCGGCCGGGACGCATACGAACTGGAGTTCAGTCCGTCGGCCGGCCCCCTGGCCGGGGTGCGTTTGGAGGTGCTGGCCCACGAGTCGTTGCCCGGAGGGGGCGCGCGCCACCCGGAGGGCCGGTTCCAACTTTCCGAGTTCGAGGCGGAGTTGCTCCCGCCCGGCGCCGAAGCCAAACCGCAAAAACTCGCCTTTGCCCTCGCCCTGGCCGACGCGCACGCGGGCGAACATGACCCGGCCCGCGCCCTCGACGGCAAACCCGAGACCTTCTGGCAGGCCGGGGCCACCAACGCCACGCCGCCCCGGGCGTTGCTCCTGCTGGCCCGACCGGTGGAGGTGCCGGCGGAAGCCCGGCTGCGGGTGCGGTTGCGTTTTGAGGCGGGTGAGGAAAACCGGGCGCTGGGCCGCTTTCGGATCGCCCTGGCCCAGGGGGCCGAGTTGGTGGCGGCCTTGACGCCGCCGCGCTTCGAGCCGTGGCGGCTTTTGGGGCCGTTGCCTTCGGGCGGGTTGGCGGCCGGGTTTGCCCGGGGATTCGAGCCGGAGACCCACCTGGACCTGGCGCGCCGTTACCCCGGGGTGCGGGAGGAGGTGGGCTGGCACGAGCGCGGGGACCTCAGCGACGGCGGGACGCATTTGCTGGTCAACGAACTCCACGGGGTGCACGGCGTGTACTACCTGTTCCGGCGGGTGCACGTGCCCGAGCCGACCGTGCTGGACGTGGCGCTCCGGGCCGACGATGTCTTCAAGGTCTGGCTCAACGAGCGGCTGGTGCTCGAACGCGGCACGCCCGAGCCCTATCCGGGGGTGCGCACCCGGTTGCGGCTGGAACTGGCCGCCGGCGAAAACCGGCTCCTGCTCAAGGTGGTCAATCACCAGGGCGCAAAATACTTCGCCTTCGAGCCGTCCGTGGGCGGTACCAACCGCCTGGCGCCGGGGCTCGCCGCCATCCTGTCCACCGACGCGGCGCCGACCGGCGACTGGGCGGCCAGGGTGCGGGACGGATACCGGCGCGAGCACGCGCCGGAGTTGCGTCAGTTGCAGGACCACTGGGCCACCTGGCAGGAAGAGGAGCGGGCCATTGACGCGGCCATCCCCACCACGCTCATCGCCAAGGAACTGACCAAGCTCCGCGAGACGCGGCTGTTGATCCGTGGTGAGTATGACAAACCCGGCGAGGTCGTCCCGCCCGGAGTGCCGGCCATTTTGCCGCCCCTGCCGGAGGGCGCGCCCACCAACCGACTGGGCCTGGCCCGGTGGTTGGTCAGCCCGGACCACCCGCTCACCGCCCGGGTGATTGTGAACCGGTTCTGGCAGCAGTTCTTCGGCGTGGGCCTGGTCAAGACCGCCGAGGACTTCGGGGTGCAGGGCGAACGGCCGTCACATCCCGAATTGCTCGACTGGCTGGCCACCGAATTCATCCGCTCCGGCTGGAACGTGAAGCACATGCAGCGGCTGATCGCCACCTCGGCCACGTACCGTCAGAGCTCCCGCGTGCCGCCGGAACTGCGCGAGCGCGATCCCGAGAACCGCCTGCTGGCCCGCGGCCCGCGCCTGCGCCTGGAGGCCGAGACCTTGCGCGACAGCGCGCTGTACGTCAGCGGGCTGCTGGTGGAAAAGCTCGGCGGGCCCAGCGTCAAGCCCTACGAGCCGCCCGGGCTGTGGGAGGCGGTCTCGTTCAACAATGCGCAGAAATACGTCCCGGACCCGGGCGAGGCGCAGTACCGCCGCAGTTTGTACACCTTCTGGAAACGCCAGAGCCCGCCGCCGAACATGCTGATCTTCGACGCGCCGACGCGCGAGACCTGCGTGGTGCGGCGGCCGCGCACCAACACCCCGTTGCAGGCGCTGGTGTTGCTCAACGACCCGCAGTTCGTCGAGGCCGCGCGCGCCCTGGCCCGGCGCATGTTGACCGAGGCCGGCCCCGGAACGCGCGAGCGGCTGGCGCACGGCTTTCGCCTGGCCACCGCCCGCCGGCCGGCCGCGGCGGAGTTGAAGGTCTTGAGCGAGCTGCTCGAAGCGCAGCGGGCCGCGTTCCGCGCCGACCCCGCGGCGGCCGCGGCCTACCTGGCCGTGGGCGAGTACCGCGCGCCGGCGGACCTGGACCCGGTCGAACTGGCCGCCTGGTCCACCGTGGCCAGCCTGTTGCTCAACCTGGATGAGACCCTCACCAAGGGTTGAAGCCGCCCCCAACGCTCCACCCCGCACATCGTCGTTATGGACCCGCTTCGTGAACACGCCCTGTACCTGACCCGCCGCCATTTCTTCGGCCGCCTGGCCACCGGCATCGGCACCGTGGCGCTGGGTTCGCTGCTGAACCCCTCGCTCCTGGCCGGGCTGACCGCGCCCAAACGGGTCGGCGGGCTGCCGGACCTGCCGCACTTCGCCCCGAAAGCGCGCCGGGTGATCTACCTGCACATGGCGGGCGGGCCGTCCCAGCTCGAGTTGTTCGACTACAAGCCCGAGCTGGAGAAGTACCACAACACCGAGCTGCCCTCCTCCGTGCGCATGGGCCAGCGCATCACCACCATGACCTCCGGCCAGAGCTCCTTCCCGGTGGTGCGCTCGCTGTTCAAGTTCAGCCGGCACGGCCAGTGCGGGGCTTGGTTCAGCGAGTTGATTCCCCACATCGCCTCGATCGCGGACGACATCTGCCTCATCAAGACCGTCAACACCGAGGCCATCAACCACGACCCGGCCATCACGTACATCCAGACCGGCTTCCAGCAGCCGGGCCGGCCCTGCCTGGGGGCCTGGCTCAGCTACGGCCTGGGCAGTGAAAACGAAAACCTGCCCGCCTTCATCGTGATGATCTCCAACGGCAAGGAGAGCGACCAACCCTTGTACGCCCGTCTCTGGAGCTCGGGCTTTCTGCCCTCCCAGCACCAGGGCGTGCAGTTCCGCGGCGGCGGCGACCCCGTGCTGTACCTTTCCAACCCCCCGGGCATCAGCGCCGAGATGCGCCGGCGGATGCTCGACGGCCTGGCCCGGCTCAACCAGCGCCACTTCGAGGCCTTCGGCGACCCCGAAATCCCCACCCGCATCGCCCAGTACGAAATGGCCTTCCGGATGCAAACCTCCGTGCCCGAGCTGGTGGACATCTCGAAAGAGCCCGCGGAAGTGCTCGACCTGTACGGGCCGGACGTGAAAAAGCCCGGCACCTACGCCTTCAACTGCCTGCTGGCCCGGCGCATGGCCGAGCGCGGCGTGCGCTTCATCCAGCTCTATCACCGCGGCTGGGACCAGCACGGCAACCTGCCCCGGCGCATCCGCGAGCAGTGCCAGGACTGCGATCAGCCCAGCGCTGCCCTGGTCAAGGACCTCAAGCAACGCGGCCTGCTGGACGAGACGCTGGTCATCTGGGGCGGGGAATTCGGCCGCACCGTCTATTGCCAGGGCAAGATCGAACCCGACAACTACGGCCGCGACCACCACGGCCGTTGCTACACCATGTGGCTGGCCGGCGGCGGCGTGAAACCCGGCCTGGTGTACGGCGAGACCGACGACTACGGCTACAACATCGTCGAAAACCCCGTCCACATCCACGACCTCAACGCCACCATCCTCCACTGCCTGGGCGTCAACCACGAGCGGCTCACCTTCCGCTTCCAGGGTCGGGACTACCGCCTCACCGACATCCACGGCGAGGTCGTCAAGGGCATCCTCGCATGACCCGCCGTCCGGCATGGTTGGCCGGACTGGCCTGCGCGGCCGCCCTCCACGCGGCGCCGGTGGATTTTTCCCGCGACATCGCGCCGCTGCTCACCTCGCGCTGCACCGAATGCCACGGGCCCGACCAGCAAAAAGCCGGCCTGCGCCTCGACGGGCGGGCCGCTGCCCTCCAGGGCGGCAAATCCGGCCAACCGGCCCTGGTGCCCGGCCGGCCGGAGCAAAGCGAACTCTTCCGCCGGGTCACCTCCACGGACCCCGACGAGGTGATGCCCCCCAAGGGCGACCGGTTGCGCCCCGAGCAAATCGCCGCGCTCCGCGCCTGGATCGAGGCCGGCGCCGACTGGCCCGAAAACGACCCCCGCCGCCACTGGGCCTTCATCCCCCCTCAACGCCCGGAGCCGCCGCCGGTCAAAAACCGCCGCTGGGTGCGCAATCCCATTGACGCCTTCGTCCTGGCCCGGCTCGAACGCGAAGGTCTCCGCCCCGCCCCGCCCGCCGACCGCGTCACGCTCCTCCGCCGGCTCAGCCTCGATTTGATCGGCCTGCCGCCCCCGCCGGCCGAGGTGGACGCCTTTGTGGCCGACCGCGCCCCGGACGCCTACGAACGGCTGGTCGAGCGGTTGCTGGCCTCGCCGCACTACGGCGAAAAATGGGGCCGGCACTGGCTGGACGCCGCCCGCTACGCCGACACCAACGGCTACGAGAAGGACCAGCCCCGCACCATCTGGCCGTATCGCGACTGGGTCATTCACGCCTTCAACCGCGACCTGCCCTTCGACCAGTTCACCATTGACCAACTGGCGGGCGACCTGTTGCCCGACGCCACCGACGAGCAGGTCATCGCCACCGGCTTTTTGCGCAACTCGATGTACAACGAGGAGGGTGGCGTGGACCCCGAGCAGTTCCGCGTGGATGCCATCGTGGACCGCGTGGACACCATCGGAAAGGCGTTCCTCGGCCTGACCCTCGCCTGCGCCCAGTGCCACAGCCACAAGTACGACCCCATCAGCCAGCGCGAGTACTACCGCTTCTTTGCCTTCCTCAACAACGACGACGAGCCGGACTTTGAGGTGCTCACGCCCGAGCAGCGCGCCAAACGCCGCGCCATCCTTGACGAGGTCGCCGCCCTCGAACGCGAGGCCCTCCGCGCCGACCCCGCCCTGCCTGCGCGCCTGGCGGCCTGGGAAGACGCCGCGCGGACCGCGCCCGGCCATTGGACCGTGCTCCGGCCGGACGACTGGCACGGCCAGCCCGGCGTCAAACTCGAGCTGATGAGCGACCACTCGCTTATCGCCCTGGCCCACAACCCCGGCGAGGCCACCTACGTCGTCACCTTCCGCCCCGGGCTGTCGAACCTCACCGCGCTACGGCTCGAGGCCATCCCGCACCCCAACCAGCGCTCCGGCGGCCCGGGCCGCGCCGAGAACGGCAACTTCGTGCTGTCCGAACTCACCGTGACGCTGGCCACGCACCGCGACGACGAAAGCCTCGAACGTCGCCTGCCGTTGCGCCGCGCCACGGCCAGCTTCGAGCAACCCGGCTTCCCGGTGGCCGCCGCTGTGGACGGCACCGTGACCAACCGCACTGGTTGGGCCATTGACGCCGGCCCGCACCGCCGCGGGCAGCCGCAGCAGGCGGTCTTCGAGTTTGCCGAGCCGATCACCGTGCCCACCAACCTCGTGCTCCGCCTGAAGCTCGAGCACAAGTACGGCGGCGCACACGTGCTCGGCCGCTTCCGCATTGCAGTTACCACCGATTCCCCGCCCCCGCCCGCCGATCCCGTGCCGCTGGCGGTGCGGGCCCTCCTGGCCAAACCCCGCGCGGCGCGCACCGAGTCCGAGCAACTGGCCGTCTTCAGTTACTACCGCACCACGGACACCAACCTCGCCGCGCTGAACGCCCGCATTGACGCGCTCTTCAAGGACTGGCCCACCGGCCCGCGCACGCTGGTGTTGACCAACCGCGTCGAGGACCGGCGCGTCACCCGCATCTTCGCCCGCGGCGATTTCAAGCGCCCCACCGAGCCGGTCACCCCCGGCTTCCCGGAAGTCCTGCTCCCGGCCCGCGCGCTCGCCTCCCGGCCGGCCGGCGCCGAGCGGGAAATCCCCGGCGGCGGACTGGAGGCCGGGGCGGACGGGCGCGCCGCCGAGCCGGCACCGTCCACCCGCCTGGACCTGGCCCGCTGGATCGTCTCGCCGGAAAACCCGCTGACCGCCCGCGTCATCATGAACCGGGTCTGGCAGGTCTATTTCGGCGAGGGGCTGGTGCGCACGCCGGAGGATTTCGGCACCCGGGCCGAGCCGCCCACGCACCCGGAGCTGCTGGACTGGCTGGCCACCGAGTTCATGCGCCGCGGCTGGAGCCTCAAGGCGATGCACCGGCTCATCGTCACCTCGGCCACGTACCGGCAGTCCTCGCGCCTCACGCCCGAGCTGCGCGAACGCGATCCGTACAACCGCCTGCTCGCCCGCGCCGCGCGCTTCCGCGTCGAGGCCGAGACCGTGCGGGACATCGCCCTGGCCGCCAGCGGCCTGCTCAGCCTCAAGATCGGCGGCCCGAGCATCTTCCCGCCCATCCCGGACGGGGTGTTGAGCCTGGGTTACGGCGCGCCCATGGAATGGAAGGTCAGCCCGGGCGAGGACCAATACCGGCGCGGACTCTACGTCTTCTGGAAGCGCACCGTGCCGTACCCTTCGCTGCTGGTCTTCGACGCCCCGAACGCGGACTTCGGCTGCGTGCGGCGCGTGCGCTCGAACACGCCCCTGCAGGCGTTGACCACGCTCAACGACGCCGTGTTCCACGAGGCCGCCCAGGCGCTGGCCCTGCGCGTGGTGCGCGAGGGCGGCCCCACCGACCGCGCCCGTGCCGTGTACGCCTTCCGTCGCTGCACCGGCCGGCGACCCTCCGCCGCCGAGCTCGAGGCGTTGCGGCGCTTCGTGGCCGAGCAACGCGCCTGGTTTGAAAACCGTACCGCCGCCGCCGTGCGCGTGGCCGCGGCCGATCCGGCCAACCCGCCGTCCGACGTGAACCTGCACGCCGTGGCCGCCTGGACGCTGGCCGCGCGCGTGCTCCTGAACCTGGATGAAACCCTGACCCGCGAATGAACCTTCCCCTGACTGCCGAACTTCGGGCCGAACGGGCGCGCTGGCTGAGCCGCCGCTGGTTTTTCCGCGAGTGCGGCGTGGGCCTGGGCTGGATGGCACTGGCGCACCTGTTGGGCAGTGCTTCTGCGCGCGCTGCGACGGCTGCGTCGGGCAGCCCGGCCAACCCCCTGGCCCCGCGCCCGCCGCATTTCACCCCGAAGGCCCAACGGGTCATCTACCTCTTCCAAGCGGGCGCGCCCAGCCAGATTGACCTCTTCGACCACAAGCCGATGCTGGCAAAATACGACGGCCGGCCCGTGCCGAAGGAGGTGGTGCAGGACCAGATTTACGCCTTCATCAAGCCGGACGCGGCCCTGTTTGCCTCCACCTTCAAGTTCGCGCGGCACGGCCGGAGCGGGGCGGAAATCTCCGAGGCCTTTCCGCACCTGGCCACGGTGGCGGACGAGTTGTGCATCATCCGCTCGATGAACACGCACGCCTTCAACCACGCCCCGGCGCAGATTCTGATGAACACCGGCTCGACCCTGTTCGGCCGGCCCAGCATGGGCGCTTGGGTGACCTATGGCCTGGGCAGCGAAAGCCAGGACCTGCCCGGCTTCGTGGTGCTCAGCTCGGCCGGCGGCACCAGCGGCGGCGCCTCCAACTGGGGCTGCGGTTTCCTGCCCACCGTGTACCAGGGCGTGCCCTTCCGGCGCAGCGGCGACCCCATCCTCTCGCTCTCCAACCCGCCCGGCGTCACCCGCGAGCACCAACGCCGCTGCCTCGACCTGCTCAAGGAACTCAACGAGCGGCGGCTCGAGGTCACCGGGGACCCCGAGATCGCCACGCGCCTCAACGCCTACGAAATGGCCTTCCGGATGCAGGTGAGCGGCCCCGAACTCATGGACCTGAGCCGGGAGAACCCCCGGACGCTGGAAATGTACGGCGTCGAGCCGGGCAAGCCCGGTTACGCCCTGAACTGCCTGCTGGCGCGGCGGCTGGTCGAGCGCGGGGTGCGCTTTGTGCAACTGTTCCACGAGGCGTGGGACCATCACTCGGAGGTCCACAAGGGCATCAAGGACCAGGCCGCCGCCACCGACCGCGCCACCGCCGCGCTCATCAAGGACCTCAAGGAACGCGGCCTCCTGGACGACACGCTGGTGATCTGGGGCGGTGAGTTCGGCCGCACGCCGATGGTCCAGCACGATCCCAACGGCGGCTACAACCAGGGCCGTGACCACCATCCCCAGGCCTTCACCATGTGGCTGGCCGGTGGCGGCGTAAAGCCCGGCATCACCTGGGGCGAGACCGATGAACTGGGTTTCCACGTCGTGCGGGACAAGGTCCACGTCCACGACCTCCACGCCACCATCCTGCACCTCCTGGGCTTCGACCACACTCGCCTGACCTACCGTTTCCAGGGCCGCGACTTCCGCCTCACCGACGTCCACGGCGAGGTGGTCCGGGGCATCCTGGCGTAGCCGCGCCGGTGGGGGGCCCCGCCGTGCACAAGTCCCAGCCGGGCCCGGGCCGGCCGGGTGGGCAGGCGTGGGAAATCAGTGCGGCGCCGGCGGCATCTTGGGCGCCACGCGCCGCGCCAGGCCGGCGGCGCGCACCACCCGCCGCCGGTGAAACCCCCGGGCAATGACCTCGTGCCCGTCGTGCGCCTCCACGTGCAACGCCACCGCCGCGCCGTCCGCCGCCACCACCCGCGCACGGCAGGTGACCCTTCCGCCCACCGGAGTGGGTGCCAGGTGTTGCAGCTCCACCTCGGTGCCCACGGACACCTCCCCCGCGCCCAGGCGCGGCGCCAGGGCACGGATAGCGGCATGTTCGAGGAACCACAGCAGCCAGGGCGTGCTCAACACCGGCGGCATGGCCGGGTCGAAGCTCACCGCGTGCTGGCCCTCGACCTGGAAGGTGATTTCGCCCGTGTCACCGGGCCGGATACGGCTGGGCATGGTACGTGGCCGCGAATTTGCCCCCGCCGCCCACATCCGGCCAACCGGAAAATGCCCCGCGCCGGCGGCCGGTTTGGCCCGCGAGCGAGGACGAGGAGTCGCCCCGGCGGCCGGTCACCCGTGTGGCGGGCGCCCCCCGCCGGGCCGCGGCGATTTCGGCCGGAAAAGCCGCTTGACGCACGAACCGGAGACTTTTAGCTTGTCGCCACAGAAGCGATACACCGCTGGTTCGCCAGCATGGCCAAGTCGGAGAGTTCCATCTGCCGACTTTTTTGTTTCCCGGAGGTGAATCGAACATGAACAACGAGCTGTTGGCAGTCATTGAATACTGGGAGCGCGAAAAGGGCATCCGGCGGGATGTCCTGATCGCGGCCGTACAGAACATGCTCGTGGCGGCCGCGCGCAAGGCCATGGGCCCGGCGCGGGACCTCACGTGCACCATTGACCCCAAGACCGGGGAAATCCGGGCCGCCGCCAAGTTGATCGTGACCGACAAGGTGATTTCCAAGCACGACCAGATCAGCCTGGCCGAGGCCCGCCGCTACAAGCCCGATGCCCAACTGGGCGAGGAAGTGGTGGTGCCCATCGGCGCGGAGCAAATCCAGCAGTTTTTCGGCCGCATCGCCTCCCAGTACGGCAAGCAGGCCCTCATGCAGGAAATCCGCAAGGCCGAAAAACAGCTCATCCTGGACGAGTTCAAGGACCGCGTGGGCGACATCGTCCCCGGCACGGTGCGGCGGTTCGAGCGCTCGGATGTGATTGTGGACCTGGGCCGTTACGAAGCCCTGCTGCCCAACCGGGAGCGCGTGCCCACCGAGGAATACCAGGTGGGCGAGCGGCTCCGCTGCTACGTCAAGGCTGTGGAAAACACTCCCCACGGCCCGGAGATCATCCTCTCCCGGGCCGACCCCCGCTTTGTGCTCCGGCTCTTCCAGCTCGAGGTGACCGAGATTGCCGACGGCACCATTGAAATCCGCGGCATTGCCCGCGAGCCGGGCTTCCGCACCAAGATCGCCGTCTATTCGCGCGACCCGAAGGTGGACCCGGTGGGCGCCTGCGTGGGCCTCCGCGGCCAGCGCGTCAAAAACATCGTCCGCGAACTCAACAACGAGCGCGTGGACATCATCCCCTGGTCGCCGGACCTGCGCACGTTCATCACCGCCGCACTCAACCCGGCCACCATCCGGCGCTTCGAGGTGGACGAGGCCAACCGCCGGGTGCACGTGCTGGTCAACGCCGACCAGCTTTCCCAGGCCATTGGCAAACGGGGCCAAAACGCCCGGCTCACCTCCCGGCTGTGCGGCTGGGAGGTGGACATTGACGCCGAGGCCCCGGTCAGCACCGGGTTCGAGGAAAAGGTCGCCCAGGCCATCCAGGGCCTGGCGGCCATTCCGGGCATCACCGAGGCCCAGGCCGATGCCCTGGTCCATCACGGCTTCCTGACCCTCGAAGACCTCCTGCAGGCCGAAGAGTCGGACTTGGCGGCTTTCCCCGAAATCGGTCAGGATGCCGCCGCGGTGCTCGCCGCGGCCCGGGCGGAGGCGCAGCGGCGCGTGGTCAACATCAATCCGGCCCCTGCGTCGCCGTCGCCCGCGCCGCAATCGTAACGGCGGCCCGCGGCGCTCCCGGCCGCGCGCGGGGTGCCGCCGGGTCGTCGGGGGCGGGAGCCACACCAGTATGCCTGTTCGCATTTACGACATCGCCAAGAAAGTCGGCCTGCCCAGCAAAGAGGTCCTGGCCCGGGCCAAGGAACTGGGTATCCCCGCCGCGCGCGTTCCGTCGAGCACGCTCGACAAGATCACCGCCGAGTACCTGCTTGAACAATTGGGCTACAAGCCCGAACCGGTCGCCCCACCCGCACCAGCCCCCGAAACCGCCCCGCCGCCTTCACCGCCCGCCGAAACAGCCGCCCCTGCCCCGGCTCCGCCCGTACCGGAAACCGCCCCCCCGCCGCCGGTCGAAATCAGCGCGCCCGTACCGGCCGAGGCAACGCC
>JBBIJZ010000054.1:0-28072 GCA_037445715.1 Verrucomicrobiales bacterium | reverse complement strand
ACCGCCGCGCCCCGGGGCAGGGCGCCGCTACGACGGCGCCGAGGGTGGCGCCCCCCCGGCGGCCGCGCCGCCACGCGGCCCCTTCCGGTGTCCGGTGAAGCCCCGGGCCGGCCGGCAAGAAATCAAGAGGCACCCCCGGAACCGCCGCGCCCGACGCGGGTTTGCCTTCCGGGCCGCGTGCGGTCAGAGTGGGCGGGCATGAGCAAGCGGTTTTACATCACCACCGCCATTGACTACGTCAACGGCCAGCCCCACCTGGGCCACGCCTACGAGAAGGTCATCGCCGACGTCATCGCACGCACCCGCCGCAGCCTGGGGCAGCCGGTCTTTTTCCTGACCGGGACCGACGAGCACGGCCAAAAGGTCCAACAGGCCGCCGCGGCCGAGGGCAAGGATCCGCAGGCGTATTGCGACGAGCTGGCCGCGCGGTTCGTCGAGCTGACCCGGGTGCTCAACCTTTCCAACGACGAGTTCATCCGCACCACCCAGCCGCGACACCAGCACGTGGTCAGCGCCCTGCTCCGCCTCCTGCACGCCCGCGGCGAACTCTACAAGGCGCCCTACCGCGGCTGGTATTCGTGGAAGGAAGAAACCTTCCTCACCGAGCGGGACCGGCGGCCGGACGGCACCTTCGACCCGAGCTGGGGCGAGGTGCGCGAAATCGTCGAGGAAAACTGGTACTTCCGCATGAGCCGCTACCAGCACTGGCTCCGGGAGCACCTCGAACAACACCCGGACTTTGTGCAGCCGGACTACCGGCGCAACGAGGTGCTGGGTTTCCTGCGCTCCGAGCCGCTCGAAGACCTGTGCATCAGCCGGCCCCGCGCCCGCCTGAGCTGGGGCATCCCCCTGCCCTTCGACCCGGACTACGTCAACTACGTCTGGTTCGACGCCCTCACCAACTACTACAGCCTGCCCGTGGCCCTGGGCGACCCCGCGGCCGCCGCGCCGCTGGGGGAATTTTACCCGCCCCCGGGCGTGCCCGCGCCCCCGCCCGGCCCGCCATTGTGGCCGGCGGACATCCACGTCATCGGCAAGGACATCGTCAAGTTCCACGCCGTGTACTGGCCCATCATGCTCCGGGCGGCCGGCATCCCGCTCCCGCGCCAGGTGCTCGTGCACGGCTGGTGGCAGAAGGACGGCGCCAAGATGAGCAAAACCACCGGCAACATCGTGGACCCCTTCGCCGTCGTGGCCGAGTGGGGCGCCGACGCCTTCCGCTACTACGTGCTCCGCGAACTGGACATCGGCCCGGATGGCAACTGGACCGACGCCGGCTTCCGGGCGCGCTACCACGCCGAACTGGCCAACGGCCTGGGCAACCTCGTCAACCGCTCCCTGGCCATGTTGCGCCGTTACCGCGCCGGGCGCGTGCCCGCGCGGGCGGACGACCTGGCCGCCGAGGCCGCGCGCACCGCCGAAGAGCTGGCCGGACACTGGCGCGAAAACCGGCTCCAGGCCGGGCTGATCTGCCTCTGGAACCTCGTCACCCGCGCCAATCAGTACGTGGACCAAACCGCCCCCTTCAAGCTGGCCAAGGACCCCGCGCAAGCAGCCCGGCTGGACGCGGTCCTCTACACCCTGGCCGAAACCTGCCGCGTCCTGGCCGTCATGCTCTGGCCCTACCTGCCCCAGACCGCCGAGCGGATTTACCAGCAACTGGGCCTGACGGAGTCCCCGACCCGCTTCGCCGACACCACCTGGGGTGGCCTGCCGCCCGGACACCAAATCGGCGAACCCGCCCCCCTGTTCCCGCGCCGGGACCAGGCCGGATAATGCTCACCAGTCCATCGGAGTGCCGGCTCCGCGTTGGCGCGGCTTCGGAGCGTCCGCGCGCTTTGCGATTCGGAAATCCGCGACGCCACAAGGGATCTCCGCTGACTCAAATCCTCGATCCGTTACCGCGGCCGCCAGTCACCCAAAACCCTTCTTCGGTTCCGGGCGCCAAAATCCGGCCCGGGCACGAACGAGCCGTCTGAAGTCGGCTGACGCAAGGATCGAAGCGTAAGGGGGAAGCCAGCCGCAAAAGGGGCCTCACCGCGTGGCCTGGCGCAAGTGTTCACCGGGTGAATCCCGGCACAGGTCGCCGGCGGACAGCCGGGCATCCCCCCAAAAAGAACGAGGGCCGGATTGGTAAGTCCGGCCCGTTCCGAGAACAAATCCGATGCGGCGTCGCCGCCTCACGCCTTCCGGCACACACGGTTCACGGCGCTGCGCATCCCAACAACACCGCAGAGCTTACCCGCCCCCGCTCTCCCCACCAGTCCCCAAAACTGGGGACACCCCCGACGCCGGGTACCCGGGCCGCGAGGGTCGAGCCGGGCAGCGACGATTCGGTTGGTCCCGGGGAACGTGCCTTGTGAGCCGGGCTTGGTCGGCCAGGAAGCAGGGAAGAGGCAACTGGCTGCGGCGTCAACGGGAGGACGCATGCGCCCCCCACACACTGCCGACCCCCAGCGCCAGTCAGCGGCGCACTCCACGCACTTCGCCTTGCGCCGAGGGCTCTGATGGCCTGCCCGGTCGCACTGCAAACCTTGTCCCTCAGCCGCCCAAGCTGACCGGAGAGCCACTCCAACCTTTCGGCCTCGCGGCTTGCTACTGCCGGCACCAGCACGATTCCCCGTGCGGGATTCCCTTGCGCTGCGCAAGATCCGCGGGCCGCACCCAAGCCCACCAGATTCATCCGGTTGTTGGACGGCTTCTCAACTTCACTGGTGGGTCCTGGAATAGGCAATGGCACGGGCCACAAGGCTTTCCGCGAAGTTCGCAAAGCTCAACTCCGGGCACGGCTCCGAGAACGCTCCGTTCCGACCGGCGACGCTTGGAGACAGGATAAGGCTCGCGGCGTCATAAAGTCGCTCGCGTACCATCTTCGTGAGGAGGATTTCGTAGCGCCTTGCATACGAGGCGTTGCGGAACTCATCAAAGACCGGGAAGTGGGGTTCCGCCACGGTGATCGGGCGCGTGGAGCCGCGGGCCTCCTCCAGGAGCATCAGGTAGCCGAGCCAGGGCCGTGGCAAACCCCGGAAGGCGCCCTCGCGGAAGGCGGCCCAGAAGTCGGTTGCATTCCCGAGCGCCTCCCCCGTCCGGTTGTTGTAGTTGTTGCCGAACAAAGGCCCCACCTGCGCCTTGAACTCGACCGTGGCGAGCAGGCGACCGTTCACGACGACGACAGGATCCCACTGCTTTTCTGCCCGGTAGTAGCCCGGCAGTTCGACCCGTCGGCGACGGTGGATGGCAGTATCGCTGACTCCGGCCTCCACAATCAATTTGCGGACGAGATCGGCAAATCCGTCGAGATGCGCCCCGCCCGTCACGGCGCTCCGCGCCCCCCGGTCCCGTTCGCCGGTCTTGCGACCCTGGGCCCTTGCCTGCCGCTCCCGAGTGCGCCAGAAATGGCGCACAGCTCGCCGGATTTCCTGGGCGAGATGATCCTGGGTCCGCGCCATCGCTCGCCGTCATCGCTTGTGGGTTTCCACCACGACGGTCGAAAAGAGCTCCGTGGTCTCGTTGCGGATGCGCCGTTCGGCCAGATCGAAGTAATGCTCGTCCACCTCGCAACCGATGCTGTTCCGGCCGCAACGCGCCGCCGCCGCGTTCGTGGTCCCTGTCCCCATGAAGGGATCGAGCACCGTGTCCCCCACGAAGCTGAACATCCGAATCAGCCGCTCGGCCAGTTCCACGGGGAAGGGAGCGGGGTGCTCGCGTGTGGAAGCACCGGTCAATCCGGTCCAGATCTGCTGAAACCAGCGCTGGTAGTTTTCGGTCGAGATCACGCTCAACACCCGCACGGAAATCGAGGGCTTGCGGTAGCCACCGGGCTTGCGCTGCATCAGGATGAACTCGATGTCGTTCTTGATGACCGCGTTTGGCTCGCAGGGCTTGCCGAGGAATCCCCCCGATCCGTTTTCCACCTCGTAGGCCGCGTTTGCGATCTTGTGCCAGATGATCGGCGCCAGGTTGTCGAAGCCGATCCGCCTGCAGTGCTCCTGGATGGACGCATGAAGGGGAACCACGGTGCGCCGTCCGTCGTTCTTCCGGCGGGAGAGGCAAACGTCGCCGACCACGCAGATCAGGCGCCCGCCCGGAACGAGCGCCTCGAAGCAGTGCTTCCACACCCGGTCGAGTCCGCGCAGGAAAGTTTCGTAGTCCGAGATCTCACCGAGCTGTCCCGCGGAGTGGCGGTACTGCTTGAGCGTCCAGTATGGCGGCGACGTGAGGACGAGGTGAACGGACCCCGGCGGGAGCCCCAACGTCCGGGAATCGCGCAGATGGAGCACATGCCGCGTGGGGAGCGACCGGACGGCATTCTCAATGAGGCTCAGCAGGCGGGGATTCCTGGCAAGGGTCGGGATGGCTGTCTGCGGGTCATGAAGCGACCGTAGCTCCTCGGGAACCCACCGTTCGAGGTCAAAGCAGGAGTTTCCCCGGTCGGTCGCCTGAACCTGGCTCATAGGTTGTCATGCCTGCCGTCCAGCACTTGGGGTTGACCAACGCAGGATGCGCAGGGCCCTCTGATGCGTCGGGAGTCAAACGCGTTCCCGAAGACGGTCAAGGCCAAGCCGGCCCGGCGTCCCGTCCCACTGCTGGTCCGGTGGGAACCCGGCACTTGGTCCGCCGGTGGGGTCGGGCTCGTCCGTGGCGTCAAGCCTTTGGGCGCACTGCTGGCCCACTCCCGGGGGCTGTCCGGCAGGGGATTCGGCACAACCAGCTTCGCCGGCATGTCCGCGTTCAGGGCAGATGGCGCAGGAACCGGGTGAGCAGGACCGTGGCGCGGTCGAGTTCGCGCCGGGCAATCCACTCGGCGGCGGTGTGCGCTTGCGCGATGTCGCCGGGGCCGAACACCACGCTGGGGATGCCCGCGGCGCTGAGGATGGCCGCGTCGCAGAAAAAGTCCGCTCCCGCCGGGGCGTCTTGACCCAGGTGGTCGAGCCATAGCCGCACGAGGGGGTGGTGGGGATCGGTTTCCAACGGCGGGCAGGGTTCGTCCTTGAGGCGGGTCACCCGGGCGCGCAGACGATGCAGGCGGAGGAGGGCCCGGATTTCCCGCAGCACGCGGGCCGGGGTTTCCCCGGGCAGCGTGCGCCGGTCCACATGAATTTCGCAGTGATCAGGGACGATGTTCGGCTGGCGGCCCCCGGCGATGTAGCCCACGTTCACCGTGGCCGGGCCCAGGAGCGGATGGGGCCGGGCGCGCAAGCCCGCGGCGTAGTCGCCTTCGAGCAGGGCCACGATCCGGGCCATGTCCCGCACGGCGTTGCGGCCCAGTTCGGGACGGGCGCCGTGCGCGGCGCGGCCGCGGGTTTCCAGGCGCAACCAGACACTGCCCTTGTGCGCGGTGACGGCGCGCAGGCCGGTGGGTTCGCCCACGATGGCCAGGTCCGCGCGCCAGCCCGCCGCCACCAGGGCGCGCGAGCCGCGCTGGGCGTCTTCTTCGTCCACCAGCGCGGCCAGGACAATTTCGGTGCGGGCGGGCCGGGGTGTGGCGCGGGCCACGGCGGCCAGGGCACAGAACATGGCGGCCAGGCTGCCCTTGGTGTCGCAGGCGCCCCGCCCCAAAAGCCGGCCGGAGCGCACGCGGGGCTGAAATTGCTCCGGCGCGGCGTCCACGGTGTCCAGGTGCGGGGCCAGGAGCACGCGCTGGCGCGCCGGGCCGGTGGGCGGGAGGGTGAGGAGGAGGTTGGCGCGCCCCGGGGCCACCGGGAGGCGGGCGACCCGCAGCCCGGCGGCGCGGCCTAGGCCGGCGAGGTAATCCGCCACGCGCGCTTCGCCGGCCCGGGGGTGGCCGGGCGGCAGGAAGGCCGGATTGACGCTGGGTCGGCGGATGAGTTCGCGCAGCAGTTCTACGGGTGTCATGCGGGTGCGGGCCGCGCCGGCCCGGACCGCGGGGCCGGCGCGCGCGCGGTCAGCATGACGGCCGGCGGCGCGCAGGAGCAAGCGCGGGCGGCGGCCCGGCGCGTTCAAGTGCGGCGCATCACCGTGCGTCGTGGGCGAGGCGGGAGCGGTTTGAGTGGTGTGTCCGATCCGCGTCCTCCGGGGGGGCGCGGGGGTCATTCGTCCCGCACGGTGACTTCGTGGGGAATGAGCGCTTCGTAGTCGGCCAGGGTGACGTCGGCCAGGCAGCATTCGAGGATTTGGCGGCCCAGCGGGTCGAGGTCCGGTTCGAGGAATTTCTGGATCCGGCGGTGGAAGAACTCCCGGAGGATGCGCGCGCCCTGGTCGTAGGCCTCCGGGCCGACCTCCGGCTGGGCGTCCACGCGCAGGCAGACGTCGGCGATGGTCCGGCCCTCGATGACCATGGTGCGCAGGGCGTAGCCCAGCAGGGGGGCAGCGGGCGGGCAGGACCTGGTGCGGGGTGAAGCGGGCGCCGCCGCGGCAGGCCGGACTCGGGGCTGGCCAGGACCCCGGGAGGCCGGCAAAGTCCCGCCATGCGTTTCCCCCTGTTCCTGCTCGGGGCCTGGCTGCCCTTGGGCGTCGCCACCGCGGCCCTGGTGGACCCCTACAACGTCGTCTGGGATTCGCCCAGCAGCGACCACCATGGCTCGATGCCCCTGGGCAACGGCGATGTTGCGCTGAACGCCTGGTTCACCCCGGCGGGCGAACTGCATTGCTACCTCGCCAAGTCCGACGGCCTGGTCAACCAACTGGCCGCTCAGCGCGGGCTGGCCGCCGGTGCCACCCCGCCGCGCGTGCTCGAGACCGTGGCCGCCATCCGACGCGAGTCCGCCATCCCCATCGTCCTGTACGTGTACTACGACGTGCTCCACCGCCGGGGGGTGGGGGAGTTCATCACCGACGCCGCGCGGGCGGGCGTGGACGGCCTGCTGGTGCTGGACCTGCCCCCGAGGAGGCGGACGATTACGAGCAGCGGAGGCGCGCGGCCGGCTTGTGCGCCATCTGGCTGGTGGCCCCCACCACACCACCGGAACGCATCGCCCGCATCACCGCCCGCGCCAGCGGCTTCCTGTACTACGTGTCGCGGGAGGGCGTGACCGGCATGCAGGACAAGGTCAGCGACACCATCGCGGCCATGACCGCCCAAATCCGGGCCCACACGGACCTGCCCGTGGCGGTGGGCTTCGGTATTTCCAACGCCGAGCAGGCCCGGCAGGTGGCGCGCCATGCCGATGCGATTGTCGTGGGCAGCGCGGTGGTCAACCAGATCGCCACGCTGGGGGCGCGCCGGACCTGGTGGAGCGCGTGGCGCGCTTTGTCCGCACCCTGGCCGAGGCGGTGCGCAGTGTCTGAGAGAGGCCGGGTCGGGTGCTGCGCTCCTCCCACCGCAAGGTCGAAGGCGAGTTTGCACAGCTGCCCAGACACCCACATGCTTGGCGGTGGTGACCGCGATCCCGGCAGCGCAAGCCCTCGAGTGCCATGCCCCCGCGGGGGGCGTGTCGCTGCGCGGCGTGGCGGGCGCGCTGGCGGTTTATTTCTGCCTGCAGGCCCTGGCCCGCATCGCTCTGGGCGGGGGACTGCAACTGGACGAGGCCGAGCAGGTGCTGTGGGCCCAGGACTGGCAGTGGGGGTACGGGGCACAGGGCCCGCTTTACACGTGGATGTTGAAGGTGCTGTTTGCGGCGGGGGGCGTTGGAGTGTGGGCGCTGGCGTTGCTGAAGAACGCCCTGCTATGGGGAACCTGCGTGTTCACCGGCCTGACGGCCCGGCGGGTCCTTGGGCGTTCGGATCTGGCCGCGGTGGCGACCGCGCTGTGGCTGTTGGTGCCGCATTTTGTCTGGGAATCGCAGCGCGACCAGTCGCACCTGGTGCTCGCCACCTTTGCGGCGACCGCCGTGATGTATTTCACGGTCCGGTTGCTGCAACAGCCCGACGCCCCGGCCTATGCCGGCGTGGGCGCGGCGGCCGCTGCTGGGTTGCTGGCGAAGTACAATTGCGCCCTGCTCCTGCTGGGGCTGGTCTCCGCCGCGGCCACGGTGCCGACACTCCGGGCACGGGCACGCGATCCCCGCATCCTGCTCACCCTGGCGGCCCTGGTCCTGCCGGTGGCTCCCCACGCCCTGTGGCTCTGGCGCCACGCCGAGCGCTGGCAGGGGGCGACGGAGACCTTCGCGGCCACGGACGCGACGCCCCTGCTCGGTGCGATGCAGGACCGGCTCACGGGCCTGGGGGAACTGGCGCTGGCCATCCTGACCTTTGGCGTCACACCGCTGGTCCTGGCGGCCGTGCTGTGGCGCGCGCCTGCCGGCCCGGCAGCGCCCGAGCCGGATGAGGAAGCCGTGCGTGTGCTGCGCCGCACCCTGCTCGGGGCGCTGGCCTGGAGTGCCCTGTTGGTGGCGGCGTTCGGGGTTACCCGGATCAAACCTCGCTGGCTGCAACCTTTGTGGGCGCCCTGGCCGGTGTTACTGGTGGTCTGGTGCCGCGCGCGTTTGCAGCCGGCGGGCCGGCATCGCACGCTGGGACTGGCGCTGGCGGTGGCCGTGATCACGTCCCTGGCCCTGCAGGGCGTGGTTTGGGGGGCGGGCTGGCTGGGACGCTCACATCGGATCAACGCCCCCTTCGCGTTGCTGGCGGAGACCTTGGTGCAACACGGCTGGAAGGGGGGGATGTTGTTTGCGGTGGACCGCCGCCTGGCCGGCAACCTTGATCTCCACCTCCCGCGAACGCTCGCCCGCCTCCCGCCCTGGGACCTGCCGCCGAACCACGCCGGCGAGGCCTGGCTCGTGGTCTGGGAAACCGGCCGCGCGCCGGACCCGCCGCCGGTTTTGAAACAATGGGTCGAGCAGTGCCACGGCCGCTGGCCGGAGACCGCCGTGCGGCAACTCTCCGCCCCGGGGCTGCGGCATGACCCCGGGCTTTGGTCGCTCGCTTACCTCATGCTGCCGGCACCGGCGCAGCCCACGAGCGGCGGACCCACACGCAGCGTTGCCCTGGGGCCGGCCGCGGATTAAACCCGCGGCGTGCACCCTTTCCTATTTTGCCTCGCCGTCGCGCCGGGGCTCATCCTGAACGCCACCCGCGCCGCGGACCCGGACCCTTTGCAGGCCTACAACGTCGTCTGGGACTCGCCCAGCACCGACCACCATGGCTCGATGCCCCTGGGCAACGGCGATGTTGCGCTGAACGCCTGGTTCACCCCGGCGGGCGAACTGCATTGCTACCTCGCCAAGTCCGACGCCTGGGACGACAACGCCCGGCTGGTCAAGGTGGGCAAGGTGCGCGTGCGCTTCGAGCCCAATCCGGTCGCCCCCGGCAAAACCTACCGGCAGGAACTCCGGCTCGGCGAGGGTTGCCTGGAAATTACCGTCAGGGCTCCCGGGACCGCCGAAGCGCCCGCGCCGCGCTCGCCGGACTTCCGCCTGCGCCTGTGGGTGGACGCGCGGCATCCGGTGGTCGAGCTCGAGGCCGAAAGTACCGAACCCACCACGGCCACGGCCGGGGTCGAGTTGTGGCGCACCAACCGTTACGAACTGGCCGCCCCCGAGGTCAGCGACGTGTTGCACGACCCCGCGCGCCCGGACCGCAAGCGCGCGCCCACCTGGGTGGAACCGGACACGGTGTTGCCCGCCCGGCCCGGACGCCTCGGCTGGTTTCACCACAACGTCAAGTCCGTCGGCCCGCAACTGCTGGCCGAGGTGCAGGGCCTGACCGGCTACCGGCAACCGGACCCGCTGGGGCACCGGACCTTCGGCGCGGTGCTCACGACGCCGGACGGCGGGCCCCTGGATGACCGCACGCTGCGCTCGCCCCGCGGCACGCGACATCGGTTCCGCGCCGTGGTGCTGACCCGCCACCCGGCCACGCCCGAACAATGGCAGGCGGAAGTGGAGACCGTTTTGCGCCGGATCGAGGCGCTGGACCCGGCAAAGCGATGGGCCGCTCACGTGGCGTGGTGGCGGGCGTTTTGGGACCGCAGTTGGATTCGCGCCTCGCGGGCCGGCCCTGCCCCGCCCGTCGCGGACGAACCCTTTGTGCCGGCCAACGCGCATCCCGTACGGCTGGGCATGGACCAGCACGGGGCCAATCGCCTGACCGGCGAACTGGGGCGCGTGAGCCTGTTCGCCCGGGCGCTCCGCCCCGAGGAAGTCGCCGCACTGGCCGCGCGGCCGCCCGACCAGACGCCGGCTCCCGCGCCCGGCCTGCTGTTCACCGGAACCCATCTCTCCCCCCGGGCACTGCACGATTCCGCGGCCTGGAGCTTTGCCGCCGGGCTCACCCTCGAGGCCTGGGTCCGGCCGCGCGCGCTGGGCGCGGGCGGGGCGCGGCTGGTGGACAAAATCACGCCCGGCCAGCGGGACGGTTTTCTCCTGGACACGCACCCCGGCAACAGCCTGCGGTTTATCTGCGGGGATACCGAATTGACCCTGGCCGACGCCACACCGCCGGACCGCTGGACGCACGTGGCGGCAGTGGCTGACCCCGCCGCGGGCGGCAGCCGGTTGTACGTGAACGGCCGGCAGGTGGCCGACACGACCGGGGCGGTGATCCGGGACGACGCGGCCTACGTGAGCCAGATGTACCACCTGCAACGGTTCATCACTGCCTGCGCCGGACGTGGCGCCCACCCCATCAAGTTCAACGGCTCGCTCTTCACCGTGCCGCCCGGGCCGACCGAGGCCGACCCCGATTACCGGCGTTGGGGCCCGGGGTACTGGTGGCAAAACACCCGCCTGCCCTACCTCAGCCTGAACACCAGCGGCGACTTCGACCTGCAAGAACCGCTCTTCCGCATGTACGTGGACCAACTGCTGCCGCTCTGCCGCTACCGCACCCGCCTTTATCTCGGCCACGCCGGCGCGTTCTACCCCGAGTGCATGATGTTTTGGGGCGCGGTCTTCAGCGAGACCTACGGCTGGACCCCTTTCGCCGAGCGCACCGACAAGCTCCAGGAAAGCGGCTGGCACAAGTGGGAATGGGTGGGCGGGCTCGAACTGGCCTGGATGGCCCTGGACTATTACGACCACACGCAAGACCGCCGGTTCCTGCGCACCCGCGCCCTGCCCGTGACCCGCGAGGTGCTCACCTTCTTCGAGCAGCACTACCCGACCAACGCGCACGGTCAACTGGTCATGCATCCCTCCCAGGCGTTGGAAACCTGGTGGCATTGCACCAACGCCGCCCCGGAACTGGCCGGCTGCCTCGCCCTGACCGAACGCCTGCTCGCCCTGCCCGCGCCCCGGGTACCCGCCGCCGACCGCGCGCTGGCCCGGCGCCTGCGCGCCAAACTCCCGCCGCTGCCGCTGCGCGAGGCCCACGGGCGCCTGGCGCTCGCACCCGCCGAGTTCTTCGCCGACAAACGCAACATCGAAAACCCCGAGTTGTACGCGGTGTTTCCTTTCCGGCTCTTCGCGTTCAACCGGCCGCACATCGAATGGGCCCTGGCCGCATTGGAACACCGGTGGGACCGCGGTCACTCCGGCTGGCGGCAGGACGACCTTTTCATGGCCTACCTGGGCCGCACCGAGGAGGTGCGCCGGGCCCTCGTCAGCCGCGCCCGCAGTCACGACCCCCGGGAGCGTTTCCCCGCCTTCTGGGGACCGAATTACGATTGGACGCCGGACCAGGACCACGGCGGCGTGCTCATGAAGACCTTCCAGGCCATGTTGCTCCAGACCGACGGCGACAAAATCTTCCTGCTCCCGGCCTGGCCGCGGGACTGGGAGGTGGACTTCCGGCTGCACGCCCCGCAACGCACCCTCGTGGAGGGCCGCTTCCGCGCGGGCCGGCTGGAACACCTGCGCGTGACGCCCGCCGCGCGCCGGGCCGATGTGACGGTGGTCCTGCCCGGGCCGAACTGACAAAACGGATTGCGCCCACCCCGGAGGGGTTCAATATCCCCGCACCCGCCAATTGAGCCGAAACCCCGCAACGACCTGCCTTCGATGCAACCCCACTCCGCAGTAAACCGCCGTCAATTCCTCCGCACCGCCGGTCGGGCAGCGACCACGTGGGCCGCCGCGACGGCGGTGGCCCCGACCATTCTCTCCGACCCGGCCCCCGGCAAAACGATCGGGGTTGGGTGCATCGGCCTCGGCACCCGCGGCGGCAACCTGTTGAATACGGTGGCCGCCGCGCCCGGCGTCCGGGTGGTGGCCGTCAGCGACGTCTATGCGCCGCACCGCCAGAAGGGCCTGGAGCGCAGCCGGAATCCCGAGGCCCGGGCCTACGAGGACTACCGCGACCTGCTGGCCGACCCGCGGGTGGACGCGGTCATCATCGCCACGCCGGACCACTGGCATTGCCAGATGGTGCTCGACGCGGTCCAGGCCGGCAAAGACATCTACTGCGAAAAGGGATTCTCACGCACGTTGGACGAGGCCAGGTGCATGCGCGACGCGCTCAAGAAGCGCCGGGTGGTTTTCCAACTGGGCCACCAGGCGCGCCAGGCCACCTGCGCGTTGCAGGCCAAGGAACTGATCGCGCAAGGCTTGCTCGGCCCCATTACCCTGGTGCGCACCGGCCGCTTCAAAGCCTCCGAGCCGAACCACCCCAACTGGCGCTGGTACGGCTACTACGATCAATGGGAACGCCCCGACCCGGAGCAGGCCCGCCGGGCCGTGAAACTGGGAGCTCTGGCTGGGCCCGGCGCCCAGGATTCCCTGGAACGAACGGCACTTCTGGCACTGGCGCTGTTACTACGCCTACGGCACCGGCTACACCGGCGACCTCCTGTCGCACGAACTGGATTTCGTGCAATACCTCCTCGGCCACGGCATCCCGGACACCTGCGTCTGTTCCGGCCAGATCGCGCTGCTGCGGGACGACCGGGAGGTGCCGGACACCTGGGTGGCGGCCTACCAGTTCGAGAAGCTCGGCCGCACGGTCACCTTCGAGGGCAGCAGGAACGCCACCGACAACCAGCCGGTGACGCTCTGCGGCCGCGACGCCCCGCTGCGCTTCGACGCCAGCGCACATGACGTCACCACGTTCGAGATCATCCCCGCCGGCCACCACCGGAACGCCGGCCTGCCCGGGGGCTACGAGCGGGGCAAGACGCCGCCGCAGCCCAACCACATTGTGGACTGGCTGAATTGCATCCGCACCCGGGGCACCCCGAAATGCTCGACCGACGAAGCATTCATCGAAACCGCCACGTTCCTGATGTCGCTCCAGGCACAGCAGGAAGGCCGCCTGGTGCGCTGGGACCCGGTGCGGGAGGAGATCGTCTGACCCCTGGCCCACGGTGCCGAACCGCCATGAGATTTCCCCTGTTTGCCCTCCTCGGCGCCGCCATCCTGTCCCGGCCCGCCCTTGTCCAGGAGCGGGCCCCCGAAACTGGCGGGGTTCGGGTCACCGCCCATTCCGAGGGCCTGCACGGCTACATCGGTTTCGGCCACGAGCCGTTGCCGCCCGAAGGCGGCTACAGCGCCGGCATGGGCTTCTACGCCGCGGTCTGGCCATTGGTGGATCAACCGCTGGCCGACTTCCAGATCGGCCTGCCCAGCTCGTGGATTCAGCCCGACAACTCCGACAACAAGGCCGAGCCGCTGTGTCCGGAGGGCACGCTCGCCCGCAAGTGGAAGGAACGCGGCCCGACCTGGAGCAGTGTCTTTCAAACCATCGAGGGCGGCCTGGGCTACTGGGCCGGCAACCACTTCCGCTACGGCCCGCCCAAGTTCAGCATGAACGCCACCCCGCAGTGCTACGACTACGAGATCGGCTCGCCGGGCTGGTCGTTTTTCTACGACAACCAAGCGCTGCCGGACCATCGCCTCGGCATAGCGCAACTGAGCAACCGCCTGCTCATCCCGCCCGACGCGCTCCCGTTCGCGGGCAACCCGAACGGCGAGTTCCTCGGCTACTCCTGGATGGCGCTGCCCTTCACCGAACCCACCACCGACGATCCGCCGACGGGCGATCAGAGTTGGACCTGCTTCCTGAGCGCCGCCAACTTCAAGGGGCCCATCGCCTACTACATCCCGGAGACCTGGAGCAAGATCGGCAAGCTGTTCAACTCCCCGTTCCTCTACGGGCGCGGCCTTGATGCACGACCCGGCATCATGGGCGGCGGCGCGATGGAGATCAACACCGTGCCGCGCTTCGACGCCCGGGATGCCCGGGGCGCGGTGTACTCGAAGATTCCCAAGCTGCAGTGGCCGGTGGACGCCGCGGGCCGGGCGTACCTGGTGCAGGACGTGACCTACTACTCGAAGGCCGCGCTCTACGACGCGTTTAAGGCCTGGCGCGACGGCGGCCCTGTTTGCTCCGGGCGCTTCGATCCGAAGGGTGCATTCAAACCCAAGCTCAACACGCGCACTACCCGCTACCGCCAGGCCGGCAAGTCCATCGTGGGCGTCGAGCGCGCGTTCGACACGCGCATCTTCGAGGGCAATGTCTGGGGCCTGCAGTGGTTCACCAACGACCTCGCCCCGGCAGGCTTGTTCCCGCAGTACTACAAGGAGGTCGGTGACCAACGGATCGCTGTCCCGGCTGCGGAAGTCCCGGCCGAAACAGGACTCCACGCCCGGCAATTCAAGCTGGCCCCGGTGGGCGCACCCTACACATCGCCCGCCACCGGCGCCTGGACCCGGCCCGGCGCGAAACTCGGGCCTTTTACCGTCCGGCTCCGGGACGGCTCGGTGGTAACCTACTGGTGGTACCGGTTCGTGGATCAACCGTCCTTCCAGCAGTACAACTGGCCGGCGGAAAAAAAGGAGAAACTCCAGGCCTTCGTGGAAAAACTCCACGCCCACTGGCCGACGGACCGCGATTACATGCCCCCGCCCACGCGCGGCCAACGGGTGTCGCTCGATCCCGCCCTGCTGGTCACGCCTCCACCGGGCCTGGAGGTGGGCTATGTGCCCATCGTCACCGGCCAGGCCGCGCCCTGAACGCCGCGGGCCGCCGTCGTGCCTGCGGGGCCGCCGGCCGAACCGCGCAACCGCCCGGCACTGCTGCGGTAGGGCGCCGCTGCGCCGGCACCGGTTCCGAAGGAGCCGAGGCCAATGCTCCTGGCAGCGGGGGCTCGTCAGCGGGATTTTCATCCCCGGGAGTACGATGTGCACGGTCTTTCCCGCGTCTGCTCGCAAAGGGATTGACGCGGCGGCGCGCACCGGCCTAGGGTTGGCCTTGGTTGGTGGCTGTAGCTCAGCCTGGTTAGAGCTCCAGATTGTGGATCTGGCTGTCGCGGGTTCAAATCCCGTCAGCCACCCCAAAAGTCCGCACGATTCCTGTTGGGTCCTCTTCTTCCCCTGGTGACCGGCGCGGATTTTTCGCCCCAACCGATCGCGCCGGTTTTGCTGTGCCCCGACGGGCGTGTCGGCCCTTCACATCGTCCGCGGTCGCGGCGGCCCCGCAGCGGAACGGTCGTTGACGCCGCTCACGGCTCCCCTTCATGCTGCGGCCATGAAAATTCCCGCGCTGTTCCTGGGTGGTATCCTTCCCTGCCTGATCCCCGATGCGGCCGCCGCGACCGGCCCGCGTTTTTACGGCGACCCGCCCGACGACCACCACCCCTGGGCGGTGCACGACGGCAACCGCCCCCAACCGCCGCGCGTTACCCCGGGCACGTTCAGCCAGCCGGACAAGCCCGGTCGGCCCCCCTCGGATGCGATCGTGCTCTTCGACGGCACGGACCTCTCGAAGTGGCAGGGAGAAAAGGGCGCTCCGGCCAAATGGATCGTGCGGGACGGCTACATGGAGGTGACGCCCGGCACGGGCGAAATCCGGACCCGGGAACAATTCGGCGACTGCCAGCTCCACATCGAATGGGCCGCACCGGCCAAGGTCGAGGGCGAGGGCCAGGGTCGCGGCAACAGTGGCGTGTTTCTCATGGGCCGGCTCGAAATCCAGGTGCTCGACTCGTACAACAACGTCACCTACGCCGACGGTCACGCCGGCGCGTACTACGGGGTGAACCCGCCGCTGTGCCTGCCGCTGAACCCACCGGGCGAATTTCAGGTGTACGACATCGTTTTCCGCCGGCCCATTTACCGCGACGGCAAAGTGGTGGACCCCGGCTACGTCACCGTGTTTCTCAACGGCGTGCTGGTCCAGGACCACACACCGATCGAGGGACCGGGCGGGCACATGGGACGTTCCAAGCCCGGCCCCTTCCCGGAAAAAGGTCCCCTGGCCCTCCAGGACCACGGCAACCCCACCCGCTTCCGCAACATCTGGTATCGCCCCCTGCCCCCGCGTCCGGCCGAGGGCGGCACTGATGGCTGGCTCGAAACCGGGGCCGCGCGGGCCAAACGCGCGGAGATCGCCGCCAGCCTCCGCGCCGATGCTGCCACGTTGAAGAACGACGCCAACCCGCTGCCCGAGATGCTGCGGTGGTTGGAGTCGTTGGTGTATGCGGACGATGCCGCCGCCCGACAGCGCGCCACCGAACTGGCGGAGACCTACCTGGCCCGGCTCCGCGCGCTGCCGGCCGATCAACTCGCGGGCAAACGCGACGAGGTGCGGCATCTCAACGACGTTTTCCGCTACCTGGCCCGGCACAAGATCGTGCCGAACGACTACGCGCCCAAGCTGGCGGTCGAGGCCCTGATCAAGGCCCGGGGCTGGGACAAACGCCGGCCGTAGTCCGCGACGTTGCGGGACCAAGGGTGGTCCGCGGCCGCGCATCCCGGCTCAACCGTCCGGCCCGCCCGGGGATGCCTCCGGGCGGGCCGTGGCGCCACGAAAGCCCGCTTACTTCGCGTAACGCTTTTGAAACTCCTGCTGGCGGCGCTCGCGTTCGGCTTTCTCCGCCGGGTCCATCTTGTTCAGATACCAGTTGTGGCCGGCCTGGTTGAGAACCTCGTCGAGCTTTTTGGCCAGCGCCTCGGCGGCCGCGACCTTCGCCGGGTCACCGGAGGCCCGCCCCTTCTGCACCAACTCCTCCAGTTCGGGCACCATCTTCGAGTAGAAGTGTTTGGCGACCTCGTAGGTGCCGTGCCAGTGCGTGTAGTCCGGGCCCATCATCGAGGCGCCGTGCCGGGCGCGGCGTCCCTCGTGGTGCCAGAGCTCGTACCAGGTCCAGTCCAGTTTGTTGGCGAACTGCACCGGGTTCATCAACGGCTTGGCCAGCTTGTAGAGCTCGAGGCCGGGCTCGGCGAACTTCTGGTGATAAAGGTCAATGAGGCTGTCGTACTGGACGTAAAAATTGTCCACCCACTGCTGCTCGTGGCAGTTCACACACACGGTCTTCATGTTGTTGCGGCGGGTCTGCCAGTTCACCTCGGCACCGGGCAGGCCCAGCTTTTTGTCGCTGATCTCCGGACGCACGGAAATCTCGGGCCGGTTGTTCCAACTGATGCGCATCCCGACGTCGTGCGTGACCGGCTGCGCCGGGAGGGCGGGGCGGTCCTTGGTGGCGGGACGGGCGGGCGTGGCGCTCATGTGGCAGGTGGCGCAGGTGGGGGCGAGGTTGTAGTCCTCGCCGACCACCCATTTCGACGAGTCCATGTTGAGCTTGTCCTTGAAGGCGCGGAAGGCGATGCCGTGCTTGGACTCGTAGTAGATTTCCATCTGCGGGTGGTCGGGACCCATGTGGCACTTGCCGCAGTTGTCGGGGTGGCGGGCCTGCTCCACGGAGAAGGAGTGGCGGCTGTGGCAGGCGGAGCAGGAGCCCTCGGAGCCGTCAGGGTTGATGCGGCCGATGCCGGTGTTGGGCCAGGTGGCGGGGTCGAGCTTGCCGTTGGCCAGCACCTTGACCTCGCTGCCGTGGCACTGCCAGCAACCGTTGACGGCGGCGGCACTGATTCCGCCGGGGAACCCGGGGGTCTTCATGCCGCGGTTGCCCTCGACCACCTCGGCCAGGGTGTTGTCCAGCGAGCCGAGGATGCGGGCGCCCTTCGAGTGGTGGGAGTTGGCGAATTCCTCCGCCTCCTTGCTGTGGCAACGGGCGCAGTCCTTGGGCGAAACGATGGTGGCGATGCGGTAGCCTTCGTGCAGGAAGGCGTCCACGTCTCCTTCGTTGGCCATGTGGCACTCGAAGCAGGAGACGTTGGCCCGGTGGTGTTTGCTGGCGCCCCATTGCTGGTACACGCCGGTGTTGTCCTGCTTGTGGCACTCGAGGCAGGCCCGGGACTCCTTGGAGAGTTCCGGCAGGCCCCAGGCCTGCGCGCGGGCGCGAACCGCGGCCGCGAGGACTCCGGCCAGCATCAGGGTGGCGACGAGATTGGGGGTGGGAGTTTTCATGGGCTCGGAGCGGGTTTGGGAGTGGAATCGGAGTTGGAAGTCGTTCGGGCCCTGGGGTGCTTGCCCCAGCGGCGGGCGTAGGTCACCTCGCCCGCCAGCACGGGCACGGAGACCCGGACCAGGATGGTGTACACCAGGAGGCCGAAAGCCCAGATGCCGAGGCAGACCAGCGTCTCGTGCAGCGTGGGACGGTACTCGACGATCTCGCCGAGCGGCGACGGTACAAACGCCGGGACGATCAGGCCCATGCCTTTTTCGATCCAGATGCCGAAGATGGCCAGCACGCAGGCCGCGTTCAGGGTCTTGAGCGCGCGCGAGGCCGGCAGCAGAAAGAGCGTGGTGGAAACGACGTTCATCGCCAGTGCGGTCCAGATCCAGGGCACCAGGGCGCGGTGTTCACCCAGGCCGAAAAACAGGTAGCGGATCGAGGCCACGTGGCGGGTGTCCGCGTAAAACTCGGTGAACAGCTCGCACAGCAGCAGGAACAGGTTGATGAGCATCGCCACCTGGACGATGCGGCGCAGGGTCAGCAGCGCCTCGTCGCTGATCCGGTGCCGCGTGAAGCGGCGCACCACCTGCAGGGTCAGGATGATGAACGCCGGACCCGCCGCAAAGGCGCTGGCCAGAAAGCGGGGCGCGATGATGGCCGAGTTCCAGAACGGCCGCCCGCCCAGGCCCACATACAGGAAAGCCGTGACGGTGTGGATGCTGATGGCCCAGACGATGGCCACGAACACAAAGGGGATGTAAAACGCCTTCGCGGGCGGGCGTTCGCAGTAGGCGCAGTAGATGAGATAGCCGCAGATGTGGAGATTGAGCAGGAGGTAACCGTTGAGCGCGATGACGTCCCACGTCAGCATCGAAATGGGAAAGTTGAACCGCAGCAGCAGGTGGTGAAACCGGTCCGGCCGGCCGAGGTCCACCGTCACAAACAACAGGCACATCAGAATCACCGAGACCGCGAGCAGCTCCCCGAAGATGACCACGTCGTGCAGATGGAGGTTGCGGTACACATAGACCGGGATCACGAGCATGGCGGCCGCTGCCGCCAGGCCCACCAGGTAGGTGAAATTGGCGATGTACATGCCCCACGATACCTGGTCGGTCATGCCGGTGGTGACGAGGCCGTGCACCAGTTGCTGGCACCAGGCGTGCAGGCCGCCCAGCGCGATGACGGTCAGCAGCGTCATCCACGCGTGGTACCGCCAGTCGCCGACGAAGCTCAGGCGGAAGCAGTCCCAGAGAAAGGTGAGGTACCGTTTCATGCGCCGGCCTCCTTGACTTCCCGGCCCTTGGTCTCGGGCGTGATCGGCTCGTGGTAGCGGCTGCCGCGCTCGTCAAAGTAGTAAAAGAAGCGCGGCAGCGTGCCCACGTCCGCCTTGAGGACAAAGACCCGCTTGTGCTTGAGGATGTAGTGGACCTCGCTGTTGGGGTCGAGCACGTTGCCGAACTTGCGCGAGCCGGTGGGACACACCTCCAGGCACGCCGGCAGGCGCCCCACCCGCGTGCGGTGCAGGCAGAAGGTGCACTTTTCCATCACCCCCTTGGGCCGCGGGCGGTTGGAAAGGTACGCCATGTTCGGGTTGAGCTCCTCCTTCGGGATTTGCGGGGTGGTGAAGTTGAACCGCCGCGCAAAGTACGGGCAGGCCGCCTCGCAATAACGGCAGCCGATGCACCAGTCGTAGTCAATCACGGTGATGCCGTCCGGCTCCTGCCAGGTGGCCTCGACCGGGCAGACCTTCACGCACGGCGGGTTGGCGCACTGATGGCACTGCACCGGCATGTACCACTTGTCGGGCCGCGGCACCTGCGGCGGGTCGTAGTGATGGTTGGCCGTCTCCAGGTCAATGCTCCCCTTTTCCATCTCCAGCACGCGGATGTACTGGATTTCCGGCGAGCGCGACTGGTTGTTTTCCGCCACGCAGGCATGGACGCACTTCCGGCAGCCGATGCAGCGGCTGATGTTCAGGCCGTACACAAACTCCACCCCGTCCAGCGGCGGCGGGTCCGTGACGTTGGCCTCGACCCCGTACCGCTGGCGGACCTGTTCGCGGATGCGGTTCAGGGCCCGCTCCTTGTCCGCCGGCGTCATCTCCTTGTAATGCTTTTGCAGGAACTCCTCGACGCTGGGGAGATCGTCCTCCGAGAGATGCCGCAGCGGCGCCATCGCCGCGGCCAGGGCGGACAGACCGGCGGCCGCAGCGGCCGCTTTGCCCAGAAACTCGCGCCGGGTCAGTCCGTCGCCCTCGTTGGGTCCGGGTGGGTTGCCTGGGAAACTGGTTTCGGAGTCGGCCATGGTTAGTGGGCAGAAGTTTCACGGACCCGGTCAAAGATGCGCAGCGGGTCACGCGGGCCGGCGTGTGGCAACGGACCCGGCGTCCCCATGCGCAACGTGTGCGGCCCCGGCGCGGGGGGGAGCGGTTGAAAGGGCGGGTGATGGGGGTCGTGGCACTCGATGCACCGCAGCTTGGACTGCGGACCGCGGGTGGGATCCCAAAACCCGTTGATGCGGCCGTGGGAACCGGCCTGCCAGTCGCGGTACACCGGTCCGTGGCATTTGGCGCAGAGCAGTTGCGGCTGGTTCCACGGGATTTCGGCGCCGAAATCGTCCACAAACGCGTTGCGGTTGTGCGGGTGATGACAGTTGAAACAGCGCGTGTTGATGCCGTGGTTGAGCCGGATTTCGGCATGCTGCGTCAGCTTGCGGAAGGTCTCGGCCGGCGACGGGATGATCCGGTGGCAATCCATGCACTGGTAGGTGTAACCGGCCACCTGATATTCCGGCCTGAGCTTCGGCTGCCGGACCGGGGTCGGGTCCGTCGCCCAGGCCGGGACGGCCACCCGGGGCGGCACCGGGCTGACAAAGGGCGCGGGGTCCACCCACAGGACCCCGGCCCAAGCCAGCAGGACCAGCGGCACCCAGAAATTGAATCGCGCTTTCATCAGGTACGGGCAGCGGCGATCCGGCCGCCGACCCCGACCCCGTCCGCCGGGTCGCCCGGACCGTATCTCGCTTTTACTAAATGCCACCGCCGGTACATTGCAATTCCCTAATATCAGGCGGGGCGGGACGGGGAATTGATGCAAATCAAGCAACTGCGGACAAAAGCCGCCGGGAAACGGCTTCGCTCGCGCCCAAACGTCCAGGGGTCCAGCAGGGAATTAACGCCCCGGCCCGAGGAATGATTTGGCCCGCAGGAGCTCGATGGCGCGACCTCCTGCGCCGGCCCTGATGGGATCAGCCCCAACCAGGACATCGCACCCCACCGATGTCCCGAGCAAACGCGGCCGTGTGCCCGGACCCCCTCAATGCCTCATTGACCGCCCGACCGTCCGCGACGAAGGGCGGCTGCCCCGCACCCGCAGCGTGGCCATGAGCAACTACATGAACGACCAGCCGGACCCGGCCTCGTGGGAGTGTTGGCAGCGGCTCTCCCAGGTGGTGGACCCGCCGCCCTCACGGGCGCTGGTGTTCGTGGACGAGCACCAGGGCAGCATCGAAAACGCCCGCTTCCTCATCCCTCAGCCCGACGTCTGGAGCTGGATTGACCACCCGGCCACCCGCCACCAGGACGGGGCGGTGCTCACCTTCGCCGCCGGCCACGCCGAGGCCTGGACCTGGCGCGAGCGCAACACGCTCTATGCCGACCAGCTCAGGGGCTGGGTCCAGGGCGTGCCGGGCGTCAACGGCCGCGACCGCGACCTGGCCCGCATCCACGCCACCATCCCGCGCGTGCCCCTGCCGTGAGCCGGTGAGGGTGGCATCGGCGCGCGGGCGCAGCGCCGCGGCGCGGCCCCGGAAACTTGGCTTGACCGGCCGGCGGAGTGCTTCACACTTTTGCCTGTGCAAATAACACGACTGCTTCCTCCGTCCCTCCCCTTCGCCCTAGTCCTGGCCGCCCTGATGCCGGGCGGCCTGCGGGCGCAGGAGGTCGAAACCCATGCCCGCCTTCAGGCTGTCACCGCCCAGGGCACCAGCGCCTGGGAAGGCTCGCTCCCGTTCACCCTCCGGGGCGTGCTCCTGAACGATCCCGAGGAGTTCCTTGACTCCACGCCCCGCTTCGTGCCGTGGGATGACGGCGCCGGCGCAGGGCAGATGGGCGGCCAGTGGCAGGTGTTCCTGCAGGCGGTGGACCCGCAGGACCGCGGTGGCACGGCCTGCTGGATGGGGCAGAATTACGGCAACCTTCCCTGGATTCGCGACAGCGCCCGCAGCTACAGCGATGCGGCGTGGACGGCGGAAATCCAGCGGCTGAGTCGGGACCCGGCGACCAACCACCGTTTCCGCAAGGGGGACCTGGTGGAAGTGACCGCCCGCCGCAGCCTGTTTTTCGGCGGCAAACGCAACATCAACGAAGCCCACGAAAACAATCCCGACGCGGACTTCACCCTCCGCCTGGTGTGGGCCGACCACGGCCTGCCCGTGCCCGAGCCGGTCACGCTGGCGGACCTGGTCCGGCCCGATGACGGCGACCCGTCCACGCACGAGGATATTTTCGATCCCACGCGGCAGACCGGCGGCGAGCGGTATCAGGGCATGCGGGTGCGGCTGCAGCGGGTCAGGCTCACCGAGGCCGCGGGCTGGGGGCAGGTGGCCTGGGGGGCGCGGCTCTGCCGGGTCACCGATGGTCAGGGACGGTTCTTTCCGGTGCGCACGGCCCTGGGGTCGTGGGGACCGCCCCCCACCGGCTGGTTCGACGCCATCGGCATCCTCAACCAGGAGTCCGGCTCGGGCACCGATGGCACGTTTGGCTACGAGTTGTTCGTGCAGGAAATCGAGACGGAGGAACCGCCCCGCCTGCAAATCAGCGTGCTTTCCTGGCCGGCGGCGGCCACGGGGTTCCAGCTCGAGTTCACGGACGGGTTGCCGGCCGACCGCTGGCAGGCGTGGCCGGCCACGCCGCAACTCCGGGAGGGCCGCTGGATGGTGCAGGCGCTGATCGAGCCCGGCACGCAACGGTATTTTCGGTTGAGTCGGAGTGCGCGGTGAACGGCCTGTCTTCCATGCACGCGACCCGGTCAGTTCACCAGGCCCTTACCGATCCCGACCCGCGGCGGGCGTTCTTCGAGCACCACGCAGCGGGGTGGGATGAGGATGAGGCGGCACGGCAGCAGGTCCGCGCGCGCCTGCAGGCGCTGCGAACGCAGCTTCGTTTCCGGGCCGGTTGGGACGTGCTGGAAGTCGGCTGCGGCACCGGCCAGATCACCGACCTGCTGGTGGACTGGGTGCGGCCGGGCCGGGTCACGGCCGTGGACTTTTCCCCCGCCATGCTGGCGCGCGCCCGCGCCAAGGGCATCGCCGCGGAGTTTCGCGAAGCGGACATCTGCGTGGGGCCACCCGCCGTGGGGGCCTTCGATCTGGCCTTCTGCTTCCAGAGCTTCCCGCACTTTCGCGACCCGGCGGCGGCGCTGCGGCATCTGGCCGCCGCGCTCAAGCCGGGCGGGCGGCTCTTGATCCTGCACCTGGCGGGTCGCAACCAGGTCAACGCCTTTCATCGCCAGGTGGGCGGCGCGGTGGGGCAGGATGAATTGCCGGCCCCGGCCGAATGGGCGCCCCGGCTGGCTGCCGCCGGATTCCACCGGGTTCGCTGCGAGGACCGGCCCGACCTGTTTTGCGTCGAGGCGGTGCGGGCCGACGGGGAGGGGGCATGAGCACGTTTCCAGGCTGGTCCATCAGCCGGCGCGCGCCGGCGATGCTCGGTTTCACGCTGGTCGAGCTGCTGGTGGTGTTGGCCGTGGTGGGCCTCCTGGCGGGGATGCTTCTGCCGGCTCTGGCCCGCGCGCGGGAGCGCGCGCGCGTGGTCCAGGCCCATGCCGAACTGTACGGCATTGGCCTGGCGCTGCAGATGTACAGCGACGATCACGCCGGCCGGGTGCCGCCGGTGCGGGTCAACTGCAACACCGACCTGGCTTCGCACTGGTGTCCTTTGCCGGTCGAGCTGGCCGAGGCGCGCTACCTGCCGCGGGGCCTCGAGGCCGGACGCGAGGCGCGGCTGCTGGACCCCTTCCATCGGGGCCACACGTACAAGTACGCGACGCCGGGACCGCAACTGCTCAACGGCGACCCCGTGGGCCGCTACGAACTCTGGGTGCCGCGCGAGTTCCCCGAGCGGGACAGCGAGGAGGGAGAGTATCACGGGGACCCCGCGACCAGTCCGGTGCGCTGGGTGGTCTGGAGCCTGGGACCGCGCCCGGACAGCGCAAAAAGCCAGAGCTCCCGCGCGCCGTTGAGCGCGCGCACGTGGTATCGCCGCGCCGGCGACACTGGCGTGATTGTCCGCTTCGCCGACCGCGACGGCGTGCAACGCAAGAGTCCGTGAGCGCCACCTTGGTTGAACGTGCCGACCGCGTTGGCCCCCGCGCCGGCGGCGGGTGGGGGCTGGGGTTGATCCTGGCCCTGATGATGACGGCGTGCCGTCCCGCGGCTTCCTTGCCGACGCCGCCGCAGGTGGCCACCACCACCTCCTACCTCGAGGCCGTGGTCAGGGATTTGCTCGGCGACGGTGTGGTGGTGCTGCGCCTGGCCGAACCGGGGACCTGTCCCGGCCATTTCGATTTGCGCCCCCGCCAGGCGCAGGCGCTGCGGCGGTGCCGGGTGCTGGTGCGTTTCGACTTTCAGAAGGCGCTGGACGCGCGGTTCGCCGACACCGACGGCCAGGGCCCCGCGGTGGTCGAGGTGAGCCTTTCGGACGGGATGGGGTTGCCGGCCAGTTATCTCTCCGCCTGCCGTCAGACCGCCGCGCGATTGGTGGCGTTGGGCTGGCTGGACGGCGCGCAGGCCACCTCGCGGCTGGAGGCGATCACCGCGCGGTTGGACACCCTCGCGCGCGACCTCACGCAGCAGGTGGCCCGGGCCGGTCTGGCCGGCCAGCCGGTGCTGGCCGCGCAGCACCAACGGGCGTTTTGCGAGTGGCTGGGGTTGCGGGTGGAAGGCGCCTTCCGGGCCGCGGACACGGTGGGGTTGCGGGCCATCGAAGAGGCGCTGCGCGCGGGCCGGGCGGCGGCCATCCGCGGCGTCATCGCCAACCGTCCGGAGGGGACGCGCGCGGCGGAGGCGCTGGCGGCCCGGTTGGGTGTGCCGGTGGTGGTGTTCGACAATTTCCCTGCCCGGCCGAAGGAAGCCGCCGCATTTGACCGGATGCTCGCGGACAACGTGCGGGCCCTGCGGGGGCTGGCGCCACCATGACCCCGAATCCGGTGCTGGACCTGCGCGGCGTGCGTGTCGAAGCCGGCGAACGCGTGCTGCTCGACCTCGAGGCGTTCCAGCTCGGGGCGGGGGAGGTGCTGGGGTTGATGGGCCCCAACGGCGCCGGCAAGACCACCTTGTTGCGGGTCTGTCTGGGAGGCGAGCGCGTGGCGGCGGACCGCCTGCGTGTCCTGGGCGTGGAGGTGACCCGTCTGCGCGGGGCGGCCCTGGCGGCGTTGCGGCGGCGGGTGGGGTATCTGCCGCAACTGCTGCCGGGACGCAGCGAGCTGCCCCTCACCGTGCGCGAAGTGGTGACCATCGGCCGCACGGCCCGGGCGGGTTTGGGGCGGCGGTTGACCCGCGCCGATGCTGCGGTGGTGGAAACGTGGCTCGGGCAACTGGGCCTGCGCGCGCTGGCCGACCGCGCCTTTCAAGAGCTGTCCGGCGGCGAGCAGCGGAAGGTTCTGCTGGCGCGGGTCATGGCCCAGGAGCCCGAGGTGTTGTTGCTGGACGAGCCGACCGCCAACCTCGACCTGGGCTGGCGGGAGGAGCTGGTGGCCACGCTGGAACGATTGCACCGGCTGAGCGGTCGGGCGGCGGTGGTGGTGTGCCACGAGCCGGAAGTGCTGCCGCCGGCCTGCCGTCGGGTGGTCTGGCTCGACGCCGGGCGCGTTGTGGCCGCGGGACCGCCCGAGGAGGTGTTGGGCACGGCCTGGGCGCGCCGGCTTTACGGTCCGGGTTTGCGGGTGGTGCATGAGCGCGGGCGCCACGCCGTGGTGCCGGGAGGTGGCGATGCCTGACCTGGTGTTTTGGGCGCCGGTGATGGTGGGCGGCACGTTGGCGGGAGCGTCCAGTGGGTTGCTGGGGACGTTCATCGTGGGGATGCGCATCCCGTTTCTCGGCGTGTGTGTGGCGCACGCGGCGCTGGCAGGAGCGGTGTTTGGCGGGCTGGCCGGGCTGGAGGGAACCCAACTGCTCGGACCGGCGCTGGCGGGGGCCGTGTTCACGGCGCTGGCCCTGGGAATGGCCGACCCGCGCCGCACCCGTCTGGATGACAACACGGTATTGAGCTTCCTCTTTTCGGCCACGATGGGGCTGGCGTTTCTGGGCATCGGGCTGCACGGGGTGTTGGGCCGGAGCGATCACGATGTGCGCGCGCTGCTGTGGGGCAGCCTGGCCTTTTGTCGCTGGCCGGACGTGGGCGGGATGCTGGCGGTGGCCCTGGCGCTGGTGTTTTACGCGGGGGCCTGTTTCAAGGAGCTGCAGGCGATCCTGTTTTCGCGGGAACTGGCCGAGGCGGCCGGCATCCGCGCGCGGGCCGTGTGGGCGGGTTTCCTGGTGCTCGCCGCGGCCACGCTCACAGTGAACTTCCAGACCGTGGGCGGGCTGATGATTTACAGCCTGATCAGCAACCCGGCAGCGGCCGCCTTCCAGGTGACGCGGGGCTGTGCGCGCACAATGGTGGTGGCAGCGGCCCTGGGCGCGGCGAGCGGGCTGGGGGGCTTCCTGATCGCCGCGGCAACGGACCTGCCCAGCGGGGCGGTGATCGTGCTGACCTCGTCGGCCGTGCTGCTGGTCTGCGTGGCGGTGGGGCGCCGTCGTGGCCGAGGGGCAGCCGGCCTGGCGCGCCCGGCTGGGCGCAACCCATCGAATGAACGGGACGGGGCCGCGAGGTGAGCGGAAAAGCGGCCGGAGACCGGTTCCCGAAGGGCCTGCCGGCCGACGGCCCGGGAAATCTCGCCGGGCCCCGGGCGCGTGTCCTTGGCGGCACCGACCACGAACCTGCGAGCCACAGACAGGATCCTGGAAGCTTCAAGAGCGGCGGATCACGCCGGAGATGAACTTGAGCAAAGGCGTTGACGCGGCGGCCTGATAGGACAAGCTCTGCGGCATGTTCCCACTGTGGCGGGCTGCCCGAAGCCGCGCACGCGTTGGCCCTGCGGCGAGGGCCTGGAAGTGCCGGCAGGTGCCGGCAGGGGGGGCCTTCACCCTGATCGAGCTGCTGGTGGTGATTGCCATCATCGCGATCCTGGCCGGGTTGCTCCTGCCGGCATTGTCCCGGGCCAAGACGCAGGGTCACGCCACCGTCTGCCGCAACAACCTCAAGCAAATCGGCCTGGCGACCTTCATGTACGCGGACGACAACCAGGACCAGTTGCCCTTTGCCTGGTGGTACTACGCACCGCACGACAGCGCCGACTCGAACAACTTCCAGACCCTGCTCATCCCCTACGTGGCCAAGCTGAAGTTTGAATCCAGCACCAACACCGCCACGAGTGACTTTGCCAAAAACGTCTTCCGCTGCCCCACGCGGATGCTGGAAAACCACTGGCGGGCCTTCCGCAATTATCCCGGCTACGCCAACCCGTGGAAGATCAGCTATGCCATGAGCCAGTACACCCTGGCCGGCTATCCGCCCTCGGTCACCAGCCCCAGGACCGCCAAGCTTACCTCCGTACCCGCCCCGGCGCAGACCCTGGGCACGGTGGACGTCTCCTACGAACTGAACCACCCGGCCATCATCACCCTCGGCCGCACCGGCGAGGGCTATTACGACGTCGGCTACAAGCACGGCCAGACGCACCCCGCCGGCCGGGCCAATGTGGTCTTCTTCGACGGCCACGTCGCCACGTTCAACGCCCGCCAGACCAATGACATCATCCTGGATTTCAAACGGTGAACCGCTCGCCGCTGCCCGCGGCACTGCCCGGCCGGCCTCAGCTTTCCTGTTCAACCCAAACCGCGAAGTCCCATGAACCACACCTCCTCCCTCCTCGTCGGGGCGGCCGCGCTGGCGGTCGCCGG
>JBBIJZ010000053.1:0-28283 GCA_037445715.1 Verrucomicrobiales bacterium | reverse complement strand
GGGTCAGGCCGGGGGCGCGGGCAACACCGTGGTCATCCACTGCACGCCGAACCGGTCGGTGACCATGCCGAAGCAGGGTGACCAAAACGTCGGTCCGATCGGCATGTCAATGCGACCGCCGTCGGCCAGCGCCTCGAAGGCCCGACGCGCCTCGGCCTCGGTTTCGTATTGGAGGGACAGCGAGAAGCCGCCGAGGGCCCGGCCTGACAAGCAGCCGCCGTCCGAGAGCATCAGCCGGGCATCGCCCACCAACAGGCTGGCGTGCATGATCTTGTCCCCGAAGCCGGGCGGGAGCTGGCCTTCGGGAAACGGCTCGGGGCTTTCCGAGAACCGCATTTTCATTTCCACCCTGGCGCCCAGGGCCCGTTCGTAAAACGCCAGAGCCTCCTCGGCCCGTCCATTCAAGTGCAGGTAAGGTTCGATTTTCATCGTGGTGCTTTTTGTTTCCGTCGGCTCGTGAATCCCGGCCCGGGCACGCTCGCTGTCCGAAGCTTGGCCCGGCCTTCCGGATGACCCGTTCGCCCTTCGCTGCGCATCTTCCGCTGCGGCGCCGTCCCGGCCAAGGTGAAAGTGTCCACTGTTGGGAAGAAGGAGAAAGCCGCGCGCATCGCGTCCCCCCCCAACGCGGGGGGGCTTGAAGTACCCGGCCTTTCCCGGGTCCCGGTTTTTCCGCATTGCCTCCGCGCGGAGCGGGCGCCAAGCTCGCGCCGATCTTTGACAGAGACCGGTCGTGTGACCGGTTGGACCATGTGCCGGCGCTCGGGAACCCCGTGAGAATCGGGGACGGTTGCGCCACTGTAACGGGCGACAAGCCCCCACAAGCCACTGCGTAAGGCGGGAAGGCGGGGGCGAGGCTCGCAGCCCGGAGTCAGGAGACCGGTCGGCACATGCTCGTCGGATGCCGCCCCGGGTGGGGTGGCATCGCTTCTCCGCAAAGAGAAGGATGAGGCCAGTTCGCCGGGCCGGCCCTGCCGGCACGGTGGAATTTCACGGGAACGCCTTCCTTCGTGATTTGCCGGAGGAAGGCGTTGGTGTTTCCGGGCCGCGCGGCCCGGCCGGCACTTTCCCCGGTCTGGTCTCGCCGTGAACCGGGTCCGTCGCCCCTTGACCGGGCGCCGGACCGCCACACCGCCAAACCAGACATGACACTCCTCGCAAAACTCGTTCGTTCCCTGACCGCCGCGGGTGCGGTGGTCGCCCTTGTCCCCTCCCTGTCCGCCGCCTCCCTCGACGACATCGCGTTCTGGGCCGGCACCGGTGCCAACCGCGCCGCGCTAGTGATTGACTGGCAGGACGCGCAGGCCCCGCAATCCCTCCTCTGGGGCTTTCGCTGGGACGGCACTGCCACCGGCCTGGACATGCTCACCGCAGTGATCCAGGCCGACCCCCGCCTCTTCGGCCACCTGGGCCAGTTCGGCTGGGGCACGGCGGTCTTCGGCCTCGGGTACGACTCCAACGCCAACGGCGGGTTTGCCGTGGACCCGGCCCTGGCCTTCGACAGCGGCGGGCTGGCCGTGGACACCAACCCCGATGATGCCCGCGTGGCGGTGGATGCCGGCGACCACTGGCGCGAGGGCTGGAACACCGGTTTCTGGGCCTACTACCTGAAGGGCTCCAGCGGCGACGCCTGGGAATCGGCCATGACCGGCGCTGCCGATCGCGTCCTGAGCGACGGCGCGTGGGATGGCTACAGCTTCGCTCCCGGCTTCGTCAGTGCGGCGCCGGGCGAACCGGTGCCGGCGGCCGTGCCCGAGCCGGGCACGCTGACCCTGCTGGCGTTGGGCGCTCTGGCGCTGGCCCGGAGATGGAACACGCCCACCCGCCGCAGTACTTCGCGCGTCTCATGATCCGGCGGACCTTCAGCCGGCTTTTCCGAAGCGGCCTCCGCGCCCGCTCGCGGCCGGTCCGGTGCCGGCTCTCCAGGCCCGGCCCGGTCGCGGGCGGCGCGCTGTTGCTGGGTACGCTGGTCGCGGGGCGCGCAGCGGCCCAGACCACGCCGCCGGCCGGCAGCGCGTTTGCCGCGGAAATCGTCGCCATCCAAGGGCCGTTCGGACCGGCGCCGTATGATGACCCCGCCGCCGTGCTGGGCCCGCCGGCCACGGACTTTTTCGACCCGCTGGGCGCGTGGTCCGGCGGTTCCCCGGTGCGGCGCGTGAAGCTGGTCGAGCCGGCCTACCACCTGGACCCCACGCAAACCCGCAAACTGCTGCTCACCCTGGGCGAGGGCGCGACGGTGGTGGTCCGGTTCGCGGAACCGGTCCGTGACGATCCCGCGCACCCGTACGGCGTGGACCTGCTGGTGTTCGGCAACGCCGCCTTCACGGCCGTCGGCATGGTGACGGACGCAACCGACCTCAACACCCTGCTCCTGAGTGGCGGCGGCTTCCTCGAGCCCCTGCGGGTCTCGGTCAGTCCCGGCCCCACCGGCGCGGCGGGCGAAGACCCTGGCGACCCGGCCACGTGGCGCTGGTACGAATACGAGCGCGGGCCGTTTGCCGACACGCTCTTCCCCACCCAGGCCTACGACTGGGACCGCGCCCGCGCGGCCTGGACCGATCGGCTCCTGGACTTCACCAAGCCGGTGAACCCGGCGCTGGCCGTGTGGTTCGAGCCCGGCACAGGGCGTTCGCTCACGGCGGCGGAGGCCATCGCCTTGTATGACGGCGCCGGCGGCGGCACGGGCTTTGACCTGCGCGAGTCCGGCTTCGCGGCGATTCGTTTCGTGAAGATCGCCGGCCGTCCGGGCTTCCACAGCGGCGAAGTGGACGCCCTGGCCGCGGTCCGGCCGCTGCGCGTGGGCGACAGCCTCTTGCTCGTGCCGGAAAACGTGCAGAACGGGCCGTTCGAGCAGGTGTTTCTGGGGATCGAGCCCTCAACGGCGCCGGCCTTGAAGGTGACGTGTCACGCGGTGGACGCGGCATTGCGGGTTGTCACCCGACCGCTGCCCACGAACGATCTCCCGCCCGGTCTGCCCGGCACGGTGCTCCGGGCCCTGGCCCTGGACGCTCAACCGCTTTTCGCGGAAACGCCGGTTTCTTTTGTGGCCGACCTGACGTTGTTCCTCCCCGCGGACGACGCCGGGGATGGCGGGGATTTGGGGCTGTGGCAACGGACCAGCGAGGGCTGGGCGCCGGCGCCGTTTGCTCCTGACCCCGACCAACACGCGGTGCGGTTGCGGGGCCTCACTGCGCTGACGGACCTGGTCCTGGCGCGGCTGCGGCCGCCGGCGCTGGAACCGGCCGTCGCGGGCGACGGCCCGGGCGTGCGGTTTACGCCCTGGCCCGGTTGGCGGCACGTGCTGGAACGCAGCGAAGACCTGCACGCCTGGCTGGCGGTGGCCGAGCTGACGCCCACGGGGACCGCCCCGATCCGCTGGAGGGACCCGGCGCCGCCGGCGGCACGGGCCTTTTACCGGTTGCGACTCGAGCGGCCATGAACGCAAAGACGCGCGCGCAACGGGCCTTGGGAGAGCGGCGGAGCCGGGGCTTCACGCTGGTCGAGCTGCTGGTGGTCGTGGCGGTGCTGGCGGTGCTGGTGGGCCTGCTGCTGCCGGCGCTGGCCCGCTCGAAAACCTCCGCCCGAAGTGTCGCCTGCCTGAACCACCTTCGCCAGATGGCCCTGGCCGCGCAGGTGTACGCGGATGCCCACCACCAGTTCTTCCCGCCGGCCTACACCCAGGCGGTCGAAAACAGCGTCACGGTGCTGCGGGCGTGGGATTTCACCACCCGACCGGGGCCGACGCCGCAGGTCACCGCCGGCCTGCTCTGGGAGGGCCTGCCGCCGCAGCAAATCCAGCAATGCCCCGCTTACCGCGGCCCGGCCAACTGGCTGGCCGATCCGCACACCGGTTACAACTACAACACCAGCTACCTCGGCCACGGCCAGCTCGAAAGCATCCCCGAACCGGCGCGCGTATCCGACGTGAAACAGCCCGCCGCCACCGCCCTGTTCGGCGACGGCGAGTACGCGAGCGGCGCGAACAAATTCATGCGCGCTCCCTGGCCCAACCCCGGCGACGCCGCCTTCCGCGGCCGCTGGGCCGGGACGCAGGGGTTCCGCCACGGGGGCCGGAGCAACGTGGCGTTCTGTGACGGCCACGCCGCGGCCTGGCGCGCGCGCTTCGCAGACAACCAGGACGGCGCCGACCGCGTGGCGGCCGGGACCGGTTTCCTCTCGGCGGACAACTCCCTGTACGATCTGGATTGAGCGGGCGGGTCCGGCGCCGGCGGGGCGCGGGCGCTCAGCGCAGGCGCATCCAGAAGCGGTAGAAGCGGGTGGCGCCCGCGGGCCGCGGCAGCTCGACCTCGAACTCGTCGTTGCCCAGGTAGGTGGGGCCGATGCCAGTGGGGGCAAAGCCGCTGGTCAACGTGTCCGCCGCCTCGACCACGAACTGGAAATGGTCGGCGTAAGCGGCCGGGAACTTCCACTTCACGCCCAGCTTGTCGGCCGGCTTGAGGACGATGTCCAGCGCCGGCGGCAGCAGCACCACCACGGGGCCGGTGCCCTTGATGGCCTTGTCATTGGGATCGGTGCCGTCGAGGAGCTCCTGCAGGTTCGAGTAGCCGTCATCGTCCTTGTCGCCGTGGGCCCCCTCGGCCAGGCCGCCGAAGAAGGCACACTCGAAACTGTCGGGCAACAGGTCGCCGTCCGCGTCCAGGACCGGCAGCGCGGGGATGGCGAGCACGACGGCCGAAAGGACTTCGAGACCGCGGTCGGCACAACCGCCGGCGTCCACGTCCGCGTAGCCCACGGCCCGGACCACCGTGCCCGGCACCAGCTCGAAGTCGGGGAACAGGTAGTTGCCGCCCGCCGGGAACCAGAGGCTCCAGGTCTGCGTGCCGTCGCTGAGCACGGTGCAGCCTTCGGGCATGGGCGGGGGCGGTACCGTCAGGTGGAGCGTCACCTTGGGCCGGCTGAAATCGAGGGCCATCAACTCGGCAACGGCGTTCGCGGCGGCGGTGCGCTGCGCGGGGGTGAGCGTGGTGGCGGCCAGGTAGTTGGAGGACAGGGTGCCGGTGCGCAGGAACTGGCGCAGCACCTCGACCGGCAGGGGGTACTGACCGGGCGCGGCGTTGTTCGAGAGGCTGCTGATGCGGTACACGTCCTCGACCAGGGCGCGCAGGGCGGAGACGTTGGCGCCGGCGTCGGCCACCGCGGCCAGCAGCCCCTGCTGCACCGTGACCAGACGATGCGCCGGCTGGCCGGCCGCTTCCTGTTCGAGGGCGAGCAAAGCGGCAATGCCGGGGAAGTAACGGTCCACATCTCCCGCCCGGGCGGGGAAGAGGGTGAGCTGGTTGGTGGGCGGCAGGCCGCGCGCCTGGAGCAGCAACTCGAACTTCCGTTCGGTCAGCAGCGCCGCCAGTGTGTCCAGCGGGCCGATGGCCGTGATCAAGCGCGTGCGCGGTCGGGCCGCGGCGGCGGCCTGGGTGGCGGCCTGCCAGGCCGCGGCCTGGGCGGCCGGTGTGCCGGGGCCGGGCGTGAAGTTCACCTCCAGTCCGGCGTCCTGCGAGGGGATGGGTTCGAGCGCCAGCAGCTCGCGCCCGAGGTTCTTGTCCGTGGCCGCGGTCTGGATGGGGAAGTGCGGGTCGGTGGCCAGGGCCAGCAGGCGTTCCCGATCGTCGGCACCCAGGTTCAACATCCGCGCGGCGGGGTCGAGCACGCCGGGCTGGCCCAGATTGGCGGTCAGGGCGGAGCCGAGCAGGTCACCGGCGAGCGTAAAGGCACGCACGGTCACGCCGGTGCGCGCCAGGGCCGGGCCGGGCACGGTGCCGTCCAGCGGGCGCGGGGTCACGTACAGGTCGAAGCCCGAGCCATCGTCCAGCCGCGGGCCGGCGGGTTGGCTCGACGCCAGGTAGGGGTTCGTGCCGGCTACGATTTCCTCGAGGTCGTTGAAGCCGTCGCCGTCGGCGTCCTTGCCGCTGGTGACCGGGTCGAGCCCGGCCCCCAGCTCGAGGTAGTCGGGCGTGCCGTTGTTGTTGGCGTCCAGGCCCAGCTCGACGAAGTCCGGCACGCCGTCGTTGTCCGAGTCCAGCGTCCACGGGCCGGCCGGGAAGGTGTAGGTGGCGTGGCGGACGGGAGACTTGCGGTTGCTGCCGCCGCCCTGTTGCGCGTAATAGCTGACGGTGGTGTCGAAGTAGAGCGGGAAGGGCGCGGTGTAGGTGGCCCAGGCAGCCGCGGGGTTGGTGCGGTAAAAGATCGTCGCCCCGGCGAGTGAGGCGGTGAGGCTGATCTGCACCGCGCCGGGCTGCGGGCCGGGCGGCGGGCTGATGGTCACGTCCGCCACTTCGTCGCCGCTGGGCGGCAGGAAGCTGAAGACCGAGATGGCCTCGTGGTACTGGTTGACCAGGCCGAAGGCCGCGGGCGGGGTGACCGGCGCCACGGTGCGCGGGGCGGGATTGCGCAGGCCCGGGGTGGTGCCCTGGAAGGTCCACACGTCCACCGTGATCTGCGGGGGCGCGCCGCCGATGACCGGCCTGGAGGTCCAGTCGCCGGCGGAGAGGCGTTGGACCAGATTCGGCGCGGGCGAGACGAACGGCTCGAACTGAAACAGGAAGATGTTCGCTCCGCCGGCATGGCGGTTGAGCGTGTCCAGCGCGCCGCTCTCGGCCAGGGTGTACGGACCGCCGCCGGTGCCGGTGTAGCGATGGAACCGCGCCGGGCGTCCTTCCGGGCCGGAGAAGACCACAAAGCCATCCGCCGTGGCCACGGCACCGCCGAAGCTTTCCCCCGCCGGCGCAGCCAGGGCCTGGAACTGCGTGGGTGCGCCGGTGCCGTCGAAGTTGAGAATCACGGCCGTGGCGCCGCCGTTGCGCAGGGCCAGCAGCCGTCCCCCGGTGGCGGTGGGGATCGCAAACAGCGCCTCGGCGTTGAAACCCAGCGGGAAATTCGCCCCGGCAGTGAGGTTGAACGTGCCGGGCACCGGCTCGGTCACGCGGCGATGGTGGATGCTGGCGGCCCCCGCCGCGTGAAAGACGAAGTCGAAAAGGGCCGAGGCGGAGAAGCGGTGGTTGAGCACCTGCGCGGCGTCGGGCACGCCGGCGGCGGTGGCGACGCTGACCGGAGCGCCGGTGGCGAGGCTGACGAGCCGAAATTCGTCACCCGATCCGGGCGTGGCGACGAGCAGGCCGAGCACGTTGGCCGCGCCGGTCTTGAGTTGCGCGGGCTGGGCGCGCAGCACTTCGGCGGCCTCGGCGGCCTCGCCGAGGATTGAAAAGGCCGCGCCGGTCGAGCGCACCAGGGCGCGGCGGCGCGGCGAGGGCGGGTTGTTCAGCGCGGTGAGGACGTAGAGGTCGTGGTGGGCGGTATTGCCGGCGCCGCCAATGTCCAGCGCCGCCACGTGGGCCGGACCGATGCCGCCCACGAACACCTCGCGCGGCACGCCGTTGACCACCGGGTCCTGGCAGGGGATGACCAGCACGCGGTTGGCGTCCGGCCCGGCCAGCACCAGCGCGTCGCGCGCGGTGTCCAGCACCCGGCCGGCACTGACGCCGGTGACGCCGGTAACGCCCCCCGGCCGGGAGGCGGTCCATTGATGGCCGCCACCGGCCTGACCGTAGCCGAGGAGGTAGGCGCCGGACTCGAGGTCCACCACGGCGGCGTCGAGCCGGCCGTCGCCGTCGAAATCGGCATTCAAGTACGCGGTGCCGCCGGCAAGGACCGGCGCGGGCCCCGCGGCGTGAGTGCCCCACGCGCCGGGAAGCAGCAGGGCGGCGACAAAGAAGGGCCGTGCAGCTTTCATGGGGTGACCTCCACCGGGTTGACGACCACCACCTCACGGATTTCCCCGTCCGGCCCCAGCCGGACGATGAGGTAGGCGTAGCCCGCGCCAAAGACCACGGGTTGGGTGTCCACCAGCCAGAGCCCGCCGGGCAGATCCCCCGCGCCCACTATCACGCCCTCCGTCATGCGGATGAACGGGTCGTGGAGGACGGTGACATTGCCGTACTGCGGGTCGGTGGTGAACTCGTGGGCGATTTCCTCCATCAGCGGCGTGACCTGGATGAGGTCCTGGCTGAATTGCGGAAACTCGAGGGAGGGGAAGGGCACACGGTACACCACGGCGGGGAAGAGTTTTTCGCCCAGCTTGTTGGTGTACACGTAGTCCATGGGATTGCGGTGCCCGCGCAGGCTGGAAGGGAACAGGTCCTGGCGTTCCCTGGGCACGTTGGCTTGATGGCGCCGGGGGACGTCGCCAATGCGGATGGCCAGGCCGGGGAAAATGTTGTCCGGCATCCGGACGGCCTGGAGGGAGGGGTGAAAAACGTTCAGGTTGGGCAGGGGCCGCGCCGGCCAGGGCACCTCCGGACCGACCAGCGGCGGCACGTGCCAGCTCAGGGACTCGGCATTGCTGTCCGGCCCGGGCAGGCCATCGGGGCCAACGGCGGCCACCATCACGGTGTATTCCTGGCCGAGGCCGATGTTGACGGTGACCTCGAACTGCGCGCCGTTGCCGAAGGCCGGGCCGACCGGCGGGGTGCGGTACAGGAAGAAGACGTTGGTGCGCGGTTCGTTGCCGATGAGGTACTGCTTGACCCGATTGGTGATCAGGGTACCGAGGTCGGGGGAGGGATTGGGCGGCATGAAGCCCAGCGCGTTGGCGATGGACACCTCGAAGCGGTTCACGCCGTAGGGCGGGCAGAACCAGCGCACCTTCATCTTCGGACTGGACTCGTCCCCGACCGGCTCCAGGGGCGCCAGCAGGGGCACGGCCATCGGCATCTGGATTTCGATGCAGTCGTCAATCTGCACCAGCGGGCTGGCGTTGCCGTGTTCGTCGAAGAGCTGGGCGAAGTAGCAGATGACCGCGGCGTTGGCCGGCATGTCCGGGTCCTGCACGGTGATCTGGGACACGTCGTCGAAGTTCGCCGGCCCCTGCTTGATGAGCGTGAGCGGGCCGTTGTCCACGCGGCGGTAGAGGCGGTACTCCTTGGTGCCGGGGGTGAGGGTGATGACAATGTCCGGGCCGACCACGCCACCGTCCGGGCCGTTGGGCTGGGGATTGTGGGCGCCGCGGCAGGGGTAGTACTGACCCGCGGCAGCGGCGCGGCGCGGGATTTTGCGGCAATCCACGCGCACGGCAAACGGCACACGGCGGATGGTGGTGGTCTTGGGGTCGCGGATGGTGGTGACGACGCCGAAATCCGACCGCTCGTTCCGGTCATCGCCCACCTGGCACCAGAAGAGGATTTCCCCTTCCTGCACCTGGACGCGCGGGACGGTCCAGCGCCAGACCAACAGCGGCTCCTGGGGCGGGAAATAAACGCGGCCCAGGAGGTTCGATTCCGTCAGTTCGCGGAAGTAGAACTCGGCCCAGCGAACCTCCGGCCGCTCACGGCGCACCTCGAATTCGTAGTAGGCCAGGGCCGGGTCCTGGTTGCGGCCATCGGGGTCGTTGAAATCCACCGGGTCGCGCGGCACCACCGCGTAGGCACAGCACAGCACGTCAATGCGCCCGCCGGGGCCGTCCGGCCCGGTGCGGTCGCGCAGCACGCCAAAGACCGGCCGGCTGTGGGCGGAGAAGTTGCCGCCGCCGCAGGCGCCGTTGTCCACCGACCGGATGGTGTACCAGAAGGTCTTCGAGTAGTCGGCCGGTGCGGTGGGCGAGCCGGCGCCGTCGTCGAGGTAGCTGTAGAGCGTCTGGCCCGGCACGTGGGGGATGGGGCCGGCGATGCGGTTGAGCAGGGGGTTGCTGCCGGCGGCCTGGACGTCGTCCGGCGCGGCCCAGCGGTACACGTAATAGCCGGTGACGGTGTCGGTGGTGTTGGTGTTGGGGCGCCAGAGCACCTTGAGCTTCTGCTTCGCCGCGCCGCCGACGAAGCTGTACTCATTTTCGACCCGCAACGCGAGGGGGGCGTCGGGCGGCAGGCGGTCGCACACGGTCACCAGCAGGCCGGGGGAAGGGTTCCAGTCGCGGCCGAGCACGTCCCGGGAAGTGACGAAGTAGTAGAACTGCGCGCCGTTTTCGAAGGGGACGCCGCCGGGTTGGTAACGGCCGTTGTCGTCCGCCAGAAAGGCGGTCTTGGGGTCGAGGGCGAAGTTGCCGACATCCGCGGGGGAGAAGTCCTTGGTCTTGAGCACGGGCAGTTCGTTGACGCGCTTGACCGCGGAGTGGGACTGGGCGGCCTGCCGCAGCACGTCGGCCGACGGGGGGGTGGTGTGCCAGCCCTGGGCCTCGGCGTGGGCCCGGGTGACGCGATAGACGTTGAAGCCGTGGTTGAGCAGCGTGAGCCGGCGCAGGGCGTCCGGGGCGGCCCAGCGGAGCTTGACGTTGAGGTCGCCGCGCGGGTCGGTCTCCGGCACCTGGACCACCGGGCCGGGACGGGGCAACGCCACGGGGGAGCCGGCGGTGACGGTGACGCGACCGACCACGCCCAGGTCGCGGTCGTTGGCCTTGTCGTACTCGCGAATCTCGAAGGTGGTCTGGCCGGCGGGGATGACCTCGGCGTGGGCGTAGCCGAGGCAGAAGTTCACGCCCGGATGCAGCCGGCCGAGCAACACCAGGTTGTTGAGCCGGGCCGGGTCCTCGAGGCTGCCGCGAATGGCGGCGGAGAGTTTTTCCTCCAGCGGGCCGGCCGGCGGCTGGAGGGCGGCGAAGAGGTTGTTGACCCGCTCTTCGAGCCGGGGGAGGTCCTCGCCGATCGAGACCGCGCGGTTGAGCAGGGCACGGATGACCGGCGGCTCGGTTTGCAGGCCGGTGATGGCGCGGCGCTCGAAGGGATTGGTCGAAGCGGCGTCGCCGGCCTTGGCATAGACCGCGAAGCTGCGGCCCAGGACGAGCTGGTTGTCCGAGCCGACCCAGAGCAGGTAGGCCCACTGGCGTCCGCCGGCGTCGGCGGTGGTCGTGCCGACGGTGAAGAACGTGTCCGGCAGCAGGGACGGCTGGGCCAGGCCGCGGCCGGGACCTGCGCCCCCGAGCAACAGCGCGGCGAGCACCGCCCCGCACTTCCGGCCTGGACTGAATCGGCTCCGGCGCATGGCTAGAAATCCACCTCCCACGAGTTGTTGTGATATTCGAGGCCCACGCTCTTCGAGAACGAGATGCAGAAGGGGCACCAGCCGATCTCGCCGTAGAGCTTGCCCGCGCCTTTCAGGCGCAGGCCGTCGGCGTTCTTCACGCCCACCAGCTTGATCTCGCCGCCCACGCTCACGATGCAGAGCACCTCGCCGTGGGCCCCCAGCAGCATCTTGCCCACAAAGGTCGGGCCCTCGACGAAGTAGCCCGCCCCGGCGCCGGCACCGGCGGAGACCTGGAAAAAGCAAGTGGCCGGGATGCCCAGCAGGGCCTCGGAGACCGGAATCCACACCTCGACGTACACGTAGGCCCCGGTGAAGGGCGGGTTGCCCAGGATGCCCTGGACGTCCTTGTCCCAGAAGAACGGGTCCAGGGTGCAAGTTTTACCGAAGAAGATGCCGCCCATGCCCTCGTACTTGTTGATGGCCACGCGGGCGGCGCAGGAGAAGAAGTTCTCGAGCTGGCCAAAGCCCATCGAGGCGCCGAGGTACTTGATCTTGAAGGTCTCGAAACTGAGTTCGCCGGTCAGTTCAATGCCGCCGCCCAGGTTGACCAACCGCGGCGGGGAGACGGAGGGATCGAACGTGAACTTGGCGTCCACGTTGGCCCGCAGGCCGTCGCTGATCCATTTCACGTCCACGTCGGTGGCGCCCATGGTGACCTCGGTGGCGCGGCCGCTGGTGGGCAGGCAGGCGGCGGGCGTGCCGTCCGAGTCCAGCTCCTTGATCTGGAAGAAGGCGTTGAACTCCATCTCCGAGGGCACCTTGAGCTGGGCGTAAAGGTCCAGGCGCAGGAGCTTGAGGGCGTCGCCGTTGATGTGGGCGTAGCCGTTGATCTTGCCGGCGCCCAGCACGCTGTTCACGTCGTCGGCCAGGCCGTTGATCGTGTTATCCACCTCGGCCAGCGACTCGGAGATGATGTCGCGGATGACCTGGTTGACCTGCTGGAAGAAGGAGTCCACGCCCTCGCGGATGGCGGCCTCGACGTCGTAGAGCCGGTGCTTGATGGTTTCCTGGAAGGTCTTGGCGACGACCGAGGCGAAAAAGCGGTCCTCGAGCTTCTGCCGCATATAGGCGCGCAGCTCGGCCTTCGAGTAGTGCACGAAGGGGTTGTCGCCGAAGCTGAGCATCTGGTTGAAACGGGCGTTGATGTCGTTGCGAACCTGATTGGCCACGGCGGCGACCTGGGCGTTGAGGGCGTTGAGTTGGGCCTTGAGTTGCTGGCGGAAATCGCCGGGCAGGGCCAGGGCGTCGCGGATGTTGCCCACCACGCCGCGCAACTCGTCCAGCGCGGCCTCCACCTGGCTGAGGGTGGGATCGAGCGTGGCCAGGAACTCGTTGAGCTTGCTGTCCACGAAGGCCCCGAGGAACTGCGCGGCCAGCTCGCCGACCAGGTTCTTGATGAGCTGGGCCACGATCTGGCGGGAGCCGTCCGGCGCCTTGGCGAGGATCTGGTCCAGCTTCAGCAGCGCGTCCTCGATCTGGGCCAGGTTCGCATCGAGCTGTTTGACGATGTCGAACTGGCCGGCGCCCGCGCCGTCCACCAGGTTGTTCAGGCGGTTGACCACCGAGTTGCCGCCGCCGGTGAGGAAGCTGGCGATGGTGTTGCCGGGCTCGCCGGCCGGGAAGCTGTTGCCGTTGGCCACGTAGATGGCCTTGAGCTGTTCGTAGAGCGCGTCGAAGACCGGGTCGAGCAGGGTGTCGAAGGCCTGATCGTAGAAGACGTGCATCTGGTCCTGGAGCATTTCGTCGAAGCGGTCCATCGCCGCCTCGAGGGCGTCCCGCGCCGGGGCCAGTACCGCGCCGGTGAAGGCGTTCTGCACGCCGCCCAGCTCGTTGAAGACCATGTTGGCCAGGTTGATCTTGGGCAGGCCCTCGTACTCGATGCCGAACTTCAACTCGGCGTTTTTCGCACTGAGGTACTTGGCCTGGTGCTCGACGGTCACGACCAGCAGCTTGTTGGTCACCGGCCGGTAGATCGTGAAGGCGCGCGTGGTGGTGCTCCACTTGAGCGGGTAGTCAAAGTCCACCACGCCCAGCCAGTTCCGCTGGGCGCGCACGAGGTACTTGAGGTTGCCGTCGGTGTTGCCCTGGCGATAACCGGCCACGGTGGTGTCGGTGGGGAAGCCGCGGTTGTCCGGGTCGGCCGGGTTGGCGTTGAAGAAGTTCTGTCCGCCAATCTCGAAGCCCCTGCCGGGCCAGCCGCCCATCAGATAAATGGGCGCGCCGGTGCCGTCCTTGTCCGCGCTGGTGTGCAGGTGGACCTTGAGGTCCTCGAAGAAGGGCACGTCCAGCTTGCCGGCGAGGTTGATGAAGCCGGGGGCGGTCTGGTAGAAATCCCAGTTGTTGTAGTAGGCGTCGTTGACCGGGGTGAAGGTGTACTGCTCGCTGCCCGGGCCTTTCAGCTTGAAGCTGTTGGGCAGCTTGAGCCGCGAGTCGAACGGCGGGTCCAGCGCGTTGTCCTCGCGGGTGATGAGGTTGCCGTTGGGATGCCAGCCCAGCGTGCCGAACAGCGGGGCGTCCACGTGCTGCGCCCAGGCCATCACGCCCACGGTGAGAAAGCCCTCGCCCGGGTTGCACGCCGCGGCGGCCTTGCGGTCGAACTTCATCGTCAGCGGCGTGAAGTCCGCCTGCCAGAAGGCCAGCACCTTGTTTTCCTGGCCGGGGGCGACCTTGGCGTCGTCCAGCGCGCCCAGGCAGGTGAACTTGAGCTCCTCGAAGGCCAGGGTGAAATCCGAAGGGGGCTTGATCTTCACCGAGCCCTGGGTGCGGCTGTCCACGTTGCGGCTGTCCAGGAACGACAGGCCGAAGTTCGAGAACTGGAAGTCGTAGCCGTAAATCTGCGCCGTGGGCGGGAAGGCGCCGAAGACCGCCTCGTGGATGCCGCTGACGCCGGCCTTGCGCACGTAGTACTTGGCCCGTCCCCGCAGCGGGTACTGGCCGGTGGGCTTGCCGCCCAGCACGCTCTCGCCGTTCTTCGCGCCGTCAGTGCCCACGCGGAAGTTCAGGCCGGGATAATTTCCCAGCCCGGCCTGGTATGCGGCCTGGCCCGGGCGCTCGACCTCGGCCGGGTTGCCGTGGCCGACGCCGGTCAACAGCAGCACGCCCGGCCGGTGGAGGAGGTTCAGCGTCGAGTCACTCCCCCGCAGGAATGACCCGGCCATGGTGAAGGCGCCGTCGGCGAAGGGGTCGGTGCGATGGGCGTATTTTTGAATCGCCGGCAGGCCGATCCAGCCCCAGGTCAACGGCGCGGGGGTGGTGAGCGTGCCCTTGCGGGTCAGGCCGCCGTCGGGCGTGATGTCCAGAACGCCCCCGTCCGGCTGGAGGGCAAGGGGGGTCGGGCCGGCGCCGCCGCTGCACAACGGCTCGGCGCAGTCGCGGGCGTACGCGACGGCGAGCGGCTGCACGGCCGGCAACTGGCTGGAGGCGGTGTCCACCAGATCATCCCGCACCACCAGCGTGCCGCCCGAACCGTGCCGGACCAGGGTGTCGTAGGGGAAATGCGTTCGGAATCCGCCGGAGCGCAGGCTGAAGGCGGCCCGCAGCCGCGCCGTGCCGTTGGTGTGGGCGCGGATTTCGACCGTGCTCGAGGTGACGCTGTCCACCGCCTGGAAGAGCTGCTCGTTCGAGCGTTTGAACCGCTGCGCGGCCGGCACCGGGGCGGCGGCCAGGCGGGCCAGTTCGTTGCTGCGCACGTATTCGCAGCGGCCGGTGGCCTTGAGGAGGAAGTGCCCGGTCGCCACCACCCAGCGCAGCTCCTGTCCTTCCAGCCACACCGGCTTGGTCTCCTCCGCGCCCCAGAAACCGGCCGGGGGGCTGAAGACCAGTTCCGTCGCGGCAGGCAGGAGGTTTTGCGCCAGCTTCACGCTGAAAAAGTCCAGCGTGCCCAGCGTGATGCGCGAGGCCCGGTCGAAACGGTAGCCAAAACCGGCGGGCAACCAGACCTTCACCTGGGCAAAGGCGCCGCTGGTGTTCAGCCCCATGCCCGAACGCAGGAACCGCACGTTGGCCACCACGTTGGTGTCGGGGGTCGGGCCGTTGAGAACGATGGGAGTGCCGGTGTACTCGGCGTTGCCGTTGTTGCGCAACAGCACCGACAGCGCCGCGCCGGTGCCGTAGGTGTGCGCCGGGCTGCCCTCGATGAACCCGCCGCCCGCTGCCACGGCCAGGGTGCTGGCCACGCTGGTGGCGGTGACCGTGCCGGCCGTGGGATTGTTGTTGATGGCGGTGACCTGCGTGGCGATGTCGCCGAAGAACAACCGGCCGTTGAAGTGCAGCATCCGCTGGTTGGCCAGTGTGACCGTGTTGGCGGCGACGTACGGCAGCAACGGCGTTTCCTCGTGGGCGAGCTGCACCTGCACCCGGTACAGCCGGCCGGGGGAGTCGAGCTGGTCCGCCGGCTTGAGATTCAACACCTCGTTGCCCGTGATCACCGTGGGCGGAATGGGATTCCCCAGCAGCGCGATCCCATGCGAGGCCACGGTGCGCGACGCGGTGAAGTTGCTCTGCACCAGCGGCACCGGCAGGCCGGTGGTGGCGTCAATGAGCGTGGCCGTGAACCGCAGCGGGATGGAGGTGTTGACCGGCGCCGCCGCGAAACCGTCGTAGCGGCGCAGGGTGAAGTCCGCCCGCACCTGGAGGGTGTCCCGGCCCGGGATGGTGTTGACGAGGTAGGTGCGCTGGTAAGTGCCGCTGTCCAACACGGCGATGACGTTGCGCTCGGGGTCGCTGCTGACCGTGCTGGGGAAGTGGTAGTAGGTGCGCAGGCTGTCCTGGCCGCTGGCCGCGATGGTCAAGTACCGCCCGCCGAGCGAGCTGGCCTTCTGCATGGTGACCCCCACGCGGTACTGGGTGAAGGGGCTGAGCCGGTTCACCGGCACCAGGGGGGCGTCGTAAGTGCCCAGGATCGTGTTGATCGTGATGCCGAAGATCGTAAAGGGCAGGGTGATCGAGGTGCTGACCCGGTACACCGTGTTGCTCTGGCCGTTCTCGTCGAGGATCGGCACCACGTTGCCCTCCGCATCCTCCAGCCGGAACAGGATGCGGTAGTAATAGGTCTGCGTGGTGGCGCTGACGGCCGTGAATCGGATTTGCGCCTGGGCGGCGATGTTTTCCCGGTTGTATTCCGGCCCCAGGCCGGCGTTCGCGTCCGAGGCAATCAGGTAGCCGGTGTAGTTGGTGACGGTGACCGACTGCACCAGCTCATTATGGGCCCGGGCAATGCAGGCTCCCGCCACCGCCAAAAGCAGCCTCAAAGCCAGTTGCCGAAGCGTGCGCATTGCCAAGGGGGGTGTTTGATTGTCGGTCCACTGCGGAGTAACTGAAACCACGCGAGCCCGGGCAAGCACAAAATGAAAAAAATGGGAAAGGCCGCGGACCTAGGGTCTGCCGGTCGTGAAGCTCCGGGTGATGGGCCCCTGCCGCAAGACGAAGCTGTTTCGGCGCTTCCGTCAAAGCCGGGGCGCCCAGACGGGAGATTCGATGGGGGGCCGCCATTGAGCCAAAGGTGGCGGTGGGATCGCGCGACGCTCGGTCGCCGAGGGTTCCCCGCCTCTGGCCCGTAGTGACGGACACCGCCGGAACGCCGGCGTCCGTGCCGGCGGTGGGCGTTGCCCTTGGTTGGCGGTGTTGTGGGAAGAACGCGTCTTCAGAGCGGCGGCAAGCCGCCGCACTCCGAACGCGTCGCGTTAGACCGGGTGCCCGCGCCACGGGCAGCGTCTGAGTGCCGTAGCTTGCTGTCGCTTTTTGGGCATTTCCTCACGGCGGCCGCTGTCCCGGTGTCCGATTTCCACTTCTCGCTTCGCACGCCTCGCTGCTCGCTTCCGACTTGCTCCCCCCGTTCCCGCCGGGCCGGTCGCGGCCTGTTTTCTTGCCCGACCCGCCCGCAAACGGCACGCTCGCGGGCGACGCGAACCCGCCGCCTCGTGATGCGCCCGGTGATGCCACACCTGCTCCAGCTCGCGCGCCCGGTCCTCCTCGCCGCCGCGCTGGCGGCAACCGCAAGCGCCGCGGGGGCGGACGTCCCGCCGGGGGCGCCCCGGTTCAGCATCCGCACCTGGGAAAACGACGAGGGTCTGCCGCAGAACTCGGTCATCGCGATGGTCCAGTCGCGGGACGGCGCCCTGTGGCTGGGCACATTGAACGGCCTGGCGCGTTTCGACGGCGAACGCTTCACGGTTTTTGACGAAAGCAACACCCCCGGCCTGCCCGGCAACCCCATCGTGTGTCTGTTCGAGGACCGCCGCGGCGACCTGTGGATCGGCACCGAGACGGCCGGCGCGTGGGTGGCCCGGGCCGGGCGCCTGCTCCCCCTGGACCTGGGGCGCGGCAGCCGGGACGGGCGCCTGGTGGCGGTGACCGAAGACGACACCGGCGCGGTGTGGCTCTACACCGCCGATGGCCAACTGGCCCGCGCCCGCGGCGCGCAGGCACTCGAGGTGTGGAAGGTGAACGTGAGCGCGCCGGGCGCCTGGGGGCTGGCCCGCCAAACCAACGGTCTGCTCTGTCTGGGCACCGGCCGGGGCGTGCTGGCTTTCACCCCGAACTCCGCGCCGGCCACCGCCCCGTTGAGCCTCGCCTTCGAAACGGTGACCGGTCGGGTGGACCGGGTGATTCCCAGCGCCCGGGGCGGCCATTGGCGGCTGGCCAACGGGGTGGTCGAATACTGGCATGGGGCGCAGCGGGAGCGCAGCCTCGGGCCCTACCCGTGGGGCGCGAGCCCGGTGGGCGCGGCGATCGAGGACCCCGCCGGCCGACTGGTGGTGGGCACGTTGGGTGCGGGGGTGTACTGGTGGACCGCCGGGGACCGCGTCATTCACCTGTCCACCGCCGAGGGCCTCTCGCACGATTTCGTGCTCTCCCTGCACGCCGACGCGGACGGCCACCTCTGGGTGGGCACCGACGGCGGCGGTTTGAACCGCGTCAGCCCCCAGGTCTTCGAGACCCTCCCGCCCACGCGCGACCGCGTGGTGCAAACGGTGGTCGAGGACGCCGCCGGCGCACTCTGGATCGGCTACAACGCCGGCGGCCTCGAACGCTGGCAGGACGGGCGCCGGACGGCGTGGGGCGAGGCGCAGGGCCTGCCGCCCGCGCCGGTGCGGGCGCTGTGGCCGGAGCCGGACGGGCGGCTGTGGATCGGCACCTGGGGCGGGGGGTTGTTCCGCTTCGACGGGGAACGCTTCGAGCGGTTCGCCGGAGCGCTGCCGCTGTGGATTCAGGCGCTGTTCCGCGACCGGGCCGGCCAGCTCTGGGTGGGCAGTTCGGCCGGGTTGGTGCGCTGGGACGGCCGCGCCTGGCGGGTCTTCACCACCCGCGAAGGGCTGGGAGCGGACGGGGTGCGCGCGCTGGCCCAGACGACGGACGGCGCGTTGTGGGCGGGCACGGCGGGCGGGGGCTTGAGCCGCTGGCAGGAGGGCCGGTTCACCACGGTGCGCCAATCCGCCGAGGGGTTGCCCGGGGATGACATCGCAGCGCTGCACGCGGACGCGGAAGGCGGGTTGTGGGTGGCCACCGCGGGCCGCGGTCTGGCGCGCTTTCATCAGGGGCGCTGGACGCGCTTCGACACGCGCGCCGGGTTGGCCAGCCCGAATCTCAGTTACCTGCTCGACGACGGCACGGGGCACCTGTGGATCGGCTCGAACGCCGGCCTGATGCGTGTGCCCTGGGCGGCGCTGGCGGACTACGCGGCCGGCCGGGCGGCCTTTGTACCCTGCCGGGTGTTTGGCAAGGCGGACGGGCTGCCCACGCGCGAGGCCACGCGCGGCTCGCAACCCGCCGCCTGCCGCGCACGGGACGGCCGGTTGTGGTTTCCCACCATCAAGGGGCTGGCCGGGGTGGACCCGGGCCGGTTGCCTGCCGCCCCACGCCCGCCGCCGGCGGTGTTCTTCGAACAAGTGTGGGTCGAGGGCGAACCGCTGCTGGGCGAGGGGCTGCGCCGGCCGGTGCCCGAGCGGGTGGTGTTGCGGCCCGGCCAGCAGCGCCTGGAAATCGAGTACGCCAGCGTCAACCTGGTCGCGCCCGACCGGGTGCGCTTCCGCTACCGGCTCGAGGGGCTCGAGACGGACTGGACCGACGCCGGCAACAGCCGCCGGGCGCGGTTCAGCCGGTTGCCGCCGGGCGAGTACCGCTTCCACGTGACCGCCTGCAACGAGGACGGGGTCTGGAACGAGGCCGGGCGCGCGCTGACGGTGGTGGTGTTGCCGCCGTTCTGGCGCACGGGGTGGTTTCGGGCCTTGAGCGCGGCCGCGCTGCTGGGGCTGGTGGGCGGCACGGTGCACTGGGTTTCCACCCGGCGGCTGCGGCGGCAGGTCGAGCGGTTGCGCCAGCAGGAAGCGCTCGAGCGCGAGCGCGGCCGCATCGCGCGCGACCTGCACGATCAGTTGGGCGCGCATCTGACCCAGATGGCCCTGCTGGCCGAACTGATCGAGGGCGACAAGGATTCCCCCGCGGAGGTCGAGGCCCACAGCCGTCAACTGGCCCGCACCGCCCGCGACACCGCGCGGGCGCTGGATGAAATCGTGTGGACGGTCAATCCCGCCAACGACACCCTCGAGGGCCTGGTGAACTATCTCTGCAAATCCACGCAGGACTACGCCGGCGTGGCCGGGTTGCGGTGCCGGCTGGAGGTGCCGGCCGAACTGCCGGCGACGCCCGTCTCCCCCGAGGTGCGGCACCACGTCTTCCTTGCCGCCAAGGAAGCGGTCACCAACGTGGTCCGCCACGCCCGGGCCACGGAGTTGGGGCTGCGGGTCCGCCTGACCCCCGACCGCTTCGCGATCGAGATCGAGGACGACGGGTGCGGCCCGGCCGGCATGGTGTCCGAACGCGCCCGCACCCGCAGCGGTCTGACCAACATGCGGCGCCGCCTGGCCGAGGTGGGCGGGCAGTGCGACATTGAGCCCGCGCCCGGGCGCGGCACACGCGTGCGCCTGACCGTGCCGCTGGGCCGCCCCGGGGCGCCGACCCCGTCGGCGCCGTCATTGCCATGAAAGTCGCCCTGGTCGAAGACAACGAGCCGTTCCGCCAGACCCTGGCCCGCCTGCTGAACCGGGCCCCGGACTGCCGGTGCGTGGGCCAGTACGCCACCGGCGAGGCCGCCCTGGCCGAACTGCCCGCCGTGCGGCCGGACGTGGTGCTCATGGACATCAACCTCCCCGGCATGAACGGCGTCGAGTGCGTGCGCCGGCTCAAGGAACGGTTGCCGGACACGCAGATCGTGATGCTCACCGCCTACGAGGACACCGACAACATCTTCAACGCGCTGGCGGCGGGCGCCTCCGGCTACCTGCTCAAGCGCACCACCGGCCCGGAGCTGCTGGCGGCCCTGCGCGAGGTCATGGCCGGCGGCTCGCCCATGACCGCGCACATCGCCCGCAAGGTGGTGCAGTCCTTTCAGCGCAAGCCCGCCACGCCCGAGCCGGCGGCCAACCTCTCCCCGCGCGAGCAGGAGGTGTTGGACCTGCTGGCCCGGGGGTTGATCTACAAGGAAATCGCCGAGCGCCTGGGCATCACCTACGAGACCGTCCACACCTACATCCGCCGCATCTACGAAAAACTCCAGGTCCGCACCCGCACCGAGGCGGTGGCCAAGTTTCTGCGGGGCTGAACCCGGCCGCGGTCACGGGGCGGGCTTGCCAGACCGCCCGGCCGCGCCGACCATGCGGGGCCCTCACGGGCCGGCCCATGCGCGCTTACTTTCGGGTCAAACCCCTGGAGCAGTTGCTGGAAGACACCCGGCAACCGGCGCACCGTTTGCGCCGCACGCTCGGACCGGTGCAACTGACGCTGCTGGGCGTGGGCGCCATCGTGGGCGCGGGCATTTTCTCGACGGTGGGAACCGCGGCCGCCGGCGGGCCGAACCATCTGGGCGCCGGGCCGGCCCTGCTGATCTCGTTCCTCCTGGTGGCCATGGCCTGCAGTTTCGCCGCGCTGTGCTACGCGGAGTTTGCCGCGATGGTGCCGGTGGCCGGCTCGGCCTACACCTACGCCTACGCCACGCTGGGCGAACTGGTGGCCTGGCTCATCGGCTGGGACCTCATCCTCGAATACGCGGTGAGCAACGCCGCGGTGGCCATCTCCTGGTCCGGCTACTTCCAGGAGCTGCTGCGCGGACTGGGCCTGCCGCTGCCGCCCTGGCTGGGCACGGACTACCGCACCGCCCTCCAATCCGCCACGGCCCTGACCGCCGCCACGGCCGCGGGGGCCGATCCCGCCACCCTGGGCGCCAGCGTGCTGCGCCAGGCGGCGGCGCTCGAGGCCGCGCCGCGCGTGTTCGGGCTGCCGGTGATCTTCAACCTGCCCGCCTTCGGCATCGTGGCGGGGATTACCTGGATCGCCCTCATCGGCATCCGCGAGACGGCCCGGGCGAACACGCTGCTGGCGGTGAGCAAGCTGCTGATCATCGCCTTTTTCGTGGGGCTGGGGGCGTTCTACGTGCGGCCGGAGAACTGGTCGCCTTTCATGCCCAACGGCTTTGCCGGCGTGTCCGCGGCGGCGGCGATCATTTTCTTTGCGTACATCGGCTTTGACGCCGTCTCGACCGCCAGCGAGGAGGCGCGCCATCCGCAGCGCGACATGCCCATCGGCATCCTGGGCAGCCTGGTGGTGTGCACCCTGATCTACCTGGCGGTGGCGGTGGTGCTCACCGGCATGGTGCCCTGGCAAACCCTCGGCAACGCCGAACCGCTGGCCTTCGCCTTCTCGTCCCTGGGGCTGCACGGGGTGGCCGGGGTGATCGCGGTGGGCGCGGTACTGGCCACGACCTCCGCGCTGGTGCCCTTTCAGGTGGGGCAGGTGCGCATCTTCTTCGCGATGGCGCGCGACGGGTTGTTGCCGGGCTGGATGGCGCGGGTGCACCCGCGCTGGCGCACGCCGCACTTGAGCACGCTGGCCACCGGGGTGTTTGTGGCGGCGTTTTCGTCGTTCGCCAACATCAACGAGCTGGTCGAGCTGACCAACATCGGGACCCTGCTGGCCTTCATTCTGGTGGCGGTGGGCATCCTGATCCTGCGCCGCACGGACCCGGCCCGGCCGCGGCCGTTTCGGGTGCCGTGGGTGCCGTGGGTGCCGCTGCTGGCGGTGGGGTGCTGCGGTTACCTGATGTGCAAGCTGCCCTGGATCACCTGGGTGACGTTCTTCGGCTGGATGGCCGTGGGGCTGGTGGTTTACTTCGGCTACGGCGCGCGGCGCAGCCGGCTGGCCCGCGCGGGCGGATAACGCGGCCCTTTTCCCGGTGCGAGTGGCCTGCCGCGGCGGCCGGTGCACGGGCCGCGTCCACGCGGGCGGCCGCGGGTCAAAACCGCGCCAGGGCCGCGTCCAGGCGGGCGAGGGTTTCGTCGCGGCCGAGCACTTCCATCAGGTGGTACAGGCTGGGACCGCTGCTGCGCCCGGTGCAGGCCAGGCGGAGGGGGTGGACCAGCACGGCGGGTTTGACGCCCAGTTCGGCGGCGGCGGCCTTGAGCGCGGCCTCGAGCGTGGCGGCGTCGAAGGACGGCGTCGCCGCGAGGGCCGCGCGCAGGCGCTGAAGCCGGGGCCGGTTTTCGGGCACGAAGTGTTTGGCGGCGGCCTCGGCCTCGTACGCGGTGACGCCGGTGAAGTAAAAGCCCCCGTAGGCGGGCAGTTCGGTCAGCGTGCGCAGCTTGCCGCGGCAGGTCTCCAGCGCGGCGCGCACGTATTCCGGCGGAAACCGGCCGGGGTCCATCCCGGCCCGCTGCAGGGCGGCGACGGCCAGTTCGTAGAAGCGCTCGGGCGGCAGGGCGCGCAGGTACTCGCCGTTCATCCACTGCAGCTTGGTCATGTCGAACCGCGCGTTGTGCCGCAGCACCCGGGACAGGTCGAAGCGCTCGATCAGTTCGGCCCGGGAGAAAAGCTCGCGGTTTTCCTTGGGCGACCAGCCCAGCAGGACCAGGTAGTTGACCAGCGCCTCGGGCAGGTAGCCCTCCTCCATGTAGGTGGTGAGGGAGGCGCCCGTGTCGCGCTTGCTCATCTTGGTGCCGTCGGCATTGAGGATGAGCGGGATGTGGGCGTAGCGGGGCGGCGGGGCGTCCAGGGCGCGGAACAACTCGAGGTGCTTGGCGGTGTTGCTCAGGTGATCCTCGCCGCGGATGACGTGGGTGATGCCCATCTCGAGGTCGTCCACCACGTTCACCAGGTGGAACACCGGTTGGCCGTCGGAGCGGACCAGGATGAAATCCGGGTCGAGCGCCTCGCGGTCGGTGAGTTCGCGGCGGACCTGGCCGACGATCAGGTCGTCCATGACCACCGGCTCGCGGGTCATGCGGAACCGGATCACGCCGTCCTGCTCGTAGGCGCGGCCGCGCGCCAGCAACCGCTCCACCTGCCGCTGGTAGAGGGCGCGGCGTTGCGACTGGAAATACGGCCCGTGGGCGCCCTTCGACGGGCCGGCGGGGTCGCTCGAAAGCGGCCCCTCGTCCCAGTCCAGCCCCAGCCAGCGCAGGGCGTCGAGGATCACGTCCACCGCCGCCCGGGTGTTCCGCGCGGTGTCGGTGTCCTCGATGCGCAGGATGAACGTGCCGCCGGTGTGGCGGGCGTAGAGCCAGTTGAAGAGCGCGGTGCGCGCGCCGCCGATGTGGAGGAACCCGGTGGGGCTGGGGGCAAAGCGGACTCGGACGTTCATGGCAGAAGGACGCGTCGGCGCCTCAGGCGGCCAGGGCGCGCGGGGCCCGCGCCGCGATCATGCTCTCGAGGATGTACCGGCCGTCGGTGCTGCCCAGCAGGGCCTCGCAGGCGCGGTCCGGGTGGGGCATCAGGCCGGCCACGTTGCGGGTCGCGTTGCAGATGCCGGCGATGTTGCGCAGCGAGCCGTTGGGGTTGGCGGTCTCGGTCAGCTCCCCCGCGGCCGAGCAGTACTGCCAGAGAATCTGGCCGTGGGCCTCGAGGGCCTGCAACGTGGGTTCGTCGGCAAAGTAACACCCCTCGCCGTGGGCGATGGGGATTTTCAGCACCTGGTCTCGCGGGATGGCGCGGGTGAAAGGGGTGTCGAAGTTCGCCGTTTTGAGAAACACCGGTTCGCAACGGAACTGGAGGGAGCGGTTGCGGATGAGCGCCCCGGGCAGCAGGCCGGCCTCGCAGAGGATTTGGAAGCCGTTGCAGATGCCCAGCACCAGCCCGCCCGCGGCGGCGAAGCGCTGCACCGCCTGCATCACCGGGCTGAAGCGGGCGATGGCGCCGCAGCGCAGGTAATCCCCGTAGCTGAACCCGCCGGGAATGATCACCGCGTCGGCCCCGCCCAGGGAGGTCTCCTTGTGCCAGAGCAGGTCGGCCTGGTGGCCGAGCACGCGCACGGCGTGCACGCAGTCCTGGTCGCAGTTCGAGGCGGGAAATTGCAGGACGGCAAAGCGCATCGCGGCGGGTCAGTCGTGGATTTCCAGCCGGTAATCCTCGATCACCGGGTTGCTCAGGAACCGGTGGCAGGCCTCGTCCAACTGGCGCTGCGCGGTCTCGCGGTCCACGCCGGACAGCTCGAGCTCGAGGTACTTGCCCACCCGCACGTCGGTGATGCCGGTATAGCCCAGGTGCTCGAGGGCGCCCCGGACGGTTTTGCCCTGGGGATCGAGCACGGCCTTCTTGGGAGTGATGATGATGCTGGCTTTCATGCAAACGCGCCCGCGCCTGCCGGCCGCGTGCGCGGATGATGCGCGGCGGCCGCGGCCGATGCCAGCCAAAAGCGGCCCGGCCGTCCTCGCGGGCGTCGAGACCCCTTGAACCCGGGAAACCGAAGGGGAAGAGCGCGTCCGTCCGCGGGCGCAACGGCCGGCGAGGTCGCCGGACACTGCAAACCGGGCAAGACCCCAGAACCGCGGGCGTCGCGGCCAGCAGCCCGGGGCTTCGGTAAAGCCGCGCCGCCTCGCGGCCGAGCGTTGGGTAGCGCCGCGCTGTGCCGCGGCCGGGCAAGCGGCACCGCCGCCCCCGCGGATTCGGAGGCCCGGGACCTGCCCACCCTGCTCGGTCGGTGGGCAAATGGGGATGACCCGGCGAGTGGGAAGCGCCGGGCAGGAAGCGCCCGCAAGCTGGCGCACTCCCAACGCCGGGGCACCGTGCGAACGCGGGAGGAATTTGCGAAGCGTGTGGAGTGCGCCGGCTCGCCGGCGCTGTTTCTTCGGCCGCGCTGCGCCGCGGCCGGTCAGGAAGCGCCCTCGCAGCAGCGCCCTACCCTGCGCGGCGCGTTGGGCTGATTCAGTAAAGCGGCGGCACGCGCTGCGGCCCCAACCCCCTCCCCTGGCGTGCGCCCTTTAACCCGGCGGCCCCGGGAGTCGCTGAACCCCGCCCGCGCGAATGGTTCCTTGAAGCGCGGTCGGCATCTGGTCCATGCTTGCGCCGCAACTCAAACCACCGCCATGAATCTTCCGCTCACCCGCCGCCGTTTCCTGGGCGCCACCGGCCTGGCCGCGCTCACGGCCGCCGGCACCCCCCCGTTGCTGCGCGCGCAAACCGCCTATCGCCCCGCCGTCATCGCCAGCGGCAACGGCCTCAAGGCCACCACCCGCGCCATGGAACTGCTCCAGCAGGGGGCCGACGCCCTCGACGCCGTCATCGCCGGGGTCAACCTGCTCGAAGACGACCCCAACGACCAGAGCGTGGGCTACGGCGGTCTGCCCAACGAGGAGGGCGTGGTCGAACTGGACGCCTCCGTCATGCACGGCCCCACCGGCCGCGGCGGGGCGGTCGCCGCCCTGCAAAACATCCGCTACGCCTCGCGCGTGGCCCGGCGGGTCATGGAGCGCACCGACCACGTCCTGCTGGTCGGCGCCGGTGCCCTCAAGTTCGCCCGCGCCCACGGGTTCCCCGAGGAAAACCTCCTGACCGACGCCGCCCGCGAGGCCTGGCTGCGCTGGAAGGAGACCTTGAGCAACCAGGACGACTGGCTGCCGCCCCACACCCTGGACACCCTGGACATCGGCCAGAACCTCAAACAGGCCCTCCGCCACTACGGCACCATCAACTGCAACGCCGTGGACCAGCGCGGCGGCGTCTCCGGTTGCACCACCACCAGCGGCCTGGCCTTCAAAATCCCCGGCCGCGTCGGCGATTCCCCCATCCTCGGCGCCGGCCTCTGGGTGGACAACGACGTGGGCGCCGCCGGCTCGACCGGCCGCGGCGAGGCCAACCTCCTGGCCTGCAGCAGCGTCATGATCGTCGAGTGGATGCGCCAGGGCCAATCCCCCACCGACGCCTGCCTGCGGGCCTGCCGCCGCATCGTGGCGCAGACGAAAATGAAACGCCTGCTCGACGCCGAGGGGCGCCCCAAATTCAACGTCAGCTTCTACGCCCTGACCAGGTCCGGCGCCCACGGCGGGGCCTCCCTCTGGCGCGGCATCCAGTACGCCGTCAACACCGGCGAGGGCGAAAGCCGCCTGGTGGACGCCGCCTACCTGTACTGAGCCGGGCGACCCGCGCCCCGCATGAGCGAAGACCCCCGCGCCCGCCGCGCCCGCCGGCTGCTCTGGCTGGTGATCGGCGGCTTCCTCCTGTTCAACGCCCTGGTCTTCCTCAGCACCTGCGCCTGACCCCCCGGCCCCCCACCCTGCGCGCGGCTCCGCGTTGCGTCGGGCGCCCGTCCCGCTACCCTCCGCCGCGCGATGCTGACCTTCTCGGGCCTGGCCAAAAGCTACGCGGGCCGGACGCTCTTCGCCGACGCGGGGCTGACCGTGGTGCAGGGCGACCGCCTGGCCCTGGTGGGCCCCAATGGCGCCGGCAAGTCCACGCTCTTCCGCCTGTTGCTGGGCCGGGAAACCGCCGACGCCGGTACGGTGGACTGGGGGCGCGGCACCCGGCTCGGTTACCTGCCCCAGGAAACCGAACCCGCCGGCGCCGAGACCGTCCTTGAACTGGCCCTCGATCCCGCCGCGGTCATCGCCGCCGCGCGCGACGCCGCGCCTCCGCCCGCGCCGCCCCCGCCGGACGGCGCCACGGTGGCGCGCGCCCGGCAAATCCTGGCCGGGCTGGGCTTCCGCCAGACGGACCTGGACCGGCCGGCCCGCCAGATGAGCGGCGGCTGGGTGATGCGGGCCCGGCTGGCGGCGTTGCTGGTGCACGAGCCGGACCTGTTGTTGCTGGACGAGCCCACCAACCACCTCGACCTCGAGGCCGTGCTCTGGCTGCAGGACCACCTGGCCGGCTGGCGCGGGGCGTTGCTGCTCATCTCCCACGACCGCGAGTTCCTCAACCGGCTCTGCACCCACGTGGTCGAAATCCGTCAGGGCCGCCTCTTCCGCTACACCGGCAACTACGACGCCTACCTGGCCCAGCGCGCGGCGCGCGAGGCCTCCCTGGCCGCCACCTGGAAGGCGCAGCAGCGCGAAATCGAGCGCCTGCAACGTTTCGTGGACCGCTTCCGCGCCAAGAACACCAAGGCCGCCCAGGCCCAGAGCAAGCTCAAACAGATCGAACGCCTCCGGGCCGAACAGGTCGAGGCACCCGCCGGCCCGGAAGCCACCGTGGGCTTTGCCTTCCCGCAACCCGAATCCAGTGGCCGGCGCGTGCTCCGGCTGGCCGGCGTTCACTTCACCTATCCCGGCGACGGCGAGCGGCCGCCCCGGCCGGTCTATGCCGGGCTGGACTTCGAGATCGAGCGCGGCCAGCGCATCGTGCTGGTGGGCCCCAACGGCGCCGGCAAGTCCACCCTGCTCAAGCTGCTGGCCGGCGTGCTCACCCCGCAGGCGGGCACCCGCCTGCCCGGCCACAACGTCCGCGTCGGCTACTACGCCCAGTACCGCACCGAGATGCTCGACCTCTCGCGCACCGTGCTCGAAGAGGCCCTGGCCACCCCGCGCCCCGTCACCGAGACCTTCGTACGCACCGTGCTGGGCAGCTTTCTGTTTCGCGGCGACGACGTCTTCAAACCGGTGCGCGTGCTCAGCGGGGGCGAGAAAAGCCGGCTGGCGCTGGTCAAACTGCTGCTGGACCCGCCGAACCTCCTGCTGATGGACGAACCCACCACGCACCTGGACCTGGCCAGTGTCGAAGCCCTCATCGAAGCCCTCCGGCCCTTCACCGGCACGCTGGTGTTCATCAGCCACGACGTGCACTTCATCCGGGCGGTCGCCAGGCGCGTGGTCCACGTGCGCGCCGGCCGCCTCACCCCGTACGCCGGCGGCTACGACTACTACCTGGAAAAGACCACCCAGGCCGCGCGGGACGGGTTGAGCGGCTGGAGCCTCGGCCCGGCGACGGAGTCCCGGGCCCCGGAACCGCCGCTCGCGCCCGCCGCGGCCGAAGCCGGGTCGCCGTGGACCCGCAAGGAACAACGGCGCCAG
>JBBIJZ010000052.1:0-28807 GCA_037445715.1 Verrucomicrobiales bacterium | reverse complement strand
CGGCGCCACGGCCGGTTGGGAAACCCGCCGCTACTCCGTCGGGGGAAACCTGGGATACCACCGGTAACCCGTTGAACAGCTCCCGCGTCCCGGGGCGGCCCGCCGGACCTTTGCAGCGGGGGCGGGGCGATTTAGGCTGTGCACCGGCGCCCGACGCCTTTGCCGGGTCGGGCGGTGGCACATGGAAACCGAGTTGCTGCCCACGCATACGCCGGAGCTGTTTGCCCGGGCGGTGGAACGCGCCGCGGCGCTGCTCCGCGCCGGCGAGGTCGTGGCCGTGCCCACCGAGACGGTGTACGGCCTGGCGGCCCTGGCCACGCGGCCCGAGGCGGTGCGGCGGCTCTTCGCGGTGAAGGGCCGGCCGGCCGCCAACCCGGTCATTGTGCACGTGGCCGACCTGGCGCTGGCCCGCGCCTGCGTGAGTGCCTGGCCCCCGGCGGCCGAGGCCCTGGCGCGGGCCTTCTGGCCGGGACCGTTGACGCTGGTGCTGCCGCGCGCGTCCGGGATGATCCCGCCGGAAGTCACGGCCGGGGGGCCCACCGTGGGCATCCGCTGGCCGCGGCACCCGTTCATCCAGGCCCTGATCCGGGCGTGCGACGCGCCGCTGGCCGCGCCCAGCGCCAACGTGTCCACCGCCCTTTCGCCCACCGAGGCGGCCCACGTGCTCAAGAGCCTGGGCGGACGCATCCCGGCGGTGGTGGACGGCGGTCCCTGCCCGGTGGGGCTCGAGTCCACCGTGCTGGACCTCACGGCGCAGCCGCCCCGGATTTTGCGTCCGGGCATGGTCCACGCCGGCGCGCTGGCGGCGGTGGTGGGCGCGGTGCAAACGGGCGGCACCGCGGGCGCGGCCGGACCGTTGCGCAGCCCGGGTCTGCTGGCCAAGCATTACGCGCCGCGCGCGCGGCTGCGGGTGCTGGCCTGGCGGGACGAGGCGGACCTGCGGCGCCAACTGGCGGCGCTGGGGGAGGACCCCGGGCGCACCTTCGTGCTGGCCCACGGCTGCATTCCCGCCCCGGGCGGCTGGGGCGGGGTGAGCGTGATCCCGCAGGAGGCGGAGGCCTTCGCCCGGGCCTTGTACGCCGAGCTGCACCGGTGCGACGAGCGCGGCGCGGCGGCCATCGTGGTGGAAGCGGTGCCGGAGACGCCGGAATGGGCCGCCGCGGCGGACCGCCTGCGGCGGGCGGCGGGCTAGGGTCGCCCGGCCGGGGCTGGACGCCCCGGGGGCGGCCGCTTATGTTGCGCCGAAATGTCGAAGTCATCCAAGGCCGGTTCCGGCGGGGACCCCGGCGATTTGAGTTTCAGCGACGCGCTGGCGCGGTTGCAGCGCGTGGTGGAGGCCATGGAGTCCGAGGATTTGCCGCTGGAAACCCTGCTGGCCCGTTACGAGGAAGGCATGAAACTGGTGCGCGTGTGCGAGGCGCGCCTGGCCGCGGCCGAGGTGCGCATCCAGCAACTCGAACAGGACCAGGCCGGCAACCTGCAAACCCGCCCGGTGAACCTCGCCCCGACCGATTCGGATTAAGCCCGCAATGAACCGCTACCTCGACATGGTGGATCACCCCGAGCACGTGCGCAAACTGACGCTCGACCAGCTCGAGCAACTGGCGCAGGAAATCCGCCAGGAACTCATCACCGTGCTGTCCCGCAACGGCGGGCACCTGGGCCCGAACCTGGGCGTGGTGGAGTTGACCCTGGCCCTGCACCGGGTCTTCCAGACGCCGCGGGACAAGCTGGTCTGGGACGTGAGCCACCAGTGCTACGTGCACAAGCTGCTCACCGGCCGCAAGAGCCGCTTCCACACCATCCGCACCACCGGCGGGCTCAACGGCTTTGCGGTCCGCAGCGAGAGCGAGCACGATTGCTACGGCGCCGGGCACGCGGGCACGGCGCTGTCCGCCGCCCTGGGCATGTGCGCCGCCCGCGACCGGCGCGGGAGCGACGAGCACGTGGTGTGCATCTTCGGCGACGCCGCCCTGACCAACGGCATTTCGTACGAGGCGCTCAACAACATCGCCCACACGACCCGGCGGTTCATCGGCATCCTCAACGACAACGAATGGTCCATCGCCAAGAACGTCGGCGCCATTTCCGCCTACCTGAACAAGCTCATCCGCCATCCGCGCTACGCCAAACTCCAGCGCGACTTCGAGCGGCTCCTGCGCCGGTTCCGCGGGGGCGACCAGGCCCTGCGGCTGGCCCACATGGCCGAGGAGGCCCTCAAGGGTGCCGTCTCCCAGGCGGCCCTCGAGCCCACCGAGCGCGGCCCGGATGCCGACGGCCGCGGCGGCTTCGGCAGCACGCTGCTGTTCGAGGAGATGGGCCTGCGGTACCTGGGCCCGATTGACGGGCACGACCTGCGGTTGCTCATCGAGTCGCTCGAATACGCCAAGACCGCGGACATGCCGGTGGTGCTGCACGTGATCACCCAAAAGGGCAAGGGGTTCGAGGCGGCCCAGCAGCAACCGGAGAAGTATCACGGCGTGGGCCCGTACAACGTGGCCACGGGGGAGATCATCCCCGGCAAGCCGGGCAGCCCGCCCAACTACCAGGACGTGTTCGGCCAGGCCCTGGTGCGGTTGTGCCAGCGGGACACCACCCTGGTGGGCATCACCGCCGCCATGCCCAGCGGCACCGGCCTGAAGCACCTCGAGAAGGCCCTGCCCGACCGCTACTACGACGTGGGCATCGCCGAGGAGCACGCGGTCATCTTCGCCGCCGGCATGGCCACGATGGGGTTCCGGCCGGTCGTGGCGATTTACTCGACCTTCCTGCAGCGGGCCTACGACTGCATCATCCACGACGTCGCGCTGCAGGATTTGCCGGTCATCTTTTGCATGGACCGGGCCGGGCTCTCGGCCAACGACGGGCCCACGCACCACGGCCTGTTCGACATCGCCTACCTGCGCTGCGTGCCGAACGTCATCGTCATGGCCCCCGCGGACGAAGACGAGCTGGTGGACATGATGTTCACCGCCACGCGGCAGAAGCACCCGGTCTTCCTCCGCTACCCGCGCGGCGCGGGCGAGGGCGTGCGGATCAAGGACGAACCCGCCCTGCTCGAAATCGGCAAGGCCGAGGTGCGGCAAAACTTCGCCGGCAGCGGCGGCCCCCGGGCCGCCCTCTTCGCGCTGGGCAACCTGCAGTCCCTGGCCCGCGAGACGGCGGCGCAACTGACCGCCGAGGGCTGGGACGTGGCGCTGATCAACCCCCGCTTCGTCAAGCCGCTGGACGCGGCCACGCATGTCTTCTTCGGCCAGGCGGCCGACGTGGTGGTCACCTTCGAGGACCACGTGCTGATGGGCGGCTACGGCAGCGCGGTGCTCGAGCTGTTCAACGAACGCGGCCTCCGCACCCCGGTGGTGCGGCTCGGCTGGCCGGATCAGTTTATCGAGCACGCCAGCACGGTCCGGGAATTGCGGGAGAAGTACGGCCTGACCGCCGAAGCGGCGTTGCAGCAGGTGCGCGCCCTGGGGATCCGCGCCGGCCAGCCCCGGCCCGAGCGGGTGCCCCTGCGGGCCGCGGCGCGTTGAGAAACCGCCGGGCCGCGACCGACCTTCCGGCGCCCGGCAACGGCGGCCACTCCTGAGGCCGCCCGGTCACGGACCCGCCCGGCGTCCTGCGAAGCCTGATACCGCTCCCACCCCGCGGGGTCCCCCGCAAGGCCCTGGTCTGAGCCCCGGACCAGGGGGAAGGGACACGCGCGGGCCGCCGCGCCGGTGGCCGGGGCTTGCCGGGCCGGCGGACTTTGCGTAAAAGGACCCCGTATTTCGCGCAGCCCGGCGAAGGGTGGCTTTCCCGCACGTCGCGTTCGCGCACCATGGCCATGACGTACACCACCTGCACCGTCCCCGCGGGCGGCAAAATCTCGATTCACGACGGCAAGCTCCAGGTGCCGGATCAGCCCATCATCCCGTTCATCCGTGGCGACGGCACCGGACCGGACATCTGGGCCGCGGCGCAGCGGGTCCTGGACGCGGCGGTGGCCCGGGCCTACGGCGGCCGGCGCCGGATTGCCTGGATGGAGGTCTTCGCGGGCGAAACCGCCTTCCAGAAATTCAACACCTGGCTGCCGGACGACACGGTCGAGGCGTTCAAGGAATTCCTGGTCGGCATCAAGGGGCCGTTGACCACCCCGGTGGGCGGGGGCATCCGCTCGCTGAACGTCGCGCTGCGGCAGTTGCTGGACCTGTACGTCTGCCTGCGCCCGGTGCAGTACTTCACCGGCGTCCCCAGCCCGGTGAAGCACCCGGAGAAGGTGAACATGGTCATCTTCCGCGAGAACACCGAGGACATCTACGCGGGCATCGAGTGGGCCGCCGGCACGCCCGAGGCCCAAAAGGTCCTGGACTTCCTCGCCCGGGAGTTTCCCCGGCAATTCGAGAAAATCCGCTTCGGCACCCCGGCCCGGGCCACGGCGTTTTGGCAGGCGGTGGGCGCGGCACAGTTCCCCACGGACGTGCGGGTGGGCGTGGGGATCAAGCCGGTGAGCTACAGCGGCAGCGTGCGCCTGATCCACAGCGCCATCAGCTACGCCATTCGGAACGGGCGCAAGTCCGTGACGCTGGTCCACAAGGGCAACATCATGAAGTACACCGAGGGGGCCTTCCGCGATTGGGGCTACCAGGTGGCCAGGGAGTACTTCGGGGCGGTAGAGCTGGACGGCGGCCCGTGGTGCCGAATCCCCGAGGGCCAGCCCGGCGCCGGGCTCCTCATCAAGGACGCCATCGCTGACATCACCCTCCAGCAGGTGCTCACGCGCCCGGAGGACTTCGACGTCATCGCCACACTGAACCTCAACGGCGACTATCTCAGTGACGCGCTCGCGGCACAGGTGGGCGGCATCGGCATCGCGCCCGGCGGCAACATCAACTACATCACCGGCCACGCCATCTTCGAGGCCACGCACGGCACGGCGCCCAAGTACGCCGGGAAGGACATGGTCAACCCCGGTTCGGTCGTGCTCTCCGGCGAAATGATGCTCCGGCACCTGGGCTGGACCGAGGCGGCGGACCTCGTGCTCAAGGGACTCAACGGCGCCATTGCCAGCAAGCGCGTGACCTACGACTTCGCCCGGCAGATGGCGGGCGCCACGCAGATCAAGTGCAGCGAGTTCGGCGATAACATCATCGCCCACATGTGACGCCCCGCCCGGGGCGCCGAGGGGACCGGCCCGGCCGGTAGCCGTCCGGAGCCCGCCGGCTCAGATGAACTCGTTGATGAGGTTTTCGAGCATCTCCTGGCGACCGCTCTGATTGGTACGCACCTCGCCCATCTTCAGGGCGTATTTCTCCAGCTCGGCGAAGCCCACCTCGCCCCGCTCGATCTGGCGGCCGATGCCGGTGTCCCAAGAGGCGTAGCGGTTTTTCACGAAGTCGGCCAGGCGGCCGTCGGCGCGGATTTTGGCGGCGATCTTCAGGCCGCGGGCGAAGGCGTCCATGCCGCCAATGTGGGCATGGAACAGGTCCACCGGCTCGAAGCTCTCGCGGCGCACCTTGGCGTCGAAGTTGGTGCCGCCGGTGGTGAAGCCGCCGTACTTGAGGATGGTGAGCATGATCTGGGTGGTGAGGTAGAGGTCGGTGGGGAACTGGTCGGTGTCCCAACCGAGCAGGAGGTCGCCGGTATTGGCGTCAATGCTTCCCAGGGCGCCGGCCGCGCCGGCCACTTCCAGCTCGTGCTGCATGGTATGGCCGGCGAGGGTGGCGTGGTTCGTCTCGAGGTTGAGCTTGAAGTCCTTGAGCAGGTCGTACTGGCGCAGGAAGTTCAGGCAGGCGGCGGCGTCGGAGTCGTACTGGTGCTTGGTCGGCTCCTTGGGCTTGGGCTCGATGTAGAACTGGCCCGGGAAGCCGATCTGTTTCTTCCAGTCCACCGCCATGTGGAGGAAGGCCCCCAGGTGGTCCAGCTCGCGCTTCATGTCGGTGTTCAGCAGCGTGGTGTAGCCCTCGCGGCCGCCCCAGAAGACGTAGCCGGCGCCGCCCAGTTCGTGGGTGACCTCGATGGCCTTTTTCACCTGCGCGGCGGCGTAGGCGAAGACGTCGGCGTTGCAGCTCGTGGCCGCCCCGTGCATGAAGCGGGGATGGGCAAAGAGACAGGCGGTGCCCCAGAGCAGGCCGATGCCGGTGTCGTTCTGGAGCTTTTTCATCTCCTTGACCACGCGGTCGAGGTTCTTGTTGGTCTCGGCCAGGGTCCGGCCCTCGGGGGCCACGTCGCGGTCGTGGAAGGCGTAAAACGGCGCGCCGAGTTTCTGGCAGAACTCGAAGAGTACGGGCACGCGCTTGAGGGCCATCGTGAGCGAGTTGGTGCCGTCCTCCCACGGTCGCTGCCAGGTGCCCACCCCGAACATGTCCGAGCCGGTGCCGCGCATCGTGTGCCAGTACACCACCGAGAAGCGCAGGTGGTCCTTCATGGGCTTGCCTTCGACCACCTCCTCCGGGTTGTACCACTTGAAGGCCAGGGGATTCTTCGAGTCCGGCCCTTCGTAGCGGATGACCGGGATGTCGGGAAAGGCTTGCTTGGAACGAACGGTCTTTTTCATGGCGCGGGGGTAGTGTTGACTTGCAACGCGCGCGCAGTCTATCGCCCCGGCCCTGCTTGACAAGGCCGAGTCACCCGGGCGGGGCCGGATACCCCGGTGAAATGTGCTGGCCAGTGGTCCGGCCGACCCGGTAACGTCCCGCTGCAAAATGCGGACAATCATGGAACATCACGACCTTGGGAACCAAATGCGGATCGGGCGGGGGCCGCAACACCACACCGCCGGGACGGGGCGGCGCGTGCGCCCTCTGGGGTGGGGGTTGGCCGCGGCCCTCGGGTGGAGCGTGGCCCTGGCGCAGGTGCGTTACGAGCCGCTCCGCTCCTTTGGCACGGATGACAAGACCGGCAGCAACCCGCCGGGAGGCGTCATCCTGGCCGGAGATGGTTGGTTGTACGGCCTGACCACCCGCGGCGGCACCAACAACCAGGGCACGGTGTACGCGCTGGCCCCGGATGGCACGGGCTACCGCGCGTTGAAGCATTTCCAAGGGTCGGATGGCGCCACACCCGCCGGCCAGTTGCTGGACGGCGGCGATGGCAGTTTGTACGGCGTCACCGGTCAGGGGGGCGATTCCACCAACGGAGTCATTTTCCGGTTGGATCGTGCCAGCGGCCAGTTCGTGGTGTTGCACAGCCTGGCCGCCGACCGTTCCGAGGGCGCCCTGCCGTTGGGCGGGCTGACGGCCCTGCCGGGCCTGGCCGTGGCGGGCGTGGCGTCGCAGGGGGGCGCACACGGCGCGGGCACGCTTTTCCGCTTGTCGCGGGACGGCGAGGATTTCGAGGTGCTGCACCATTTTGGCGCCGGCACCAACGACGGCAGAACGCCCAAGAGCCGGCTGCTCCTGGCCAGCGACGGCTTTTTGTACGGGACCACCGAGGCCGGCGGCGCCGCCAACGCCGGCACCCTCTTCCGGATCTCCCCGAACGGTTCCGGCTACCAGGTGTTGCACGAATTCCAGCCCCCGACCGAGGGCCGGGCGCCGGATTTTGGTCTGGTGGAAGGGCTCGACGGCCGCTTGTACGGCGTGACGGCCGCCGGGGGGACGGACAACCTGGGCACGGTGTATCGGTTCCGGCCGACGGACAAAACGCTCGAGGTGCTGCGGCATTTTCGGCTGGCCGACCGCGGGCTGGGTTACCGCCCGAGTGCCCTCCTGTTCAACCCCGCCAAATCGCTGCTCTGGGGGACCACTCTCAGCGGGGGCACCAATGAGGGCGGCGTGTTTTTCCAAATCAAACCCGACGGCTCCGACTACCAGGTCCTGGCCCACCTGGGCAGCAGCAGTAGCGGCCGATTTGCCTTCGGCGAACTGGCGCTCACCCCGGACGGGCGGGTGATCAGCGCCACCCTCGCCGGCGGGCCGGAACAAGCCGGAACCTTGATGGCCTGGAACACCATCAGCGCCCAGCTCCAGGTCCTCTACACCTTCCTGCCCGGCGGCCTGGATGCCCGCACCCCCTCCGCGGACCTGATCGAAGGCCGGGACGGGTTTCTGTACGGCACCACCTCCCAGGGAGGCAACCACGGCCGCGGCACCGTTTTCCGCCTCCAAAAGGACCTGACCGGCTACCAAATCCTGCATCATTTCGGCGAAGCGGCCCAGGACGGAGAAACCCCGGTCGCCCCCCTCAGCCAGGACGCCAACGGCACCCTCTACGGTACCACCGCCTACCGGACCGGGGGCGCCGCCGGGGGCACGGTCTTCAAGCACCAACCCGACGGCTCCGGCTACCAAGTGCTCAAACGTTTCACCAGCCGCGCCACCGAGGGCGCCCTGCTGGTCTCCGGGCTGACCCTCACCAGCGACGGCTGGTTGGTGGGACTGGCCGTCGAGGGCGGCGCCCACAACGGCGGGACGTGCTTCCGGCTGCGGCCCGACGGCAGCGAATTCAGCGTGCTGCGCGCCTTCGGCCAGGACAATGACGGCGCGGCACCGGCCGACGGACTTATCCCCTGCGAGGATGGTTTCCTGTATGGGGTTCTCAACTCGAAGGGCGCTTTCGACGGCGGGGTGATCTTCCGCCTCCAGCCCGACGGCCAGGATTACCAGGTGCTTCGCCACTTCGGTCAAACCGCCACGGACGGCAAGTTGCCGGTGGGCGGTCTGCTGTGCCGCCCCGACGGCTACCTGTACGGCACCTGCGCCGCGGGCGGGGCCAACGGCCAGGGAACCATTTTCCGGGTGCGGCGGGATGGTTCGGACTACACCATCCTGCATCACTTCAGTACCGACTCGGTCGGGGTCCAGCCCCGCAGCCGTCTGGTGGAGTGGCACGACGGCCGTTTGTACGGCACCACCGCTTCGGACACGCTCAGCGGGCTGGGAACAGTCTTTGCCCTCCAACCGGACGGCTCGAACTATGCCCTGGTGGTGCGCTTTCAAGACCTGACCCTGGACGGCTACCGCCCGTGGGCCGGGCTGCTTGCGGCCAGTGACGGGGGGCTTTACGGCACGGTCTCTCAGGGCGGCATTGGCAACTCGGGCCGCCTGTATCGTCTCAGCCACGATGCCCGGGTCCGCTTCACGAGCATCCGGACCGAATCCAGCGTGCAAGCCCGTCTGCGGGGCGAGGGCGTGGCCGGAGCCACTTACCGGATTGAGCGTTCGAGCGCGGTCGGCCCGGCTGCGGCGTGGACCGAGGTTGCCCGGGTCCGTAGTGACGCCGCCGGCCGCTGGGAATGGGTCGCGCCCATTGAGCCGGGTGTGCCGCGCGCCTTTTACCGGGCCGGCCGCCAACCCTGAGCGGCGCGCCGACGCGCCGTGCCACACGGTTTACCCGGAAGACTTGCCGCCTCAAACTGACCGGAAATTCCGGGCTGAGCGGCGCACGTGGAAAACTTGCCTCCGCCCGAAAAGGGGTTGAAATCCTCCGGCCGGCGCGTAGCATCTTCTCCCGAAAGACCGGGCCGAAGAACGGTTCGGCACGCAGAGGTCGGGACGTAGCGTAGCTTGGTAGCGCGTCTGAATGGGGTTCAGAAGGTCGTGAGTTCGAATCTCACCGTCCCGACCATCTGCTCCCTCGTCTCCCTGACCCACCCACCCTCGCGCCAACCGCATCCCGCCGGTCGCCCGGAGGCAGGCCCCGCGTCCGTCACGAAAATTTCAGCAGTTGCTCCAGCTCCGGAAGCGGGCGGGTGACCGTCAGCCGGGTGCCGTCCCGCAACACGGCCACGAACCGTCCCCGGAAAAGTGGACGCAGCTCCGCCAGGTGCTCCAGGTTGATGAGTGCCGAGCGACTCAGGCGGCAGAACTGTTCCGGATTCAGGGCCGCTTCCAGCGCGCTGAGGGTTTGGCGCATGATGTGATTGCCCCGCGTGGTGTGCAGGACCACGTAATTCTCCGCCGCTTCCGCCCACCGCAAAGTTTCCACGGGCACAAACACCACCCGCTCCCGGTCGCGCACGGGAATGCGGGACCAGTACAGCGGTCCGGGCGCCAGCTCCCGGGCCGGATGCAACCCCGGTGTCCGACCAGCGCTCAATTGCCGGGCGAGCAAGTGCTCACGGACCCGTTGCAGCGAGCGGCTCAGGCGGCCGGGCTGAACGGGCTTGAGGAGATAATCCAGGGCGGCGGCATCAAAAGCCGCCAGGGCGTGGCGCGCCGAATGCGCCATCATCACCACCGCCGGCACACCGGCGCGGCGCAGTTCGGTCAGGCGGGCGGATACATCCGCAGTTTCCGGGCCGACATCCAGGAAGACCAGGTCCGGCGGCCAGGCGGGCCAACGGTCCGGGTCCAGCGCCGCCGGGTGGGTTTGCGCAATCACCTCGACGTCCGGCTCGCGCGCCAACAGCACGGCCAGCTCGGTGCACGTGGCCGCTTCTTCCGAGACAATGAGGGTGCGAATTTTCATGGACAGGACAAACCGACCCCGGGCTCGGCCGGGAGCTTTCGGGGTTGCCAGCCCGGCTGGTCAAAAGCGCGGGAGGTGGCTCTCCCACCTCTTCGCGAAACCTGGAAAAGACCCCCCGGGTGACGCCACGACCGAGTACTGCGAGAAGAAAGGGGGCCGGGCCGTCGGCCCGGCCCCCTGTGAGCCAACCCCGTCGGTTTTACCGCCGGATGCGCCCGAAGAGCATCTGCTCGTTCGGCGTGAAGGTGTACGGGCTGGTGGCGCCCGCCACGTCCTGCCACGGCCCCAGCACGGTGGGGGCGGCCTGGAGGGTGCCGCCGCCGGACCAGGTCACGGTGATGGTGCCGTTGGCGTTCTTGACGATGCTTTCAATGCGGATTTCGCCGCCGGGTTCGGTGGCCGGGACAAAGAGCAGGAAGTCCCAGTCACCATTGCGGTCGTTGTAGCGGAAGGTCTGCGTGCCGCCGAGGTCGAGGGCGACGACCTGGTTGGTGGTCGCCGCGTCCTTGAGCGGGAGCAGGGCGTTGTTGCCCCAGCCGCCGGGGGCCAGGCCGTCAAAGACACCGAGGATGGTCTCGGAGCCGCCGCTGACGCTGGCCAGGTTGCCGCCGATGCTGGCGTTGGCGTCGCCGTGCGAGAGCGCGGCGTAGATGTGGTATTTGCCGGGCGGCACGTTGCGGGTGTAGTTGAACCACTGGGCGGTGCCCATCCAGCCGGGGCGGAAGTTCACGATTACCTCGCCGCCGCCGCGGTCGCGGTCGTTGGCGAAGCTCATGGGCACGCCGAGGGAGTTCGGGTAGCGGTAGTACGGGTTGTCCGGGGTGTTGAAGCCCTTGTAGTCGGTCCCGGCCACCGCGCCGAGCCCGGCGTAGGCGCCGCCGGCGTAGGGCATGACGCTGGCCTCGGGCCGGCTCTGGCCACCGTCATAGTCAAAGTCCGCCGCCTCGATCCAGAAGGTGGGCGTGGCGGGGAGGTTGACGATGAACGACCAGCTCACCGTACGGTCGCCGAAGGTCAGGGCGACCTGGTTGGTGCTGCCGGGGGCGAAGCCGGCTTCCGGCTTGTAGGTGACGGTGGTCTCGCCGCCGGTCTTGGTCACGGTGGGGGTGACCGCTGCCCCGTTGATCCTGAGGCTGACCGAGGCCGGGTCCACCGGCGTGGAGCCGTCCACGAGCACGGCCTTGACCGTGGCATCGGGGCCGGCGCGGCCGCGGCTGCCGGCACTGTCCAGACTGCTGCGGCCGGGGGCGAAGCTCTTGACCCAGGTGGGGCCGGTGGCATTGACCGGATACTGGTAGGCCCGGATGGCGCGGGCGCCGGTGGTGGGATCATCCACGTTGATCAGGACCTTGCCCATCTGGTCGGGACGCCCGTCTTCAACGATTTGGAACCACTCGACGTTGTGGCCACCACCGCCCTGCTCGAAGACCATGCGGAACGGATAGAGGCCGGCCTGGGTGACCTTGATGCTGAAACGGGTGAAGCCCCAGTTGTCCGCGCCGCGGCCGCCGCTGAACTCACCGCAAACGACCGGGAGGGTGTAGGCCTCCTTGCCGTCGCCGACGATGAGGCGGAAGCCGTCGTCGCTGTTGACGCCCATGTGGTAGGTGCCGGGCTGGAGGTCGAGCACGGTGCGGATTTCCAAGGCGTAGTTGGCGTTGCCGCTTTCGAGGGTGGCGCTGCCGGGGATGCCGGGCATGTTGGGGGCGGGGGCGCCGCCGTACCAGCCGTCGTCGGTGAAGTTGCCGATGTCGCCGCTGGCGCCGTTGTAGTTGATGGCGCCGGTCTCCACGTAGGAGCCGCCGGGGCCGGTGAAGGCGTCGAGGTTGGCGGTGTTGGGCCAGCCGAACAGGTTGTGAACCATGGCCTCGGCAATCTCGGTCGAGTTGCCGGGGGAGTTTTCGCCTGTGGCGCCGCTGTTCATGATGGCCGTCTGCCAGGTCTTGATGAGGAAACCGCGGTTGGCGGTGTTCACGTCCGAGGCCTTCAGGGCCATGCTGGGTGGGATGACCGCGCCGCCGCTGGCGGTGAAGGTGTTGGTGGCGCGGTAGGTGGCGGCGCCGTCAGTGAAGCTCACCACCAGGGTGTTGTTGCCCTGCGGCAGGAGGCCGGCCGGGGTGTACACCACGCGGCTGACGCTGCCGTTCTTGGTGATGGTGGGGGTGACCTCGGTGCCGTTGAGCTCGAGCCTGATGTTGCTCACGGCGCTGGCGCCGTCGGTGATTTCGACCACCAGGGAGGCGCCGGCCAGGAAGGGCCGGCCGGAACCGCGCGGCGGGTCCACGTAGGTGACCGCGGCGGGCTCGGCGCCGCTGTTGGCGGCGAAGGCGCGCAGGGCGCCGGAGACCGTGGTGTCGTTGAGCAGCACCTTCGTGCCCTCCTCCGTGAGGGAGAACAGTTCCACGTTGGCGCCGCCGCCGCCCTGCATCCAGAGGGCGCGGAAGCCGTAGGTGCCGGCCTGGGGCACGTACACCCAGCCCAGGGTGTCGGCCGCGCCGCGGCCGTTGTCGAACTGGGCCACGATGGGCGCGGCGAGCACGTCGCGCGGGTTGCCCCAGGCGGTCAGGCGGAAGCCGTCGTCGCTGTTGACGCCGAGCTGGTAGGCGCCAGCGGCCGGGAATTCGATGTAGGTCAGCAGCTCCATCGTGCAGTCATCGTTGCCGCCCTCGCGCGGGGCGGTACCGGGCAGACCGGGGAAGTTACCGGCGAGGGTGTTGTCGCCCGTGCTGGGCACGGCGCCGGGCACCGAGCCGTCTTCGGGGAAGTTGCCGATGTTGCCGGTGGCGGCGTTGTAGTTGATGACCTTGCTTTCGCGGTAGGTGCCGCCCGGGCCGGTGAAGCGGCTCAGATCGGCGGTGTTCGGACCGAGCTCGCCGTGGAGCATCCGCTCGCCGGAGGCGATCGAGACGCCGTTGTTGGCGTTGTCGGAGGCCCGGCTGACGCCGCGGTCGTCGGTGAAATCCACCTGGTACATCCGCAGCGTGAACCCGGGCTGGGCGGTATTGACGCCGGTGGCGGCCCAGGCCGGGTCGAGCGTGGTGTAGGCGATGCCGGTGAAGGTGACCTCCTTGCTGACGGTCAGGCCGCGGGTGTCCCGGACGGTGAGGCTGACGGTGTTGGCCGAGCCGGGAGGGATGGGGGCCGCCGCGTTGGCGTAGGCGAGAGTGGTGATGCCGCCGGTCTTGCTGGTACGGGTGGGGGTAATGGACTGGCCGTTGAGCTTGAAGTCCACGATGGCCCCCGCGGCGCCGGCGTTGAAGACCGCCGGGCCGGAATCGCTCACCGTAATGTTGAAGCCGGTGGGCGTGCCGTTGGCCTGGCCGATGACCAGGTTGTCGGCGGGCACGGTGGTGATGCGGAGGTTGTCAATGTGCGTGTTCTCGTTGGCCCCGCCGGTACGGCCGGCGAAGACCAGCCGGCCGGCGCTGGGGGAGAAGCCGGTCTGGACCTTGTCCACGATCACCGTCCCCTTCCAGGTCACGGTCAGCTCGCCGTTTTCGGCCAGCTCGACCTTGAGCGGTGCCCAGCAGAGTTCGTCCGGCGCGCCGGCCAGGTCGGGATTATACGGCCCGGTCTGGAGGCTGGTGGCATCGGTGCAGGAGCCGTTGCGGGTGGCCATGGGCACGCGGGCCACGGTGGTGTTGTCCACGCGGACGATGATGCCCTCGATGTCGGTCTCGCCACTGGGCCAGGTGTTCCCGGCCCAGGTGTCGAAGCAGATGGAGAGCCCGGTGGTGGTGCCGCCCTCGGGGGCCCCGGGGATGGCGTAGTTGTTCCAGTTGACCACCGGCGGTTCCTGGTTGAGGTCCAGCACCACCGGGTCGTTGGCGCGGGCGTAGTTGACACTGAAGCCGTCGGCGGGGCGGCCGTCGTTGCCGACGGGGTTGCCGACGCGCAGGTCCACCTCGAAGGTGAAGGCCTTGACCACCATGCCGGCGTCAAAGTCAGGGATGAGGACGGCGGCATACTGGCTGTTGACGGCGTCGAACAGGGCGACGTAACCGCTGTCGTTGACGCCGCCGTTGGCACGCCACTCGGCGTTGCCGACAAACTGCAACCCCGGGTCGGAGTTGAAGTCGTAGGTGGCGCTGCCGGCCAGGGCCGACGGGGCAAGGCCCGCGCCGGCCAGCAGGGCGGCGGCCAGCCACCTGCAGGTTTTGTTTGGGGATGTGTTCATGGTTTTGTCTGTGCTGTGGGTGCGGGGCGGTACCGGGGTGATTCCCGGCCGTACCACGCGGGCACCGTCTTACCGGGGCAGTCCCGAAGACTCACCGCGCTCCCCGCTCCGCTCCCGCGGGGCAAAAAGACTTCGAGACACAACTCCGGTTCGCATGGTGCAACTGGCGCGTAAGCTAGGCGGCGCCGGCGCGGGAATCTTGAAGGAACTTGCCGCGGCTGGGACAACCCTGCGGCCAAATGCATTGCCCCCCGGCTCCGCGGGCCGCCTGCTCTTTCAGGCCCGGCCGTGCTGGCGACGAAATTCGCCCGGGGTCAGGCCGTAGGCGCGCTTGAAGTGATGGGTGAGGTGGCTTTGGTCACAGAAGCCGGCCTCGACCGCCACTTCGGCCAGGGGCAGGGTGCCCCGGCGCAACAGCTCCCGCGCGCGCTCCAACCGACGTTCCAGCAGGTACCGATGCGGGGTGCGCCGGGTGGTTTGCTTGAACAGCCGCAGGAAGTGGAACGGGCTGACCCCGGCCAGGTCGGCCAGGGTCTTGAGGGAAACGTCCTCGGCCAAATGCTCCTCGATGTAGGCGGCCAGTCGGCGCAGTTGGGGCCGGCTCAAGCCGCGCCCGGCAAGCGCGCCGTTTCCGTCAACGCCGGCCCCCGCCCGCAACAGATGAGCCACCAGGGCCGCCGCGAGACTTTCCCCATAGACCCGGCCACCCGCGTAGCCCGTGGCGATTTCCCGGCGCAGACAATGGACCAGCGAGGCGATGAACGGGTCGCCAAAGGGCGGCCGGGGCGGCAACTCCCCGTTGACGTGATCGGCCCCCATTTCCACCGCGAGGCAACGGACAAGAGCCGGGTCCAGCGAGACGGTCACAAAACGCCGGGCCTGCGGGCAGCGCACCGAGAGCGGCATCTGCGCCGGACAGAAGAAAAGCTGGTCCGGCAGCAATTGAAACCGGCGCCACACGCCGTCCCACTTCATCTCCATCCGGCCCGGCCGGTCCAGGTGCATGACCAGGTGATGCTGCGCGGGCGCCACATCCCGGTGTTCCACCGCTCCCTGCGGCTGGTATTCCTCCACAATCACGCCCGACCACGGAGCCGCGGTGCTGGAAAGCGCCGGCTGGCCGGGTAGAATGGGCCGTTCCCTCCCGCTGGCCAGTTCGACAAACCGGGTCTGACCCTCCGCCGCTGCATTGGACGCACAATCGCTCATGACGGCGCTTTTGTCGCAACTGCAATGCCAGTTGCGACAGTGTGTTGCGCTGGCGCGCGCGGTTAACTTCAAAGGCGGCGACGCGCGAAATGTACGGTCACAAAGCACCCCTCCGGAACTACGCACCTCGGACGTCAGCTCCGTTCCCGCATCTCTCCGCCCGGGTCGTGCACGAAACAACCACGCCGGCGGGCGGCACACTGTGATGGGCTCGGAGACGCCGGCCGGGCAACCCGGGTTACGCGCGCCTGCGCACAGGCCGTAGGCGGCGGACTTGTCCCCCGGGGCATTTTCAACGGCCGGAGCAGGTGCATTCGCGTTGCACGCCAGGACCCTCGCGCCCGGACCGCAAGCGAGCGAACCCCAGAGGAAACCTTCAGCAGCGACGCGAGGAAAAATCCACCGGCGACCTTGAAGGCCCGCCCCGAGCCGGCCATCGTCCCGGCCGGATGAAACCGCCCTTGGCCCTCGCCCTGCGTGTGTCCGTCGCGATCCTGGGCGCAACGCCGGCCGGCCTCGGCACCGCGGAGGCGCCCTCCGCAGCCGTCGCGTCGGTCCCCATCAAGGTGCCGCCCGGCTTCCGGGTGGAGGCGTTGCTGCGCGTGCCCCAGGAACAAGGCTCGTGGGTGTGCCTGACCCCGGACCCGCGGGGGCGGTTGATCGTGTCCGATCAATTCGGGCCGCTCTACCGCGTCACGGTCCCGGAAGCGCCGGGCGAAACGGCTCGCGTGGAGCGCCTGACCGTCGCGGTGGGCGGCGCGCAAGGGTTGCTCTACGCCTTCGACAGTCTCTACGCGGTGGTGAACCGCCCGAAGGACCGGGGCGGCTCGGGCTTGTATCGGCTGCGGGACCGGGATGGGGACGACCAGTTCGAGGCGGTGACGTTGCTGCGCGCGATTGACGGCGATGGTGAGCACGGGCCGCACGCGATCGTGCCCGGCCCCGACGGTCGCTCCCTGTTCCTGCTGGCCGGCAACGCCACGTACCTGCCGGGGCTCGAAACCTCGCGCGTACCGCGCCACTGGGCGATGGACCAGTTGATTCCCGCCCTCGGGCAAACCGACGGCGTGTGGCGCACGAACCGCCCCGGCGGCTGGGTGGTTCGGCTCGATCCGGAGGGCCGCGCGTTCGAGTTGTTCGCCGTCGGCCTGCGCAACCCCTACGACCTGGCGTTCAACGCCGAGGGGGAATTGTTCACGTTCGACGCCGACATGGAATGGGACCTGGGCACGCCGTGGTACCGGCCCACCCGCGTGAATCACGTGACCAGCGGGGCCGAGTTCGGCTGGCGGACCGGCAGCGCCAAATGGCCCGACTATTACGCGGACAGTCAACCCGCCGTGCTGGACATCGGCGAAAGCTCGCCCACCGGCCTGGCCTTCGGCTACGGCGCCCGCTTCCCGGCCCGCTACCAACGCGCGCTGTTCATGGGGGACTGGAGCTACGGCAAAATCTTCGCCCTCCACCTGACGCCCGCCGGCTCCACCTACACGGCCAGCAACGAAGTCTTCCTCGCCGGTGCGCCGCTGCCGATCACCGACCTGGTGATCCGGCCCCGGGACGGCGCGCTGTATTTCCTGACCGGCGGCCGCGGCACGGCCAGCACGCTCTACCGCGTCAGCTACAACGGCCCGGAATCGGTCGCCCCGGTCCCGGGGGAAGACCCGGCCGGGCGGCGCGAGCGCCGGCAGCGGCGGGAGCTGGAGCGTTTTCACGGCCGGACCGACCCCGCGGCGGTGCCGGCGGCCTGGCCGCATCTGCGCAGCCATGACCGCGCCCTGCGGTACGCGGCGCGGGTTGCGCTCGAACACCAGCCGGTCGGCGCCTGGCGCGCGCGGGCGCTGGCCGAGAAGGACCCCCGCCGCCGACTGGCGGCGTTGCTGGCGCTGGTCCGTTGCGGCGCGCCGGCGGATGCCGGGCCGGTCCTTCGGGCGCTGGCCGGGCTTGAGTGGTCGCGCCTGGCCCACGACGAGCAACTGGAATTGATTCGGGTCTATTCGCTGGTGGGTGCGCGCTGGGGCCGGCCGGAAGGGTCCGAGCGCGACCTCATTCTCCGGCACCTGGACCGCCACTTTCCCGCCGGCACCTACGAATTGAACAAGGAACTGGCCCAGTTGCTTGTCTTCCTCGACGCGCCGGGCATCGTGGATCGCGTCCTCACCAGCCTGGAGACGGCTCCCAGCCAGGAGGAACAGCTTCACCACGCGTTGTGCCTGCGTCTGGCGGATCCGAACACCTGGACGCCGCGCCAGCGCGAGCGCTACTTCGGCTGGTTCGCGCGCGGCATTGCCGCGGGCGGGGGCGTCACTTACGGCGAATACCTGCTGGGCCTGCGCGCCGAGCGGGCGGACCCGTTGACCCCGGCGAACCAGGCCGCGCTGGCGCCGCTTCTGGCCCAACGCCCGCCGGTGGACCCGTACCTGGACCTCAAGCAGCGCGCATTCGTCCGCGCGTGGCAGGTGGCGGACCTGCTGCCCGCCGTCGCGGCCGGGATGCGCGGGCGCGACTTCGAGCAGGGGCGGCGGGTGTTCTCGACCGCGATGTGCATCAAGTGCCATCGCTTCCAACGCCAGGGCGGCCTGGGCGGGCCGGATTTGACCGGGGTCGGCGCCCGTTTCGACGACCGGGCCCTGCTCGAGGCGATCCTGGAGCCCAGCAAGGTCGTGTCCGACCAGTACGCCACCGTGGAGGTGACCACCCGGGACGGTGATAGCTACACCGGCCGCATCGGCGACCAGAACGAGCGGCACATATTGCTCAAGGGCGACCTGCTGAACCCGGCCAACGTGATCAAGATCCCGTGGACGGACATCGAGTCGGTGCGACCGTCCACGATGTCCCTGATGCCATCCAACCTGCTCGACTCCTTCACCGAGGCCGAAATCCTGGACCTGATTGCGTATCTCAAGTCCCAGGGCGACCGGAACCATCCGGTGTTTCGCTGAACCGGTCCCTTGGACCCGCAGCGGCAGGCCCGCGAGGCGGTGCGGGTTCGGCTGCGCTGCGTGACAGCGGGGTTGCGGTAGGGCCGCGCTGCGGCGCGACCGGAATGGCGGCGGCGACACCGTGGCGCCCTGCCGCGTGGCCGGTAGGATCACCTTAGCGCCTTAAGCACCCTGTCCGGGTCCAAGCGGTGCCGGACCCGGGGTGCGTGCCGCCGCCCAGAGCTTTCTGGAGCAGGAACACTCCCCGGAGCGCCGCCCGGCGCCCGTCACGGGAGGGCGGCCAGCGCGAAGCATTGACTTGCCCGCAGGCCCGCCGCGCCGTGCGTCAAACCCACCGCGGGAGGTCTTCCACCTCGGCGGCGGCGGGACCGGATTCGACCAGGAGGGGCACCTCGGGGTTGCGGTAGTCAACCCCGGCCAGCGCCAGGTAGTGGTGGAAGATGTCGGTGTTTTGCAGGAAACCGCGGAATCGCGCCGCACCGGGGCCGAGGGCCAGCAGCGGCACGAAATCGGCGGTGTGTTCGCCGCTGGTCCAGCCCACGCCGTAGTAGTTGCCCAGCAGTTGGCCGAGCTGGACGGTGGTCGAGTTCATGGCGTCGTAGAGCGCCCAGCCCTTCTTGGCGAAGAAGCTGGCCAGAAATACCGCCTTGGCGTCGGGCACCTGGTAGCCGGTGGCCTCTTGCACCACTCGTTGGAGGCGGCCGGGGGTGTGGTCCTCGCCCAGACGCCGCGCCATTTCGGCAAACGAGGCACGGGCCTGCAACAGGTGGTGGAAGGCCGGGGCGTTCTTCGCATCGCCGCTGCCGCCCGAGCTGTTCAGGCCGGGATTGGCCGTGCCGTGGTCGGTGGTGATGACCAGGAGCGTGTCCGGCTCGTGGTGTTGAAACTCCAGACACGCCTCGATCGCCTCGTCGAAGGCCAGCAGGTCGTGGACGGCGGCCGCAATGTCGTTGGCATGGGCCGCGTGGTCTACTCGACCGCCCTCGACCTGGAGCAGGAAGCGGTCTTCACGGCCGAGTTTGCGGAGGGCGCGACGGGTCATTTCGGCCAACGTGGGCACGCGCTCCCGCAGTCGGGCATCGGCCTGGTGGTCCAGGGTAAAGGGCAGGTGCCCTTCGGCGAAAATCCCCAACCAGGGCCGGTCCAACGGTGCGGCGGCCAGGTCGGTTTGGCTTTCCGCCACCAGGTAGCCGGCGCGGCGGAAATCCGCGATCAAATCCCGCTTGTCCTTGCGTTTGCCGGCGGTGAAGTACTTGCTCCCCCCGCCCAGGAGCACCTCCAGGCGCCGGGCCAGGTATTGCTCGGCGATGGTTTCTGCGTTGTCGCGTTGGGCATTGGCGGCAAAGCCCGCCGGGGTGGCGTGAGTAATCTCGGTGGTGGTGACCAGCCCGCGTTTCCAGCCGGCCTCCCCCAGCACGCGGCACAGTGGGAGCAATTCGCGACCGTCGGGCAGGACGTTGAGCGAGCCGTTTTTGACCCGCGAGCCGCTCGCCCAACTGGTGGACGCCGCGGCGGAGTCCGTGACCACTGAGTTGAGCGAACGCATGTTCACCAGGGCGTGGACGGTGTCCGGTCGCTGGTAAAGCTCCAACCACCGCAGCCCGCGCTGGCGTTTCAGGCGCGAAAAGTAATCCGCGACCGTGAGGGTGCCCCAACTGGTGCCGTCGGCCACCAGGTGAATGATGTGCCGGGGAATGGCTCCGGCAGCGCTCCCGGTACCGGCGGAGGCCCCGCGAGAGGATGGAGCCAGCCAACCGCCCAGCGCCGCGGTCAGGCCGGCCTGGCGAAGGAAGTGACGACGACTGGTCAGCATGGGGCAAGCCTAGGAACCCGCCGCCTCTTTGCCAACCCACATTTGGGCAAACTCCGTTCACCATTTCCGGACGACGCCGGGTGGAAAAGCCAGGGTGCCGCCCCTCCGGTCCACGAAGCCCTGGACAGTGCGGTTCGACCCCCGAAACTGGCATTGCAACTGCTAAGTAAAAAGCGCTTCGGCGGACTGGCTGTGTGTTGGGTTCGCCGTAGGTGAGTTTGGTTGTTGGTTGGTTGCAGTGGTTGGGGTCATGAGTGGCGGGTCCGGACTTGGGAGTTCGGCCCGCCACTCGCATTTTCAGGAGAAGGGCACCGGGGAAAACGCCGAAGAAAGCCGGACCTACAGCCACCTTTTCGGCTGGTCCTGAAGGAGTTGAGTTGGAAATCCAGTTCCGAGGCCTCGCTCCTGCCGGGCCTGGGTCCCAAGGGAGCAAGCTTCCGGGTCTTGAGAACCCCGGGTGCGGGAAGTCGCGGGTAAGGCGGGTTACACCGCCTTGAGGGTCTTGTTGATCCGAGCAATGGAATCGTCCACCTGCTCGGGGGTCAGCATCCCGATGGTCATGGCGTCCACCAGGTGATTGCCGATGACGTATCTCAAGGAGGCGTCCTTGGCCTCCGAGTCGGTCAGCTTCCCGGCGCCAAAAATCTTCATGCCCACCACGGCCTTGCCGTTGGCGCGGGCCAACTTGAGGGTTTGCGTGACCGCCTCGACCGTGTCGTCGCAGGAGTAATCCGCGCCGCCCTTGTGGTTGATCCGGGCAAAGATGACGTCCACCCACGGGTCTTTGGCGGCCAGCTTGAGCGCCCCGTGATCGTGACAGGAAACCCCGACGGCCCGCACGACGCCCTTTTGCTTGAGCTCGGAGAGGCCGTCGCGGATGCCTGCATATTCCTGCGCCCAACGGTCATTCAACATGCAGTGAATGAGGCAGATATCAATCATGTCCGTGTCCAACTCGCGGCGGAAACGGTCAATCTCCTCCTGCGCGCCGCCCGACGGCGTGTTCCAGTCCTCCTTCCGGGGCCAGATTTTGGTGAGCACCACGTACCGGTCCCGGGGCACGCCCTTCATGGCGTTGCGCACGAAGGGGTGCGAGCCGTACAGGTCGGCCAGGTCCAAGAAGTTAATGCCGCCCTCATCGAAGGCGTGCCGCAAGAGGCGGGTGAACTTCTCCTGCCCCATGCGGGTGTGCTCGGAGGACCGGCGGTAGCCGTTGAAGCCCGTCCCCTGGGCCAGGTACGAACAACGGATGCCGGTCTTGCCCAGGGTCACGCGATCGGAGGCGGAGCGGGCCACGGGCTGGGTCTCCGCGGTCAACCCGGGCATCCGTGGCGCCAGCAGGGCGCCGGCGCCAACCAGGGAAGTTTTCAAGAAACTGCGGCGATCGAGGAGGGAGTTTGGTTTCATGGCGCAAAGGGCTGTAAAAACGGGTTTCCGCGCTCTTGTGTCTCAGGTTTGTCGCGCCAAAAGCTAATCGAAGCCTGCGCCGTTGCAAATGGTTTTTCCCGCGTCACCCGGCCCGGGCGTCGCACCGCCAGCCGACCACGGCCCCAACCTTGGACAGGCGGCGGGGGACCTTGTTCGCCGGGATGGAGCCACCATGCAAACCTGCCGACCACCGCCCCCCAAAAGCATTGTCGGGGCGGCGGCGCTGCGGCAGGCTGACGGGCCTTTATGCTGGAGCAAATCCACGTTGGCATGTTGGGCGGCGGCACGGTGGGCAGCGGCGTCTTCCACCACTGGCAGCGCAACGGCGCGCTCATGGCCGCCCGGCTGGGGGTGGAACTGAGCATCCGCCGGGTGGCCGTCAAGGCGCTGAACGAGCCGCGTCCCTACCCGATCCCCCGCGCGGTGTTGACCACGGACTGGAAGTCGGTGGTGCACGACCCGCAAGTGCGGGTGGTGGTGGAGCTGGTCGGCGGCACCACCCTGGCCCGCACGATGGTGCTCGAGGCCCTGCGCCTGGGCAAACCGGTCGTCACCGCCAACAAGGCCCTCCTCTCCGCCCACGGCGAGGAACTCTTCGCCGCGGCGCACCGGGCCGGGGTAAACCTCTACTACGAGGCCAGCGTCGCCGGCGGCATCCCCATCATCAAGGCCCTGCGCGAGGCCTTTGTGGGCAATCGCATCACCCACCTCTACGGCATCGTCAACGGCACCTGCAATTACATCCTCAGCCGCATGAAGCAGGAAGGGACGGACTTCGCCGAAGTCCTGGCCGACGCCCAGCGCCAGGGCTACGCCGAGACGCCGCCCGACCTGGACGTGGACGGCTGGGACGCCCAGCACAAGACCGGCATCCTCGCCTCCCTGGCCCACGGCTTCTGGGTGCGGCCGGAACAGATTTACGTCGAGGGCATCCGCGGCCTTTCGCGCCTGGACATGCAGTTTGCCGGCCAGCTCGGTTACACCATCAAACTGCTCGGCATCGTGAAGGTGCTCGATGGCGCCGGCGGCGCGGGCCGCAAGCCGCGCGCGACCGGCCCCCGCTTGCAGGTCTCGGTGTACCCGGCGCTGATCCCCAACTCCCATGTCCTGGCCGGTGTCCACGGCGTCTTCAACGCCGTCTTCGTGCGCGGGGACGTGGTGGGCGACACGCTCTTCTACGGGCGCGGCGCGGGCAAGGACGCCACGGCCAGCGCGGTGTTGAGCGATCTGGCGGACGCGGCGCTGGACCTGGTGCACGGCAGCGCCCGGCGGGTGCCGGCGTTTGTGGCCCACGAACGCGCCGGCACCGTGGTGCCCATCGGCGAGGTGATCAGCCGCTCCTACGTACGATTGAGCGTGGTGGACCGCCCGGGGGTGATCGCCAAAATCTCGGCCGTCCTCGGCGCCGCGCGCATCGGCATCGCCTCGATCATCCAGCCCGAGGGGCACGTGGGCGAGGTGGTGCCGTTGATCCTGATGATCCACGACGCCCCCAACGCCACCCTCGACCGCGCGCTGACCCGCATTGCCCGCCTGCCGGTGGTCAAGGCGCCGCCGGTCAAGATCCGGGTGGAAAACCTCGAGTGAGCCGACTAGGCTGGCAACATGAGTACCGTGGTGGCAGAGATCAAGCAGGTGCTTCCCAACCTGAGCAACGACGAACTGAGGGAGTTGGAGCGCGCCATTCTCCAAACCTTCCGGGAACGTCGGGTGGGCATCATCTTCGACGATGACTACGGCATCCTCACCGAGCAGGATTTGGCGGTCGTTTGTGAGGAAGTGTTGGAGATGATCGAACGAACCTCCCCTACCCATGACCCTTCCCCGGCGCGGTGAGGTGTGGTTGGCGGATTGCGGTGTGGCGGCGAAAATCCGTCCGGTGCTGGTCATCAGCGTGGCCTTCAAAGATTCGGACCGGGCACTGGTCACCGTGGTCCCGCACACCACAACCCTCGTGGGGTCGGAATATGAAGTGGCCCTGCCCGTGCGATGGCTCAAGCCCGGCGCCTTCAACATCCAGGCCACGTTTCCGCTGGTCACGCCCCGTTTCATTCGTCAGCTCGGGGTTTTGAGTCAGGATCAACTCCGCCAGATCGAATCGGCCCTAAAACGCTGGCTGGGCCTGTCCTGAACACGTCGCCGTCCGACGTCTGCCCCGTGCAAACCCCGCCCATCCTCTACCGCAGCACCAACGGCCAGGCACCGCCGGTCAGCCTCCGCGAGGCCCTGCTCGCCGGTCAGGCGCCGGACCGTGGCCTGTACCTGCCCACCGCGCTGCCCTGCTGGTCGTCCGCCGAGCTCGCCGCCCTGGCCGACCGCCCCTACCCGGAAATCGCCGCCCACGTCCTCGCCCCCTTCACCGAAGGCCTGCTCAGCCGCGACGAACTGGCCGCCTTGTGCGCCGAGGCCTACGACTTCGCCGTGCCGCTGGAACCGGTCGCCGGCCGCGCGCGAGTGTTTGTGCTGCGGCTGGACCGCGGCCCCACCGCGTCGTTCAAGGATTTCGCCGCGCGTTTCATGGCCCGGCTCCTGGGCCGGATTGTCCGCGAAACGGGCCGGCCGTTGACCATCCTCACCGCCACCAGCGGCGACACCGGCTCGGCCGTGGCCCACGCCTTCCACGGCGTGGCAGGCATCCGGGTGATCGTGCTCTTTCCCCGCGAGGAGGTCAGCCCGCGCCAGCGCAAGCTCATGACCGTCCTGGGCGGCAACGTCCGCTGCGTGGCCCTCACCGGCAAGTTTGACGACTGCCAGGCGCTGGTGAAACGGGCCTTTGCCGACCCCGTCCTGAAGCACCTGCCGCTCTCCTCGGCCAACTCGATCAACATCGGCCGGCTGCTCCCGCAAAGCGTGTACTACTTCCATGCGGCCGCGCGCGTGGCCGCGCCGGGCGAGCCGGTGGTGTTCAGCGTGCCCAGCGGCAATTTCGGCGACATGATGGGCGGTGTGCTCGCCGGGCGCATGGGCCTGCCGCAGCGCCGGCTGGTGGTGCCGGTGAACGAAAACGACGCCTTCCCCCGCTTCCTGGCCACGGGCCGGTACGCGAAAATCGAACCGTCCCGCGACTGCCTTTCCAACGCCATGAACGTGGGGCACCCCAGCAACCTCGCCCGCCTGATCGCCCTCTACGGCGGCCACCTCGACGAAACCGGCCGGCTGCACCGCGAGCCCGACCTCGCCGCCCTGCGCCGCGACCTGTTCAGCAGCTCGGTCTCCGACGCCCAAACGCTGGCCACCATGCGCGAGGCCTGGGCACAGCACCGCCTCCTGCTCGAACCGCACGGCGCGGTGGGCTGGCGCGGCCTGCTCGATTACGAGACCGCCGCCCCGCTCAACGGCACCCCGGCCGTGGTGCTGGAAACGGCGCACCCGGCCAAGTTCCCCGAAGCCATCGAGCGCGTGCTGGGCTTCACTCCCGAAGTACCGCCCGCCATCGCCCGCGCCGAGCAGGCCCCCGAGGATTACGACACCCTCGCACCGGACTACAACGCCTTCCGCGAGTACCTCCTGGCCGCGCACGCCCGGTGAACCACTCGAAGCATCGTTCCCGCCGCGGGGCCCGGTCCCGCCCGGCGCCGGCACGGGCGCGCTTTTGGCGGGCGCTGGTCGGCCCGCTGCTGGCCCGCGCGTCGAGTCCGTTTTACCTCTTCTCGGCCGCTCCCGTGGCCGCCGCGTTGCAGGCCCTGGACCAGCACCTCGGCGGCCTGCCCGCGCGGCACTGGTTGTCCTGCAAGACCCAGCCGCTGCGGCCGCTGCTGGCCTGGTGGCGCCGCCAGGGCCGGCCGATCGAGGTGGTCAGCGAATTCGAGTTCCTGGCCGCCCGCGCCGAGGGGTTCGCCCCGGAACAAATCCTGGTCAACGGCCCGGCCAAGCACCACTGGCTGCCGCGGCACGCGTTGCGCGGCCTGGCGGTGAACCTGGACTCGCTGGCCGAAACCCGCACCCTGGCCCCACTGGCCCGCGCGCGGGGTTGGCGGCTGGGGCTGCGCCTGAACACCCGCGCCGAGTTCGACCCCGAAGCGCCCGCCTGGCCCACCCAGTTCGGCTTGAGCCCCCCCGAGGCCCGCGCCGCTCTGCGGTATCTGCGCGGGCTGGGTCTGGAGCCGGCGATTGTCCATTTCCACCTGCGCACCAACGTGCCCTCGGCCGCGATGTACGCGCGCGCCCTGGACGAGGTGGCCGCGTTTTGCCGGGCGGAGCGCTGGCAGCCGCGCTATGTGGACTGCGGCGGCGGCTGGCCCCTCGCCGGAGTCCGGGACCGGACCGGCCGCGCGGTGGACGCCGCGTTTGACCCCGCGGCCGTGGCGCGGGCGCTGGCGGACGTGCGGCCCCGGTTTCCCGGGTTGGAGGAGTTTTGGTGGGAAAACGGCCGCTGGCTTACCGCCGGGTCCGGCGTGCTGGTGGTGCGGGTGTTGGAGGCGAAGGAGCGCCGCGGCCGCCGCCTCCTGATTTGCGACGGCGGCCGCACCCTGCACGCGCTGGTGGCGTTGTGGGAGGAGCACGACCTGCTGACCTTCCCGGCCCGGCGGGGTCGTCGGGTGCCCACAACGGTGTGCGGCCCGACCTGCATGGCTTTTGATCAACTGGCTCGCCGCCCCCTGCCGCGGAGCCTGCGCCCCGGCGACCACCTGGTCTGGCTGGAGGCGGGCGCCTACCACCTGGCCTGGGAGACGCGCTTCTCGCACGGCCGGGCGGCGGTGTACTGGCACGACGAACAGGGCCTGCGCCGGGTGCGGGCGCCGGAAAGTTTCGCTGCCTGGTGGGAACAATGGCGCTGAGCGGCGCGGACCGGGACGAGGACCGGATTGAGCACGGTGGTTACCATGAAGCGGCCACCGGTCCGGAGCCCCGGCAGTGGCACGCGGCCGCCGGCCTTCCCCGTTGCGTCCGGCGGGGGCTGGCCCATCCTTGGGCGCGATTTGTCATGGCCAATACCGCCAAACACAACTACGACGAGAGCAAGATCAAGACGCTGTCTTCGCTCGAGCACATCCGGTTGCGCACCGGCATGTACATCGGGCGCCTGGGCACCGGGGCGCACTACGACGACGGCATCTACGTGCTGCTCAAGGAGGTCCTGGATAACGCGGTGGACGAGTACATCATGGGGTTCGGCCGGGAGGTGCGCCTCCAGATCGAAGGCCCGCGCGTGCGCGTGCGCGACTTCGGCCGCGGCATCCCGCTGGGCAAGGTCGTCGAGTGCGTTTCCACCATCAACACCGGCGCCAAGTACAACGACGACGTGTTCCAGTTCAGCGTGGGCCTCAATGGCGTCGGCACCAAGGCGGTCAACGCGCTCTCGCGCCGGTTCGTGGTCCGCAGCCACCGCGAGGGGCGGTTTGTCGAGGCCGTCTTCCAGCAGGGCCGGCTCAAGAAACAGACCGAGGGCCGGACCGACGAGCCGGACGGCACGTACGTCGAGTTCGAGCCCGACCCGGAAATCTTCAAGGAATTCGAGTTCCGCCCCGAGCACGTCGAGCGGCGGCTGCGCCACTACAGCTACCTGAACACCGGCCTGCGGCTGGTGTACAACGGCCGGACCTTCCAGTCCCGCCTGGGCCTGATGGACCTCATCCTCGAGGACCTGCGCGCCGACGGCAGCGAGCCGATCTACCCGCCGCTGCATTACACGACCCGGACCCTCGAGTTCTGCTTCACCCACACCCACTCGCGCTACGGCGAGACCTTCTACAGCTTCGTCAACGGCCAGTACACCAGCGACGGCGGCACGCACCTGAGCGCCTTCCGCGAGGGGCTGCTCAAGGCCGTCAACGAGTACTCCGGCAAGGCCTACGAGGGCGACGACGTGCGCGAGGCCATGGTCGGAGCCATCGCCGTCCGGCTCAAAAACCCCGTCTTCGAGTCGCAGACCAAAAACAAGCTCGGCAACACGGAAATCCGCGCCGATCTGGTGAACAAGGTCCGCGAGGAACTGCTCCAGTTCTTCGGCCGCAACAAGGCCATCGCCGAGCAAATCCTGGCCAAGGTCGAGGACACCCGCCAGCTCCGGCGCGAGCTCCAGGCGGTCAAGAAGCTGGCCCGCGAGCGCGCCCGGGCCATCAGCCTGCGCATCCCCCAGCTCAAGGACTGCAAGCAGCACTACGACAAAAAGCGCGACCGCGGCCGGGGCACCATGCTCTTCATCTGCGAGGGCCAGTCCGCCGCCGGCTCGATCACCAGTTGCCGGGACGTGAACACCCAGGCCGTCTTCGTACTGCGCGGCAAACCGCTCAACGTCTGGGAGCTCAAGCGCGACGTGATGTACAAGAACGACGAGCTCTACAACCTCATGCAGGCCCTCCACATCGAGGACAGCCTCGACGGCCTGCGTTACGAAAAGGTCATCCTGGCCACCGACGCCGATGTGGACGGCCTGCACATCCGCAATCTGCTCATCACCTACTTCTTCCGGTTCTTCGAGCAGCTCGTCCACGACGGCCACGTGTATGTGCTGGAGACGCCGCTGTTCCGCGTGCGCCACAAGGAACGCACGCTCTACTGCTACAGCGAGGCCGAGCGCGACGCCGCGGTGAAGGAACTCGGCGGCAGGCCGGAGATCACCCGCTTCAAGGGCTTGGGCGAGATCAGCCCCGGGGAATTCGCCCGCTTCATCGGCCCGGACATGCGCCTGAGCCGGATCGAGTACGCCCCGAAACCCGAGGCGACCCCCATCCTGGACTTCTACATGGGCAAGAACACCCCCGCGCGCCGCAACTACATCATGGAGCGCCTGGTCGTGCCGGTCGAGGAATGACCGCCCTTCGCCGAAAAGCCCCCGCGCGGGAAACGGCGCGCCGGCCTGCTGCTCGGGGCGGATTCACCGGCGCCACCGCCGGCCACGGTGAGCGC
>JBBIJZ010000051.1:0-29111 GCA_037445715.1 Verrucomicrobiales bacterium | reverse complement strand
CCGCGGTGGCAACCAGCTTTCGACCTTCGACCTGTGGTGCAGGCCTCTGGCCGGCAGCCCAGCAGCCGGGACGGCTGCACCACCTGCCGGCCTGTTACTCCGCGCCTGCGGCGTCGGCGTGCTTGAGCAGGCGGAAGAAGTCGCTGTCGGTGGTGAGGATGAGGGTGGTGTCGTTGGTCAGGACGGCCTTGTAGGCCTCGAGGGTGCGCAGGAAGCGGTAGAAGGCGGCCGCCTGGGGGCTCTGGTTGTAGGCGGCGGCGTAGATTTCAGTGGCGCGGGCGTCGGCTGCGCCGCGAATCTCCTGGATGCGCCGGTAGGCCTCGGACTCGATGGTCTGAAGGTCCTTCTGCCGCTGGCCGGTGATCTTGGCGGCCTCGCCGGCGCCTTCCGAGCGGAAGCGTTCGGCGATCTGTTGGCGCTCGCTGATCATGCGGTCGTAGATGCGCTGGGCCACGCTGGGGTTGTAGTTGACGCGCTTGAACTGGACGTCGAGCAGTTCAACGCCGAAGACGGCCACCTTGGGGGCGGCGTTGGTGAAGATTTCCTCCTCGACCAGGGGGCGGCCCTTGCGGATGGGGTAGAGGCGGCTGGTGACCGTTTCGTTGGTGCCCACGAGGGCGGCGTCCAGCGCGGGCTCGCGGTCGCGGGTGCTGCGGATGACCTCGATCAGCTCGTGCCGGGCGATGGCGTTGCGGATTTCGCTACCGAGGATGTCGTCCAGGCGGGACTGGGCGCTGCGCTCGTCGCGCAGGCGCAGGAAGTACTGTTTGGGGTCGCGGATGCGCCAGCGGCCGAAGGCGTCCACCACGATGTAGGTCTTGTCCTTGGTGGGCATCTCGGAGGGGCGGCCGTCCCAGCGGAGGACGCGTTTTTCGAGGCGGTTGACGGCGTGGATGAAGGGCAACTTGAGGTGGAGACCGGCGTTGGTGCGGGGCTCGCCGATGGGTTTGCCGAACTGGGTGATGATGACCTGTTCGGTTTCGTTGATGGTGTAGAAGGCGCCGCCCACCACCAGCAGCAGGCCCAGCGCCGCGGCCAGCAGGAGGAACAGGGGGGCGAAGGTTTTCATGGGGTCGGCCGGGCGGGTTGGAGTTGGAGCAGGGGCAGAACCTGGCGGGCGGCCTCGTCCACCACGATCTTGCCGCGCAGACGCGGGAGAACCTCCTCGAGGGTCTCGAGGTAGAGCCGCTGGCGGGTGACGGCTGGGGCGTTGGTGTACTGGGTGAAGAGGGCCAGGAAACGGGCGGCGTCGCCCTCGGCCTCGTTGATGCGGCGGATGGCGTAGCCCTCGGCGGTGCGGAGGCGTTCCTCGGCCTCGCCGCGGGCACGGGGGACGACCTTGTTGTACTCGCCGCGGGCGACGTTGATGGTGCGTTCGCGCTCCTGCTGGGCCTGGTTGACCTCGTTGAAGGAGGCCTGGACCTGAGCGGGCGGGTTCACGTTCTTGAGTTGAATCTGGTCAATGCTCACCCCCAGGCCGTACTGGGCGACCTGGCGCCGCAGCCGCTCCAGCGCCTCGGACTCGATCTCCTGCCGGCCCACAGTGATGACCTCGTCCACGGTGCGGTCGCCGATGACGGTGCGCATGACCGACTCGGACAGGTCGCGCAGGGCGTGGCCGGGATCGCGGAAGGCAAACAGGAAGGCCAGGGGATCGGCGATGCGGTACTGGACGACCCACTCGACCGAGGCGGCGTTGAGATCGCCGGTGACCATGCTCCGTTCCATCTCCTGTTCGCGGGTGTCGGTGTACTGGTCGGGGTTGGTGGCACCGGGGGTGGCGAAGCCGAACTCCTGTTTCAACTGCCGCCGCACCGGCACGGGGTACACCCGGTCCATGCCGAAGGGCAGTTTCAGGCGCAGGCCGGGCTCGACGGTCTTGAGGTAGCGGCCGAAGCGCAGCACGACGCCCTGCGACTCGGCCTCGATGGTGTAAAAGGTCGAGACCAGCGCGGCCAGCAGCCCCACGGCGAGCACGCCGCCGGCCAGCAGCCGCACGGGCAGCGTGTAGTAGGTGCGTCCAAGGCGGATGATCATGGCGGACTCACCGTGGCCAGCCGGCGCGGTTCCGTCAACACCAACCGGCCCGCGCCTTTGCCGCTTGCGTCCGCCCCCGCCGCGGCTTGAATCCGCCCATGCACGAAGCCGTGGCGGCGTTGCTGGAAATGTCCCGTGAAATCGGCCGCGAGGACCGCGGCCTGGTCCTGCTGGCCGAGGGCAACACCTCCGCGCGCCTGAGCGCCACCCAGTTCGCCGTCAAGGCCAGCGGTGCCCGCCTGGCCACGCTGACCGGGGCGGAGGTCACGGTGTGCGACACCGCGCGGCTGCTGGCGCTGCTGGAGCGGCGGCACCTGCCCGATGAGGTGATCGAAAGGGGCCTGCTCGAGGCCCGGGTGGACCCGCAGGCCCGCAAGCCCAGCATCGAGGCGCTCTTCCATGCCTGGCTGCTCACCCTCGAGGGGGTGCAGTTCGTGGGTCACGCCCACCCCGTGCGGATCAACCAAATCCTCTGCTCGCCCCGCGCGCGCGACTTCGCCGAGCACCGAATGTTCCCTGATGAAATCGTGTTCTGCGGGCCGGCCTCGGTGTACGTGCCCTACGCCGATCCCGGCCTGCCGCTGGCCGGGCAGATTCGCGAGCGGACGCGGGACTTTCTGCGCGAGCGCGGCACCCCGCCACGGCTGATCCTGCTGCAAAACCACGGCGTCATCGCCCTGGGCGCCACGCCGCAGGCGGTGCTGGCCACCCTGCTGATGGCCGAGAAGGCGGCAACGATCTTCGCCGGCGCGGCGGCCATGGGCGGTCCCACCTTCCTGCTGCCCCAACACGTCGAACGCATCACCACCCGACCGGATGAAGCCTACCGGCAGGAGCGGCTGCTTTGAGGCGCATCAAGCGGGGGCGCCGTGGGAGGTGCGCCGGCTTGAAGGGGAAGCCCGAAGGTCGAAGGCCGAAATCAGAAGGCCGCTTGCGCGGGCGCGAGATCCTGAGAGGGGCAAGCCCCCATCCTTCGGACTTCGGCCTTCGGACTTTTCCTCAGCGCAGCTCCAGGTCCGCCGGGCGCACGCCGCGGGTGAACTTGCCAAAGCCGAAGTAACTGGGCCGGTACTCCCCCACCGGCGTGGCGTCGGCGCGAGCCGGCACCTCCAGTCCGGTGAGCCAGTAAGCGGCATTGACGATGAGCCGGCGCAGGTCCTCGTTCTGGAAGTCCACCGCCGCGCCGATCGTCGAGGTCAGCGCGCGGGTGGTCCGGCCGTTGGGCCAGGTGTACTCGCGCACCCAGACCAGCGGCATGAGCGGCTTTTCCCAGAGGGGCGGGGAGTCCGGCGCCATGCCGCGCAGGACCAGGCCGTGCAGGAGCACGGTGTCGGTGGGCTTCAGGTGGACGATGCCGTACACGTCGGTCGGGCCCCAGACGTCCTTCACGCCGCGCAGCACCGGGTGCTGCGCGTTGAGGCCGTCCATGAGCCCGCGCGTGGCTTCCTTGCCGTGCTCGCCGTGGTGGTTGATCCAGGTCTCGCCCAGCACCTGCTGGCCGAAGCCGCCGGGCCAGGTGCGGCTGCGCCAGTCCCAGTCGGCGAACCGGCTTTGCTTGTTGCGCTCGTAGCTGAAGGCGTGCGTGGCGGTGCGCAGGGCGATGATCGGCTTGCCGGCCTGGAGGTAGTCCACGAAGTGCTGCATGTCCGCATCGGGCAGTTCGCGGAAGCGGAAGGCGCAGATGACCAGGTCCGCCGAGCCCAGCAGGTGCAGGCCGGGGACGTTGGTCTGGTTGTTCGGATCAATTGTGCCGTCGGCCGGGTTGATCGAAAACAGCACGGTGCACCGGAAGCCGTGCCGCTGGCTCAGCAGCTTGCCCAACATCGGCAGGGACTCCTCCGAGCGATACTCCTCATCCCCGGCCAGCAGGACGATGTGCTTGCCGTTGGCCCGGTCGGCCGGCGGGGTGTACCTGGCCCAGGGATTGGCGGCCAGGGCCGTGGCCGCGCCCAAGAAGGCCGCGGTGCAAAGCGCGCGTGATTTCATGCCGCCAGTCAAACACCCGCCACGCCCCCTGGCACGCACAAACGATCTTCCGCCCCGACGTCTCCGGTGTCAGCCGGCCGCCTTCGGCCACGCGCGCCCGCCGGGCCCGCCCCTCCGGCGCCGCCCCTCAACCCCGCTTCAGGTACCGCGCCAGCCCCTCCCGGAAAGTCTCCGCCGGCAGGCGAAACAGTTCATTGGCCGGGGCCGGGTCGCCCACGTTATCCTCCTGCAGCATCACCAACTGGTCGCGGTTGAGCGGGGCCGCCCGCCCCAGCAGCCGCGGAAAAACCCCCTCCAACACCCGGGCCACCCCGCGCGCCAGCCCCAGAGGCACGTGCACCTTCCATCGCCGGCGCCCGGTCACCGCCAGGATGGCGTCCAGCACCTCGTTCAGGGTCAGCCGCTCCGGGCCGCACAGGTCCAGGGTCCGCCCCACGGCCGCGGGCTCGCTCAACGCCCGCACAAAGGCCAGCGCCACCGCCTCGACCGACACCGGTTGCAGCCGCCCCCGACCCGGTCCCGGGACCGGCAGCACGTGCGACCAACGCGCCAGCCGGGCAAACAGATTCGTGAAATGATCCTCCGCCCCGTAAATCAGCGAGGGCCGAAAAATCGTCCAGGCCAGCCCGCTGCCGCGCACCGCCTCCTCGGCGGCCCACTTGGTCTGGTGGTACCGCGACACCGCATCCGGTCGCGTGCCCAGCGCGCTCATGTGCACCAGGCGCGCCACCCCCGCCGACCGGGCGACGGCCACCACGTTCCGCGTGGCCACCGAATGCGCGTTTTCAAACGTATTGCGCCCCACCTCGCTGATGATGCCCACCAGGTGAATCACGGCCCCGCACCCGCCGGCGGCCGCGCGCAAAGTCTCCGGCGCCAACACATCCCCCGGCACCGGCTCGAACCCGAACCGCCCCACCAATTCCCGCACGCGCGCCGCGCCCGGACGCCGCACCAGCACGCGCGCGCCATACCCCGCCTCCGCCAGCGCCGCCAGCACGGCCCGCCCGACAAAACCGGTACCGCCGGTCACCAGGACCTTCATGCCGTCATCGTGGAATTTCCCCGTGGCGGCCGCAACCGCGGGCCTGCCCGCCAAACGGGGACGGAGAGACCTCCCGGCCCTCCCGACACCAGAACCCAGGGCGAAGCCAAACGGACCGAGAACGCGAATCGGTCGAGCGGTTTTATGAAAACGCCGACTTCATTTTCGCCGCCAGACCTGCCAGCGCTCCCGCCCGGCGAAGAGCGGCAGCGAATCGCTCACCGGCTCGTCGGCGACCCGGTCGAAATCGGCGCCGAACAGGGATCGTGCCTCCGCCTCGGTCAGCGGATACGGCGGCGGTTCGTCCTCCCGCCCGTAGAGAAAAAAGCCGATCAGTTCCCCGCCGCTGACCAGCAGCTCGGCCATCCGCCGCGCATAAGCCGGCCAGAGCTCCGGCGGCAGCGCACACAGAAACGTGCGCTCGTAGATCACGTCGAATCGCCGCCCGCCGAAATCGTGCGTGAAAAAGTCCGCCTGCAGCACCTTGCCTCCCAGCTCGCCCAGCACCGCCCGGGCGCGTTGGACCGCGGCCGGCGCGCAGTCCAGCGCCAGCACCTCCCAGCCGCGCTCATGAAACGCGCGCACCTCGTAGCCCGAGCCGCAGCCGGGGATCAGCACGCGCCCGACCCGCGGCGTGCTCGCCAGCCACTCGCGCAACCTTCGCGGCACACCGCCAAAATCCCACGGCGTGCGCCCGGCCCGGTAACGCTCGTCCCAAAACGCCGTGTCAGGCTTGTGCATCGTGTCTTCCTGCCCCCTCGGGCCGGCGGTATTCGGAGCAGTGTTCACTCGTGCGAAGATCTCGGCGGCAGCACCAGAATCTGACCGAACATCACCGTCGGATGCAGCGCGCACACGAAGGTGAACAAGCCCTCCTCGTGAAACGTGAAGACCCAGGCCCGCTCCTGCAGCGGCGGCAACCACACGTTCAACAACACCCGCCCGCGCGGGTCCATCAGCATGAACGCGTGGTTGTCGTCGGGCTGCAAATTCCAAAACCGAATCCGCGTCGGCTCGTCGCGGTGCACGGCAAAGAAATTGGGCGAGAAGGCATAGACCTCGCCGAATTTCTCGACGGTTTCCTTCGGTCCGCCTTCCTTCACGGCGACGCGCTGGGTCTGCACCAGGACGCCGGCGCTCGCGACGCCATTGGTCGCTACGCTCACGATGCGCGACGCTTCGGCGTTGGGAAGGTAAAACGATTCCGGGTCCAACGGATGATGGAGGTTGCCCATCGTTTCCGGCGCAGAGGTTTTGCAGCCGGCGAACGCCACGGTGGCGATGACGGCTACCAGCAGGCTGGGAAGTTTCATTGACGTCAATTTGTTTGCCCCCGGCGGGCGCCACTGTCCTGGGCCAGCCGGGCGTCCAGCGACCACGCACCCGCGCAGCTCCTTGAGCATCCACTGGCCGGCGTGGCGGAAGATGCGCACCTTCCAGAACGCCAGCAGAATCTCGCGCTGAATTTCTCTTGGGCTCAGGGGGATATCACGATGGGCGATGTCGCTGTTCGTAATTTGACTTGTCGAAAACCGGCTAGGCCGTGTGCGTCGCACGTGACCCAAGCCGGGGGCTGGTAGCAGCGCGTCGCTGCCCGGGCGGTCAAGGTGCCGGGTAAACCTGCCGCACGCGGTAAAACCGCTTATCCAGGCTCGTCGAGGCAGGATCGGAGAGTTCAAATCCCCAGCGTGGCGCGGCATTGAGCAGCGGGGCAGCGGTATTCGTAAGGATGGGCATCCAACTTGTGAAATCGGTCGTGGCGTCCACGGCGTACTGGTACTCGGGGGTGCCGACGACGCGGAGTTGGAACGGATGGGAAGAGGCCACCAGCGGCACGGCCCGCAGGGTCAGAATCGAATCGGCCCACTGGGCACGGGCGATCTTGTCCGGGCCCTTGTCCTGGTGGCAGCGGTAGGTGCAGGAATTGGGCTGGCTGTTCGGGCCGTATTGCATTGAGGCTGCCGGCATGATGGCGCGAAACCTGTGTGATGCCAGGGCTCCACGGAGGGTGACCGGATCAACGTTGATCACATCGGGCATGTGGCAATCCACGCAGGTGACGTTGGCCGCGGCGGCGGCGGCGTTGAATTGATGCACGTGATGGTCGGACATCCCGGTGTGACAGACCTTGCACAAGGCTTGTTTGGTGATGGGAGCGTGCGTAACCGGATGCCAGAGGTTGTCCCCGCTTTCCCACGCCACGTAGTTCGTCACGTCGTTGACGTTGTCGTAAATCTTGATGCCGTATTTGCCCGCCGGCAAGCCCGTGGCGTAGGTCTGCAGAATCCCGGCGGAATGGGGATCGTGGCACTTGGTGCAAGTCACCCCTTGCACGTAGTGGCCAGAGGGCGCTCGTGCCGGGTGGTTCATTTCGAGGTACTGCTGGCGATGGCGGTTGGCCGTGCCATCGGGGTAGAACGAGGCCGTGGCGCTCAGGGGCTCGGGAATGAACTGGAGTGTGCCGGGTTGACCGAGAACGTAACCGATGGGGAAATTGAATTGCCTGTTGGTGAAGCTGCCCATCGCCACGTTCTCGGCACGGATGTGGCAATAGCCGCAACCCTCACTCGAAGGGTCAATTGTGATCAGGCTTGGGTCGCCCTCGCTCGCCACATGGTCGCTCCCCGGACCGTGGCAGGCCTCGCAGCCAATGTTGAGTTCGCTCCACGAACGCGTGACGGGGTCGTAGCCGGTGGTGTGGCAGCCCGCGCATTTCGTGGTCCAATCGCGCAAGGGCTTGTCGTTGGCGTAGGTCCCCTTGATGGGATTCCACTCGAACTGCGTCACGGTATAGGCGATGTTCGAGCCCGTCCAGTTGGTGCGGATGTAGCTCTCCTCCTTGTACCATCCTCCCATGACCCAGTGTACATCATTGGTAGGACTGTTTGTCGTTGGCAGCTTCGGGGCGTTGGGTTTCCTCAAGTCCCCGTGAATGACCCCCGGCAGGTGCGCGTTGGGTCGAATCATCTTCGAGTGAATGGACTGGTCCAACAGGGCGGCTTTGTCAGCATGGCATCCGGCACACGTGCTGCTGCCGACATAAGTGGCCGCCAACGCAGGCACCATCAGCGAGCTTGTCGCCAGTCCCGAGATCAGGAGGCAAAGTACGTTGAGGAGCCGCGCCCTTGGAGCCGAATTCGTTTTCATGGACAATCTGGGTTTGCGGTTACACGGATCGAGCGAATCAGGCATTGAAGTCCGGCCGAGGGTCCGGGGATGGATTCTGTTGGCCCAGCCGGACGGCATAACGCAACAAACTGCAATACCTGAGCTCACCCACCGGGCAATGTATCCTGCGATGGTGGACGGAAAGATGACGGGGAGATTACATTTCTGTCATCTTGGAGGGGGCGGTCTCCGGCAAGCGACGCGCATCAAGGCAGGAACCGAACCGCGCAACCGTAGCAGCGACTCGGCAGGGCGCCAACATTCTCAACCCAAGGGTGTGCGGCGCTCTGGCGAATCGCCCGCTGAGGTTCTAGGCTCGGGGGCGGACGCGGGCGCGGCGGGAAAGGTCAGGGTGACCGTCGTGCCTTGACCGACGACGCTATCCACGCGCACCGTTCCGCCGTGCAGTCGCATGATGGATTGAACGATTGCCAGCCCGAGGCCGACTCCGCCCGGAACCAAAGAACGGGGTTCGTCGGCGCGATAAAAGCGGTCGAAAATCTTGGGTAGATGCTCCGGCGCGATGCCGCAGCCGTTGTCGCGCACGGTCACCTCGACGCGCTGGTTGTCCAGCGACCGGAGCACGATCTGAATTTTTCCGCCGGTGGGCGTATGCCGGAGAGCGTTGCCGAGCAGATTGCTCACCGCGCGCCGGAACAACATCGCGTCGCCCTCGATCCACGCCTGGCCCTCGCAGGTCACCGTCACCTCCTGTTCGCTGGCGAGCGCGTCGTAGAATTCCCGCACGGCCTCGATTTCCTTGCGCGCATCCAACCGCACCCGTTTCAGCGCCGTCTTCGGGTCATCGGCGCGCGCGAGGAACAGCAGGCCGTCAATCATCCGCGCGAGCCGCTCACATTCTTCGAGGCTCGACGCCAGGACGTGCTGGTATTCCTCGGGCGAGCGGGCGCGGGCCAGGGCCACCTCGGCTTCGCCGCGCAAATTGTGAATCGGTGTGCGCAGCGCATGCGCCAGATCGGCGGAGAACTGCGAGAGCCGATTGAACGAATCCTCCAACCGGTCGAGCATGGCGTCGAAGGCCGCGGCCAGCTCGGCCAGTTCCGCCGGCCAGGGCTTGGCCGCGATGCGTTCGTGCAGATGGCTGGCCGTGATGTGCCGCGCGGTCTGGGTGATCTCCCGCAACGGTTGCATGCCCTTTCGGGCGACCCACACGCCCGCCACGGCGGCGAAGAGCACTCCGACGCCGAGCACGAGCAGCAGCTTTTGGCCATAGTCCGTCAACAGCGCATTGCCGGTGCTCGTGTCCATCGCGATCTGGATCGTGCGCGGCTGGCCGGGCGGACGGCCGGCCACGGCCTGCGCCGCCAGCAGCAGCAACGGCCCGCGGTGGCGCAAGGAAGCTTCCACAATCCGCCGCAGGTCCGCCGCGATTTCCACCGGGGGCGGAAAATCTGTCGGCGGCGCCAGCGCGGTCATGCCCGGGGTTTCGAGCAACGTGGCGTTCCGGTCGTCCAGCACGCGCAGGTAATACTTCAGCGGCTGGCTTTCGGACGCTTCATGCTCGATCTCGCTGGCCAACGCCTCGGCTTTCTCTGGCAATTCTCGCAGCAAGCCGCGGAGCACTTCCACCTTGCTCGCCATGAGCGCATGGCGCGTGTGATGCACGCTCCGTTGCAGCGTCCAAAACAGAAAACCGCCCGCCAGCACCAACAGCGCCGCGGTTGAAGCTACGTAAAGCCACGTCAGCCGCCGCGTGATGGACCAGACCCGGCCAGGGAATTCAGGGGACTTGAGGTGGGTTGCTTCAATCCGTTTCGAGCACATAACCTGAACCGCGCACCGTCTTGATGAGTTTCACCGGAAAGGGATCATCCACTTTGCGGCGCAAGCGGCGCACCGCCACGTCCACCACGTTCGTGTCGCTGTCGAAGTGCATGTCCCAGACCTGCTCGGCGATCAGCGTGCGTGACAACACCTCGCCCTTGCGCCTCATCAAGAGCGCCAGCAACGCGAATTCCTTGGGGGTCAGGTCCAACCGCTGCCCGCTTCGCACAGCCCGGTGGCGCACCAGATCGAGTTCCAGGTCGGCAACCGTCAGGATTTCGGGCTGACGGGCCGTGCCGCGCCGGAGAATGGAACGAACGCGCGCGACCAACTCCGAGAACGCGAATGGCTTGACCAGGTAATCGTCCGCGCCCAAATCAAGCCCTTTGACGCGATCCGCCACCGCGTCGCGCGCCGTGAGAAACAGCACCGGGGTCGTTTTGCCCGCCTGCCGGAGCGCGGTCATTACCGACCACCCGTCCAGCGCTGGCAATGCCACATCGAGGATGATCAGATCATAGGCATGACTCACCGCCAAGTGCAGCCCGTCGTCGCCGCGGTGGGCGACATCCACGATGAAGCCGCTCTCGGCCAGCCCCTTTTGCAGGTAGCTCGCGGTCTTGCGCTCGTCTTCAACGATGAGGATACGCACGACAGGAGCATAGCCGTCGGCAACCCGGTTCGCCACCAGCATCGCCCCTGGCTGGGCCACCCCCTCGAGCCGGACCGCGCCCGGCCGTGACGCAGTTCCTCGCAGCCGAAGGCCGCCGCGTGCCCCTGGCCTGCCTGCCATGCCTGGTGCGGTGCTGGCCCGGGAACTGGCAACCCAAAGCCTGCCGCGGTTGCGCGAACGGCTCCCCTCCCGTCCCGCCCGCGGCCTCCACCTCCTCGCCCCTTCATGAACCCAAAACAAAAGACCTTGGAGCGCGGTGCGCGAATGGTGGACGGGAAGCGGCACCGGCACGGCGAGTTGCGGCCCTCGGAGTCCAACCGCACCCCCTCGGTCGGGCGCTGCGGCGCCGGCGCCGCCACCGGTCCGGCCCCGCGGCCCGACGGAAATCCGAGAGCCGGCGCAACAGCTCCTTGCGGTGGTTGCCCCTTGGTCCCGAGCCTGCGCCCCCCCGGGTGGCCATGTCTCCGGTCGTTCCTGCCGGCTTCCGTTTTTCGGTTGACCGCCAGGGGCGGGCTGTGCGGACATAATGGGTTTCTACGGTAGTTGCTCGGAGTGGAATCATGCCGCGACCGCGAAAAAATCCGGCCGCGCCCCGCCCGGGGCAGGTCAACAAGTACGACGCCACGCAGACGGCGTTGCAGCACGCTTACGGCCCCTGGGCCGCCCTGCGCCGCGAGTTGTCGGACTCGCGCGCGGCGGTCGAGGAACGCCGGCGGCTGCTCGAGCTGTTTGCCGACTGCCAGGATTCCCAGCGCGCCTGGCTGTTGCTGGAGGACTACTTCAGCAAGCTGTCCCTGGCCCGGCGGGACTTCCCCGGCACCGAGTGGTGGCCCCGTCTCCTGGCCGCCAGCGGCCCGGCCCGACTCGAGGAAACGGCCCTGCTGTTTCTCCGCAACAACCGTCCCCTGCCCAGCGAGCTGAGCACCTACGCCAACTTCGAGCGGCTGGCCGAGGTGCAGCGCGCGGAAGCCGAGCAGCAACGCATCGCCGCGCTCGAGCAGTGGCTGTTGCCGCCCCGCCCCGGCCATCTGGACGCCCCGCGGGCGCATCTGCGGGTGGTCGCGCGCGCGCTGCCGTGCGAGGCCGAGCCGGGTTTGCACGAGCTCGAGGTGGGGTTTCTGCTCTACCGCCCGCGCTCCGGCGAGAAACCGCGCACGGTGGCCGAGCTGATCGAACTGACCATCCCGCCCCGCGCCCAGCACGAGCAGGAGCTCTTTTCCCCGCGGGACTGGGAGTTCCTGGGTTGGCTGGCCGCGTTGCACGGCGGGCGCGTGGTGGACGGGGAACCGCTGCGCCTGCGCGGGCTGGACCTCCTCCAGTGGCTGGCCCGCTGGGGGAACCCGCCCTGGATCGAGTGGGCCGGCCGACCGGAAAACGTGTTTTTCCCGGGGCTGCTGGCGGAGTTGACCCCCCACCTGGAACTGGTCGAGGGCACGCTGATGTTCCAGCCGCGCCTGCGCCTGCCCGGCGGGCCGGATTTGGACCTGCGCGAGGCGCGGTTCTTTGCCGGCCAGCCCGCCCTGGTGGCGGTGCAACACACCTTTTACCTGCTGCGCAACCCGCCCGCGCCGGCGCTGCTGGCCTCGCTGGTGCGCGAGCCCGGCGTGCCGGTGCGGCGATTGAGCCATCGCCTGCTCACCCATCTGCGCAAGACCGCCCCGGCCCCGGGCGAGGACTGGGACAGCCTGTGCACCGTGCACACGGCCCGGCCGCAGTTCATCTTCGAGCTGGAGGGGGAAACCGTGCGCCTGCGCCTGCTGGCGGTGAGCGAGCGCGACCAGAGCCGCTGGCAGTGGAACGGCCACGAATGGCAACGCCAAGACGCGCCGGCCGCCGCGCCGGACCGGCCGGACGTGCTGGACGATCCGCGCCTGGACCAGGCGGTGGGCTGGTTGCGGCGTCTGGACTGGTTCACGCCCGAGCCCGGCTTGTGGGTGGGCGACGCCAACGACCAGTTCCTCAGTGCCCTCGCCGTGGCCTGGCCCGACCGGCCGGCCGGCGCGGAGTACCTGGCCAATCCGGCCTTCCAACGCCTGTTCCTCCAGCCGCGCCAGCTCAAGCCCAGGATCCTCGTGCAGGGCAGCGGCATTGACTGGTTCGCCGTTTCTGCCGCGTGGGAACAGGAGGGGCTCAAGCTGACCCGGGCCGACCTCGAGCGGCTGGCCACGGCCAACTCGCGCTTCGTCAAGCTCCCGGACAGCGGCTGGGTGCAACTGGACCTGGACGCCGTGCGCCAGGCGCAGGAGACCATGGCCGACCTGGGCCTGGAGGGCCTCTCCGCCCTGCCCCAAAAGGTGGACATGGTCCAGGCCGTGCACCTGGGCGAGGAGGGCCTGACCCGCTTCGCCGACCTGCCCGAGACGCGCGCCCTGCGCGAGCGCCTGGCCAACTTCCGCGGCGTCGCCGCCGTGCCCCTGCCGGCCGGGGTGACCGCCACGTTGCGCCCGTACCAAAAAGAGGGCTTCGATTTCCTCTGCCACCTGGCCCGGGTCAAACTCGGTGGCATCCTGGCCGACGACATGGGCCTGGGCAAAACGCTCCAGACGCTGGCCTGGCTGGCCTGGCTGAAGGAGCAAAATCCCAGGAAACCCAAACCGTTCCTGGTGATCTGCCCGGCCTCGGTGCTGCACAACTGGCGCCGCGAGGCCGAGAAGTTCACCCCCCACCTCCGGGTGCTGGTGCTCGAAAGCGGCCCCGCCCGGCACAACCTCCGCAAGCAAATCCCCCACTACGACCTCATCGTCACCAACTACGCCCTGCTGCGCCGCGACCTGGAGGCCCTCAAAAAATTCGCCTTCCGCGCGGTGATCCTGGACGAGGCCCAGTTCATCAAAAACCCCGCCGCCCAGGTCAGCCAGTCCGTCAAGCAACTCCAGGCCGAACACCGCCTGGCCCTCACCGGCACCCCGCTCGAGAACCGCCTGCTGGATCTCTGGAGCATCGTGGACTTCGTCAACCCCGGCTACCTCGGCACCCAGCAGCAGTTCGTCGAGACCTACGAGCCCGGCGGCGAAAACGCCGAGTGGAACCGCCGCATGGCCCGCCGCAAACTCGCCGCCAAACTGCGCCCCATCCTCCTGCGCCGGCTCAAAAAACAGGTCGCCCAGGACCTGCCCGACCGCATCGAGGAACGCCGCGACTGCGAGCTCACCGAGGACCAGCGCAAACTCTACCTGGCCGAGCTGCGCCGCAGCCGCGAGCAGGTGCTCCAGACCGTGCAGGAAAAGGGCCTGGCCCGCAGCAAACTCCAGGTGCTGGCCGCCCTCACCCGCCTGCGCCAGATTTGCTGCCACCCCGCCCTGGTGGGCAGCGACTGCGCCTCCGGCAAGACCGAGACCTTCTTCGAGCTCATCGAGCCGCTCTTCGAGGAGGGGCAAAAGGTCCTGGTCTTCAGCCAGTTCGTCCGCATGTTGCTCCTGCTCGAGGGCGAGTGCCGCCGCCGCCAGATCCCCACCTACCTCCTCACCGGCGAGACCAAGGACCGCCAGGAGGTGGTCCAGGCCTTCACCGATGACCCCAACCCCGGCCTGTTCCTCCTGAGCCTGCGCGCCGCCGGCACCGGCCTGAACCTCACCACCGCCAGCTACGTCGTGCTCTACGACCCCTGGTGGAATCCCGCCGTCGAGGCCCAGGCCATTGACCGCACCCACCGCATCGGCCAGACCCGCACCGTGAACGCCTACCGGCTCATCGCCCCGGGCACCGTCGAGGAAAAAATCTGGGAACTCCAGCAGCGCAAGGCCCAGACCATTGCCGACGTGCTTGGCGAGGAGGGCTTCGCCCGCAGCCTCACCCAGGCCGACCTCGAATACCTCTTCGCCGAAAGTTGAGCGACACGGCGCGCGCCGAATCCACCGCACCGGTCCGGCGCGCGCTGGCCGACGAGCGGAAAAAGGTCGCTTCCCCGGCGGGAACTTTTTTGGCCTGCGGCATGCCCGACACGGACCTGCGCCCCCACGAGATCGCCTTTTGCAGCCGCGTGGCCGGCTGGCTCAACGCGCTGTTCGCCGTGCACCCCGAATGGCCGTTTCGCCGGGCCGAAATCGAGCAATCGCTCGCCCTGCGGCGCAAGCTACCCGACGTAACGATCGCGCAAAAGTCGAGCATCCGCGACCAACCCATCACTCGCTGCGTGGCTCCATGACGAGCTCAGGCTGCCTCAGAATGCTTTGCCCCGGACACCGCCTCGGGGGACGGCGAGAAGCTTCCCACTCGTCTGCCAGACCCGCCTCTTTGGCCAGTGCCGGCAGATTCAAACGCCGAAGCAATTCCGCCGTGATCGGCCGCTTCGCATCCGCAAAGGTAAGGCACTCAAGGAACTCCAAGCATTGGGGCGAGTTGAGAAGGCGTGCCACGACGTCGGCCTCGTGCTCCGTGTCGAAGGGTACAAAGTAGCAGGTGTCGTCGAGCAGGACTGGCTTCCCGTTCACCGGGCGGACGAGCACAAAACGCGGTGGGCGATGCAGACCGGAAACGGCGACTTTCCACGGAGCAAACGTATAGTCGCCGACGCCAAACACCGCGAACGGGATTTGACTGCTGAAAATCGAACTCTTGCGGGCCTCAAAAAGCCCGCGGTGAGCATCCAGATACTGCCACGTGCGGGGTGCCAGAAACCGGATGGGTGCCGTGTCATCGCCGACCCGACGCTGGGGCACGATGACGTAGCGTCTCGGCGCGAGTCGTCGGTTGGCCAGGTCTGCGCCTTTGAGCAAGGGAAACAGGTAGTCCGGCTCGATGTTGACCTGCTCCCCCAGCTTGTTGCAGAGCCCCCCGTTACTTTCGAGGGTCAGCTCCATGACGGAGGCACAGTCGTGCTTGAGGCCGGAGCGCCATTGATACGGGCAAAAGCCCTCAAGATGCTTCAGTCTGCGATACGTTCGGATGTCGGAAACCAGGTCTTGGCCCGCAAGTGCCAAGGTGGTCGAGGGGCGAGGCGCTTCCAAGCTGTCGAATACATCTGCCTCGGCCGGTCCTGCCTCGCCAGTGCGGGCCAGCAGCAAACAGGCGTCAACAGACGCGCCAAAATGCTGCTTGGCGTTCACCCGATACAGGGAAGCCCTGACTATGCGGCCGTCATTTTGCCACGCAAAGCGCAAGACCTTTCTGGCCGTGGCCGTCTTGCAAAGCATGGCGATGACCGCCCGGCGCTGGCGAAGGACCCTTACCAGACGGATGAGCATCCACTCGGAGATGTCGAAATTCGATTTGCCGGTGCGGGCGTCCATGCCGCGCAGTCCGAGAAAATTCTCCTTGGTCGGGAGGTTTGTCCCTTCCAACCCGGAGACGACAGCGTTGGTGACCCAGGGCAAATTGCCCAGCACAAGGACAGTGCCCGCAATTCCCAAGAATTCCGTTTCCCAGTGGTGGGTAAAAAAATCCCCTGGCTCCACTCGGAAGCGCTCCGGCGCATGGATCTGGGTCAGGGCGGCTCTCGCTCGTTCCACGTGGTCGGGGTTGATGTCCCAACCAAGCAAACGGGCGTTGGGAAACGCGGCTGCCGCTGCCACCAGAAACACGCCGGTTCCGCACGTGGGTTCGACCACCACATCGGGGGCGATGTCCTGTTGCACAAGCAGATCGCAAACTGCTCGGGCCAACGCCGGTGGCGTTTGAAAATCGCCAAACTCGATTCTGGTCCGGTTTTTCATACCAGCCGGAGAAGGCCTCCGACTTTACCGGCCTGTTCGATCACCCGCCCGTATTGCAATCGCCATTGCAGGGCGTTGGAGACGGTCAGGTAGCCCAATTCGGGCGGGTTGCGCAGCACTTCTGGGGCGAGCTTTTCTGCCTCGATTTCATCGGCCGGCAGCATTCGCTCCTGGAAGAAGGCCAGGATGTCATCGCGGTTGGCTTTGTTCTTGATCAGCCGACGCAGGCCGGAGGTGGTTTGGTAGTCGGCGGTCCGTTTCTTTTCGACGAAGAGAACGTGTCGGATGTCGAGACGGCCGGTCCGTGTCTTGGCATCGTCCCGCTTGTCGTAAACGAAGATCAGCAGCGAATAACCGAGACCGTAAATCTTCTGCCGGGCGCTTTTGAAGGGACAAGATGATTGCGGTTGGCGGATGCTCGTGACCTTGATGTCCACTTCCAGATCGGGAAGATCAATGCCCTTGGCCGAGCTGCCGCGTGTATATCGGTAACGCGCCTGAAGCAAGGTTTGGAATTTGTGCTTCCCAATACGTCCCCACTGCCTTTTCATCGGTTACACCGAACAGACTGGGCTCGGCATGGTTCGATTCGGCTCGCGCAAACGCGGCTGCTTCCTTTTGAAGCATTTCGACTGTCAGCAAAATCAACACTATCCGGGTTGTAACGCACTTTCACTGCCAGGTAAAGCATTGCCAAACTCGAAAACGCTCAGGCCGGTCTTGACCCATTTAGCCCCTCACTTGTGGCTCGCGAAACCTCCCAACGGCAAAGGCGAACTTGGCGCAAGTCGGCTCGTCCAGCGGTTCCCGAAAAGCCATCACTCCCGCGTTCCGCGTCAAAGACCTGGCCTGCTGGCTCGAGCACTGGCTGGTCTACGGTCGGCCGGACTGCCGCACCCGCCGCGCCGAGGCCGCTCCGGCGGAACCCGCGCCTTGAAAAATCGGCCGGCGCGGGATCGTATTTGGCCGACCCCGCGCCGTAACCTGACTCGAAAACGTTATGGGCCTGACGATTTATTACCGCCTGTCCCTGAGCCGGGACCTGCCGGCGGAGCAGGTGCGTGAGCTGGTGCAGCGCGTGGCCGACCACGCCCGCGCGTTGAGCTGCACCGAGGTGGGCCGGGTGAAGCCCGCGTTCGAGGAGCCGATTTTCTCGCGCCTGTTCGTGCAAGCCGGACCGCCGGAGGCTGGTTGCTTCGGGCACGTGCCGGCCCGAGCGGGTTGGGTGGTGGAGATTTGGCCCGGGGAAGGTTGCGAGAGCGCGTTTTTCGGCCTGTGCCAGTATCCGCGCACCGTGCCCGGAGCGTGGTACGGGCGCGCGGATCCGGTGCGCACCGAGTACCGGCGGGGCTGGCTGTTCCGCGGCGCGTGCAAGACGCAGTATGCGGCCGAATTCGGCTGGGAGCATTTTCTGCGCTGTCACCAGCGGGTGATCGGGCTGCTCAGGTTCTGGCGGCAACTGGGCGTGGGTGTGAAAGTGCGCGACGAAGGCGACTACTGGCGTTACCGGTCGGAGCGGCGGTTGCGCGAGACGCTGCGGTTGTATGACCGGGTGGTGGCGGTGGTTGCCGGTGCGTGTAAGGACGCGGCGGAGCAGACCGGGAAGGGTTTCCGGGTCGAGGCGCCGATCCTGGCGCGGCCGGACTTCGAGCGGCTCGAAGCGGAGGGCCATCGGGCCCTCTCCGAGCCGTTCCCGCCCTCGTCCCCCGGAGCGGCTTGAGTGGTCCTGTGGGGAAGATTCGGGGCAGGTGTGGCCGCTGGATGGGCTGTTCATTGGCCCGCCCCCCGTTCCGGCTGCGCGCGGCGCAATTCGGCACCCCCTCCTTGCCCGCCGAAGGCCCCGAAGCCGGTGCCGCCCCGGGCCCGTCGCAAGCCCCGGTCCAGCCGGGGCGGGGCTCCGGCGCGGTCGTTCCAGGGCGAGGGCGCCCGGCCAGGGTCTGGTGTCCGGGCGCGGCACTGTGCTATTCGTAGGGCGGACTTCGATGAACCACCCCCCGAATCCGCCCCGCCGTTCACCGGACTTCTCCATCACTCGACACGCCTCACCCGAGGCCCTGGCGCAGGCCGTGGCGGCCGCGTTGGCCGAGCACCTGGAAGCGCGGTTGGCTTCCCGGCCGGCGTTCACGCTGGCCCTCTCGGGCGGGCGGATCGCCGGGCCGTTGTATGACGCGCTGGTCGCGGCCGAACGCGCGCGCCCGCGTCCCCGGCTGACCGCGCCGGCGGTGCATTTCTTCTTTGCCGATGAACGCTGCGTGCCACCGGACCATCCCGAGAGCAATTTCGCCCTGGCCCGTGCGCGGCTCTTCGCTCCGCTGGGCATTCCGCCCGGGCGGGTGCACCGGCTCCGCGGCGAGGCCGACCCCGCCCTGGCCGCGGCGGCGGCCGAGCAGGAACTGCGCGGGTTGACCGCCCCCGGGGCCGCGGACCTGCCCCGTCTGGACCTGGTGTGGCTGGGGCTGGGCGAAGATGGCCACGTCGCCTCGCTCTTTCCCGGCGCGCCGGCCACGGTGGCCGAAAGTCGGGCCGTGTACCTGCCGGTGACGGGGCCCAAGCCGCCGCCCCGGCGGCTGACGCTCACCTACGCCGCGCTGGCCGCCGCCCGTGCGGTGTGGGTGGTGGTGTCCGGTCCGGGCAAGGCCGCGGCGCTGGCCGAATCGTTGCGGCCGGATGGTACCACGCCGCTGGCCCGGGTGTTGCGGGCGCAGCCCGCGGCACGGATTTTCACGGACCTGCCCGAATGGTCCGGGGCCGGGGGTGCGGGGTGATGCGCGCGGCGGCCCGGCCGGGCGGCGCTTGACGCCCCGGAACGGCGGCCAACACACTCGGCGCCATGTTCAAGATGATCGGCGGCGACGGCCAGGAGTACGGCCCGGTGACCGCTGAGCAACTGCGCGAGTGGATTCTGGACCATCGGGCCAACGGCCAGACGCTGGTGCAGCGCGTGGGGCAAACGCAGTGGCAGCCGCTGGCCGACCACCCCGAGTTCGCCGAGGCGCTGGCCGAGGCGGCGCGCCGGTATGCCGCCGATGCCGCGGCGGCGAGTCCGCCCGGGGAGGCCGCCGCGCCGCAGGCGGCGCCGGCCACTTCGGGCGCCGAATCCGCCGGGCGGTTCGGGGTGCTGGATTGCGTGAGCCGCGGCTGGGGGCTGCTGCAACGGCACATGGGGTTGATCCTGTGGGCGAGTTTCCTGGTGTGGATTCTTCCCACGGTGCTGACGTTTTTCGGCTGGCCGGGCGCGCTGGCGGCGTGGGTGATTTCCGGGCCGTTGTACGGCGGGTTGTGTGTGCTGGTGCTGAAGCTGGCGCGCGGCCGGGCGGGCGGGTTTCGCGACGTGTGGAGCTGCTTCGACGCGCGGTTTGTGCCGTGCCTGCTGGTGTGGGTGTTCACGGAAGCGGTCACGCAGCTCGGGTTGGTGTTGTTCCTGGTGCCCGGAATCTTTCTGGCCACGGTGTGGGTCTTCAGCCTGCCGCTGGCGGCGGACCGCGGCGCGGACCTGGGCACGGCGTTGCGCGAGAGCTGGCGGGTGGTGACGCCGCGGTTTTTCCGGGTGCTGGGGTTGCTGGCGCTGGCGTTTCTGCCGTATGTGGTGTTTTACGCGTACAGCCTGGGGGTCACCGCCAGTTGGGTGGTGGAGCAGATGGGGCCGGGCGGGATGACGTCGTTGAGCGAGCTGTTGAACCGATGGCCCGAGTTTTCGCGGCGGGGCGCGGTGCTGGGCTTGCAGCTCCACACCGTGTGGGTGTTGAACCTGCCGTTTGCCTGGGCGGTGGTGATGACGGCCTATGAAGATCTCTTCAGCGCCGGCCGCGCCTGACCGCTCCAGCGTCTGGGCGTGGACGCTCACCAACCTGCTGGTCCTGCCCGGGCTGGGCAGCCTGGCCGCCGGCCGCAAGGTGGGCTGGGCCCAGATGGGGCTGGCGTTGACGGGGCTGGGGCTGATGGTGTACGGCCTGGCGCGGTTGATCCGGGACTGGCTGGCTGCCGGGCTGGAGCCGGTGTTCGAGTTCACGCCGGCGCTGAGTGGTTTGCTGGCGGGACTGGGGGTGTCGGCCGTGGCGTGGTTTTGGGCGCTGGGGACGAGTCTTCAAGTGCACCGCGCCTTGCGCGCCCGGGAACGTGCGGCGGCGGCGAGTGCGGCTTCAGCCGCGCCGCCCCGGTTGGCCGCCGCGCCGACCGAACCCTCGCCGCCGGCGCCGCCCCCAACGGGAGCGGAACCGCCCGGCGGTTGACGGCGTGCCGGCGTGGACCTTGCCGGGGGACGCGTCGCTCACGGCCCGTCGTTGGGGCGGCCGAAGGCCTCGATGAACTTCACGATGGCGCGCACGTCGTGGTAGTTGGCCTTCCAGTTGTGGGCCTTGGCGGTGCTCTTGGGCCGGCCGTCGGCGCTGACGGTGTCCAGCCAGATGCCATCCTCGGGGCGGATTTGGTGGCGGCGCAGGAAGCCGATGAGTTTGCCCAGGGCCTCGCGGTAGGCGGGGTTGTCCCGGCGTTGCAGGCCCTCGGTGAGCGCGGCCAGGAATTCGGCCTGGCTCCACCAGACCTTGTCGGTGTCGGTGGCCGGTTCGTCATCGAAGCCGCGGTTGTACAACCCCCCGCGTTCGGGGTCGGTGCCGTAGGCCAGGGCGTGTTCGAGGATGGCGTCGAAGTGGCTCCAGGACGGGCGCTGGTCGAGGACCTGTTCGGCGCGGACCATGAGCCAGGCGAACTCGACGTTGTGGCCGTAGGAGAGGCCGGCGCTTTTCGGGTCGGTCACCGGCTTCCAATTGGGCTGGCGATGGAAGGCCGAGCGGCCGGGTTGCCGGGGATAGAACCACTTCTGGTTGAGCTTGAGGGCCTCGGCCAGGGAGCGCCGCACGGCCTTGTCGCGGGTCATTTCGTAGAGTTCGGTCAGGGCTTCCATCCAGTGGAGGTGGGCGTTGGCGCTTTTGAGGCCGGCGAGCTCGACCTCGATGCGCGGGTCCTGTTCGGTGATCAGTTGCCACTCGCGGGTGTAATGCTCGCCCCAGCCGTCGTTCTTGCGGTCGTGGCAGCGTTCCTGGATGACGCGGTACAGGTCCATCGCGTGCCGCAGGGCGGCGGGGTCGTCGCTGGCGCGGTGGTACTCGACCAGGGCATAGACCACGAACGCCTGGCCGTAGAGGTACTTCCGGTCGTTGATCGGCTGGCCGGCCAGGTCGGTCTTCCAGTAGTACCCGCCGAGGTTGGTGTCGCGGAAATGTTCGAGCAGGAAGACGTAGCCGTGTCGGGCCGCGCGCAGGTAGTCGCGTTGCGGGTCGCGAAAGCCCTTCCGGTAAGCGTGGGCGAAGCCCCAGACCATCCGGGCCTGGGTCACGATCATCTTCTCGGTCGCCGGGGGCGCCGGGCGGGCGGCGTCGTCGGCCAGCAGGTAGCCGCCCCGCTCCCAGTCCACGCAACGGTCGTACCAGTAGGGCAGCACCTTGGTGAGGAGCTCCTGGCGAAACACCTCGGCCTCCGCCGCGAAGTCCACGGCCGCCCCGGCGGCGGTCCCGCGGGGCGGGGCACCAAAGGTCAGCAGCAGCGCCGCGGTGAGGGCCACCCGGCCGTTGTGGAAAAAACCTGAACAGTGCATGACCCCAAGGCTCCCACCCGCCGGGGATGCGTCAACCGGAAAGCGCCGGGCGGGACGGAAAGCCGTTTTCAGGAGTACAACGCCAGAAACTGGCGGCGGTACACGGCCTCCTGGGCGGGGAGTTTGCGGCGGAGCGTTTCCGGCGAAAGGGCGCCGTGTTGGAAGCGGCGTTTCTCGAACACCGGCATGTCCAGCCCGGTCAGCGCCTTGATACCGCGGGCCACGACCTCGCCCTTGAGGGCGTAGAGCCGGGTCACGTCACCCTGGGTGAGCGCGTCGAACGGGATGCCCTCGGCCACCTCGATGACCGCCGGGCGGGTGAAGGGGCTGAAGCCCTCGAAGCCGCAGTGCCGTTGCGTGGCGTAGGTGCGGGTGTAGCTGCGGCTCAAGCCGCCGCTGTAGGTGAGCGAGTGCTTGAGCCGGCCCACGCCCCAGCCCTCGTGGTAAAGCATCAGGTTGTTGACCACGCTGCGAAGGGTCAGCTCGGGGTTTTCCTCGATCGGGTAGTCCTTGAGGTTTTCGTCGCCCCCGTCGCCGTCGAGCAGGTAACGCCAGTCCGGGTAGCGGGCGCGGATGCCCCGGCACAGGGCCAGCGACATGGTGGCGGCTTCGAGGTCCAGCGGTTTGTAATCCTCCACCACGCGCAGGGTTTCCAGCGGGTCCAGCGCCTCCGGGTCGGCCTCGATGGGCTCCAGGAACAACCCCAGCCCCAGCCGTTCGAGGAAGGCGCGCGCCTGGGCGAGGTCGGGCCCGTCACCGAAGGTGAGGGTGAAGGCCTTGAGCCGGGCCGGGCTCTGGCCCAGCCGGCGCAGCACGTGGTAGGTGGTCAGGAACACCGCGCCGCTGTCCACCCCGCCGGAGAAGGCCACGCCCAGCGGCTCGTGCGCCGGCACCTGGCGGAGCCACTTGGCGATTTCCTCGGCCAGGGCCCCGATGTAACGGCGGCCCAGGTCGTCGAGGTCCGTGCCGAAGCGGTTGCGCGCGGGCGTGAAGAAGCGCGTGTAGGTGGGTTCGGGGTCCGGGCACCCGATCAGTTGCAGCTCCACCACGTAATGCGCCGGCACCATGCGCGTGTAGCTGGGGTGGAACTGGTCCGCCAGCCCCTCGCGCGCCAGGGCGTCGCGGATGGTGTCCATGCGGTCGGCCACGAACAGCGCCGGGCCCTCGTGGCGCTTGGCCAGGAAGTAGCGCATGGGCCGGTCCAGCGAGCGGGCCATGCGAACGGTTTTGCCCTCGCGGGCGATCAGGGCAAAGGAGCCCTCGAGGGCGCGCACCGCCTCGGGGCGGCCGGAGCGGATGCGCTCGCGGGCTTCCTCGACGGTGCAGTTGAGCAGGCGGTTCAGACCCGGATCGAGCAGGTCCACGACACGTTCGATGTACTGTTCCATAGCGCGGTTGGGATGTCGGGTGGGACTCTACGGGTGCGGAAACCGGCGGGCAACTCCAACCGGCGGTTCTTCCGGTTTTTGCCCCTTCATTTTTGCCCGCGTGGCGGGTTTGGACGTGACCTGCCCGGGCTTTGCCGACAGGCTGGGGGCCATGAATCCACCGGAACTTCGGGACCGGGTGGCCGTGGTCACCGGCGCCAGCCGCGGCCTGGGGCGCGCCATTGCTCTGGCCCTGGCCGATGCCGGCGCGCACCTGGCGCTGTTGGCCCGCGACGCTGACGCGCTCCGGGCCGTGGCCGCCGAGATCGAGCAGCGTGACCGCCGGGCGCTGGTGTGCCGCTGCGATGTGACAAGCGAGGCTGAAGTGGCCGCCGCCGCGGCGCTGGTGCGGGAACGTTTCGGCGGCGCGCACATCCTGGTCAACAGCGCGGGCGTCAACCTCCGCAAGCCGATGACCGAGTTTACGCTGGCCGAGTGGCGGCAGGTGCTGGAGACGAACCTGACCGGGGTGTTTTTGGTGTGCCGGGCGTTTGTGCCCCTGCTGCGCGGCCGGGGTTATGGCCGCATCATCAACCTCACCTCGATCCTGAGCCACGTGGCCCTGCCCGGGCGGACGGCCTACGCGGCGAGCAAGGCCGGGCTGCTGGGGTTCACCCGCGCGCTGGCGCTCGAACTGGCCCCGGAAGGCATCACCGTCAACGGCATCAGCCCCGGTCCGGTGGCCACGGCCATCAACCGGCCCATCCTCGAAAATCCCGCGCTGAGCCGCGAATTCACGGCGCGCATTCCGGCCGGCCGCTGGGGCCGCGAGGCAGAAGTGGCCGGCCTGGCGGTGTACCTGTGCTCGGAGGCGGCCGGTTGGATCACCGGCACGGACGTGGTGATGGACGGCGGCTGGACGGCGCAGTGACGCGTCCCGCACCGTGGCCGCCCGCACCGCCGAGCCGGCTCAGGACAGGCGCCAGACGATGCGGGCCTTGTTCAGGTCGTAGGGCGACATTTCCATTTTGACGCGGTCCCCTGCGGTGAGGCGGACAAACCGGCGGCGCATCTTGCCGGAGATGGTGGCCAGGACCAGGTGTTTGTTGGTCAGTTCGACGCGGAACATGGTGCCGGCCAGCACGCTGACGATGCGCCCTTCAACTTCGATGTGGTCTTCCATGCCAGTGATCCTTCCGAGGCGGCGGGATGTTGGGGCCGTCCGCCGCCCGACCCCGCCGGTCTGCGGCGACAGAACCAAAGGAAAAAGGGCGGCGCCCCAGCAAGGGACGCCGCCCTTGGATGAGAAAACCGTCGCGACTTAGTAGCGCTCGCGCCGGCCGCCGCCGAACTCGCGCCGCGGGCCGCGGCCGTAGCCGCCGCCCCCGCCGGGAGGACGCTCTTCCTTGGGCCGGGCGATGTTCACGGTGAGGGCGCGGCCGTCGAGCTGCGCGCCGTTCATGGCCTCGATGGCCTTTTGGGCCTCTTCCTCGGTGCTCATGGTGACGAAGCCGAACCCGCGCGGGCGGCCGCTGACGCGGTCCACCATGAGGTTGGCTTCCACGACCACGCCGTGCGCGGCAAACGCGTCGTGCAGGTCGTTTTCGGTGGTGTTGTAGGACAGGTTGCCCACAAACAGTTTGTTGTTCATCTGATGATTTGCCGTTGGAGACCGACCTTGTTTCCAGACTGTTCCCGACTGCCGGGTTTCAAATCATCACTGAACCGAGTTCAACTGAAGATTCACCATGCCGTGGAAGGACGTGTGCCCAACCGCTGGGTCGCAGTGTAGGGCCCGCCGCCCCGCGCGCAACAGGAATCGCCAATTATTTTTGGGCCGGCCCGCCCCGCCGGGGGGGGCGTTTGACAGTCCCCGCGCCCTGCCTACCCTCGGAGGCCCATGGCGAAAGCGGCGTCCGTCCCGGCCATCCGCCTGCGCGGGGTCCGGCACAACAACCTCAAGGGCTTTGACCTGGACCTGCCCGCGCACCGGCTCATTGTGATCACCGGCCTGAGCGGTTCCGGGAAAAGCTCGCTCGCCTTCGACACCCTTTACGCCGAGGGGCAGCGGCGCTACCTCGAAACCTTCTCGCCCTACGCGCGGCAGTTTTTCGACCGCATGGACAAACCGCGCGTGGACCGCATCGAAGGCATCCCGCCGGCCATTGCCCTCGAGCAACGCAACGCCGTCCGCACCACCCGCAGCACCGTGGGCACGATGACCGAAATCTGCGACCACCTGAAGGTGCTCTGGCCGCACCTGGCCCAACTGCACTGCCGGGGCTGCGGCCGGCCGGTCCGGAAAGACCCGCCCGCGGCCATTTGGGAAAGCCTGGTCGCGGAGCTCCGGACGCCGGACACCGCCGCGGGCGCGCCGCGTTCCGTCCCGCCCGACACCGCCCCCGAATGCCTGATCACGTTCGATCTCCCGCTCTCGGAGAAATTGTCCCTGGCCGAATCCCTCGCCCTGGTGGCCCGACAGGGCTACGCCCGGCTGCTGGTGGGCGACCGGGTGGTGCGCGTGGAAGAGGCCCGGTCGCTTGCGCGTGAACCCGCCGCCGCGCGCGCGGGGCCGAAACCCGCGGACGGCACTCCGGAATCCGGAGGGGCGATTTCGCTTTCCGGCCTCCGTCACCTGACCGTGGTGCAGGACCGGCTCCGGCTGGTGCCCGCGGCGCGGGCGCGCTTCCTGGAGGCATGCGAGCAGGCCTACCACTTCGGCCAGGGCCGGCTGGCGGTGCATTTCCTGCCGCTGGGAGTTGGCGCGGTGCGGCGCTTCTCGAACCGCCGCCACTGCGCGGAGTGCGACCTCGAGTACACCGAGCCGACGCCGGCGCTTTTCAGCTTCAACCACCCGCTGGGCGCCTGCCCCACCTGCAAGGGCTTCGGCCGGATCATCTCGATTGACTACGACCGCGCAGTCCCGGACCGCTCGCTCACCCTCGCCCAGGGCGCGGTGCGCCCCTGGCGCAGCGGCTTCAGCGCCGAATGCCAGGCGGACCTGGCCAAATTCTGCCGCGCCCGCGGCGTGCCCATGAACGTGCCCTTCCGCGACCTCGCGCCCGAGCACCAGCGCTGGGTCCTTGAGGGCGACCCCGACTACGGCGTGGACGAGGAACACGAATGGCCGCGCGCCTGGTACGGCGTGAAGGGGTACTTCCGCTGGCTCGAATCCAAGGCCTACAAGATGCACGTGCGCGTGCTCCTGAGCCGGTACCGCGCCTACACCCCCTGCCCGGACTGCGGCGGCCGGCGGCTCAAGCCCGAGGCCTTGCTGTACCGGTTGCCCCTGCAAAACCTCGCCCGGGACGGCGCCGGCGACGATCCCGGCGCGCCCCTGCGGCTGCCGGCCTCGCTGAATCTGGCCGAGTTTTACGCCCTGCCCCTGCGCGAGGCCTGGCGCGTCGTGGACGCGCTCTGGCGGTCCCGGACCGGCGCGGTGCCGGGCCGGCGGGCGGCGCGCGACCCGCTGGATTACGCGCTGGCGGAGGTGCGCGCGCGGCTCGGGTACCTGGTCGAAATCGGCCTGGGTTACCTCACGCTGGACCGGCCCACGCGCACGTTGTCCGGCGGCGAAACCGAGCGCGTAAACCTCACCACCTGCCTGGGCACGCGCCTGGTCAACACACTCTTTGTCCTGGACGAACCGACCGTGGGCCTGCACCCGCGCGACACCCTCCGGCTGGTGCGCCTGCTGGAACGGCTGCGCGACGCCGGCAACACCGTGGTCGTGGTCGAGCACGAGCCGGCGGTGATGCGCGCGGCGGACCGGATTGTGGACCTGGGCCCCGGCCACGGCGAAACCGGCGGGCAGGTGGTTTGTCAGGGCACGTACCGGCAGGTCTGTCGCTGCCGCGCCTCGCTCACCGGTCAGTACCTGAGCGGGCGCCGCCGCATCGAAATCCCACCCCGCCGGCCCGTGCGTTGGTCCGCCCCCCCCGCCCGCCGCGAGCCGGCGACCTGGTTGTCGCTGACCGGCGTCACCCGCCACAACCTGCGCGACCTGGCCGTGGACCTGCCGTTGGGCCGGCTGGTGTGCGTGACCGGCGTGAGCGGCTCGGGCAAATCCACGTTGATCCGCGAGGTGCTTTACCCGGCCCTGCGGGAGCGGTTGGGCGGCCCCGGGGAAGCGGCGCCCGCCGGAGACCGGCTCGAGGAAACCGGCGACACGGACGGGGAGGACGACGAAATCCCGAGCCGCCCCGCCGCGACGGAGCTGGCGCTGGCCGGATGGGAAGTGCTGGGCCGCGTGGCGTTGGTGGACCAGGCGCCGCTGGGCCGCACGCCGCGCTCGAATCCGGCCGTGTACGTGGGTGCGTTTGACGACCTGCGCGAGCTGTTTGCCGCGAGCGAGGCGGCCCGCCAGCGCGGGTTGAACGCCAGCGCCTTCAGTTTCAACTCCGCCCAGGGCCAGTGCGAGCGCTGCCGGGGCGCGGGTTTCGAGCAGATCGAAATGCAGTTCCTCAGCGACGTGTTCATTCGCTGTCCGGACTGTGACGGCCGGCGGTACCGGCCGCACATTCTCGAGGTCCGCATCCGGCCGGCGACGGGCGAGGGGGGTGGCGAGGCCCCGGCCCGGAATCCGGAGTCCACGGTCCGTGACCCGCGGGCGGCCGCGCGCGGGGTGGGCCGGGCGGCCGACCGCTCGCCCAACTTTCCGGCCTGGTCCATTGCGGAGGTGCTCGAGGCCACGGTCGAAGAAGTTCAGGCCTGGCTGGGCGGTTTCGGGGAGATGCGCGCGGCCCGGCGGGCGGCGGCCAAGCTCCGGGTGCTGCTTGAGGTGGGACTCGGCTACCTGCGGTTGGGCCAGCCGTTGAACACGCTTTCCGGCGGCGAGTGCCAGCGACTCAAGCTGGCGGCGCACCTGGCCGAGCATGGGGGCGAGCTCCACGGGCTGCGGGCCGCCGCGCAGGGTGCCGCGGCCCGGCCCACGCTGTTCCTTTTCGACGAGCCCACCACCGGGCTGCATTTCGAGGACGTGCGGGTGTTGCTGGGGGTGTTTCAGCGGCTGGTGGACGCAGGGCATTCGGTGGTGGTCATCGAGCACAACCTCGAGGTCATCAAGTGCGCGGACTGGGTGATTGACCTGGGACCGGAGGCCGGCGCTGAGGGCGGGCGGGTGGTGGTGTGCGGCCCGCCGGAGGTGGTGGCGGCCTGTCCGGCCAGTCACACGGGTCGCGCCCTGCGGGAAGTGGGGCTGAGTCCGGCCGGGGAGGAGTCGCCCGCGGTCGCCGAAGCGCCGGCCGAAACACCGGCGCATCGGCGGGCGACCGCGTCGGACCGGGGTGCCGCCTGATTGGCCGCGCACGCCCCCGCGTCCGCCACGACGCACGGCTCGCAATCCGGTGCCCCGGCCAGCAATTGACAGGCCCCGACACTCCCGGGCGCTCAGATCCCCTCCAACGTCTCCCGCAACCGCCATCCAGTGCCGGCGCGTCCACCCGCCCCAGCGTGGCCAGGGACACCGTGCGCTCGACGCGGTGGATGGTCACCGCCTCCAGGGCCGGCTCACCGGCCAGGGCTTCCGACACCGCCCGGACCAGACAGGGATCACGCCCCGCCGTGGTGGAAGGCTCACCCTTGGGGCTGGCAGGTAAACCCGTGCTCACGCTTGGGCGCCTCAATCTGGTCCCGGCCCGTCCCGCCGACAAGCCTCAAGCCGACTGGACAACGCCGGAGCGCGCCTCGGCGTTGGGTCCCGAGATCGTTGCGCTTCATGACCGGGTCGTAGCGCAGGCTTCCAGCCTGCCGTATCGCCGGCTTCCAGCCGGCCCAAGCGAAACCAACTCGCCGAAATCCGAAAGCCCGG